>NZ_JBYTEK010000004.1:0-60027 GCF_058783335.1 Stenotrophomonas sp. FW305-C-20-S1 | reverse complement strand
GCACCGGCGCACCGGGGTGAGCGTGCGGATGATCGTGGGTAGCGCCGGGCCATGCCCGGCGAGCGCAGCGGCGCGCGTTACTCCGAAAAACTGAAGAACGGCGGTTCGACCGCTTTTTTCCAGTAGCTCGGCGCCGCCATGTAGAACTGCTGTGCTTCCGCCTTGGCAAACCAGGCGGCAGCAGCGTCAGGGTTCTTGTCCACGCCCGGCGCACTGCGGCCCAGCAGCAGCCCGGCGAAGTACTGGCCGAACACATTGCCCTTCTCGCCGGCGCGCTGGTACAGCTGCAGCGCACGCGCCGGATCGCGCGGCAGTCCCACGCCCTTCTCCAGCAGCGCGCCCAGGTCCACCTGCGCTTCGGCATCGCCGCGCTCGGCGCGACGCTGGATCTGCGCAACCAGCGGATGCACGCTGTCGCCCTGCGCGGCCACCGCATCCGGCAGTCGCGACGATGAACTCGGGTAGCGCTGGTAGATCATTCCGCGCAGGTCCCAGCGCAGCGCCTGTTGCGCGTCGCCACGCTGGCGATAGGCCTTGGCGAGTTCGTAGAACGCATAGGGATTGCCGTGGTAGGCCGCCGCCAGATAGGCGCGTTCGCCACGCCGCCAGGACGCGCGCAGCACCGGCGCAGGATTGATGTGGGGGCTGTCGGCATACCGCAGCGTGCCGGAGATCCAGATCCGGCCCAGGGCTTTTTCCGCCTTGGTGTTGTGGAAGGTCCAGGGGGTGACCGCTGCGGCACGCTCGTAATAGGCGATGGCGCGCGGATCGTTGAAGCGCTCGAAGGTTTCCGCGGTATCAAAGGCTCCCTCGAAGCTGCCGTCGGTTCCGCGTTGTTCCAGGCTCTGCTGCTGAGCCGGCGGAAGGAGCGAGGGTGGGGGCAGGGTCTGGCAGGCGGCCAGGCCCAGGCAGATCAGGGCGGCCAGAGCCGCGTTGCGTCCGTTGCGGTGTTGCATTTCCATTGCACGTTTCACGGCGGGCCATTATGCGCTCTGCGGAGTGGTTGCCAACGCAACGGTTGCGCCGTGCCGGAAAGCGGGGTAGGGTCGATGCCATGTCGATCCGCCTGGCCACCGCCGTCAACAACACCAACCGCAATAATCTGCGTGCGAATAATCGTGCGCGGCCGATGCGGGACTGCGCCCTGGGTAGATAGACAGCAACATACGCCCGGACACCAGAAAACCCGCATTGGCCGATGCGGGTTTTTTTTGTGCCCGGGCGCAGCCCCACCCGGGCCTGGATGGCCGGTCGAACACCCTCCCCCCGTGTACTTCCCCACAACAGGAGTTCCACCCATGTGTTCGATCTTCGGTATTTTCGGCCTGCAGGCCGGTGACGATCTTCCTTCCCTGCGCCGCCATGCGCTGGAGCTGTCGCAGCGCCAGCGTCATCGTGGCCCGGACTGGAGCGGTGTGTACCTGGACGAGGGCGCGCTGCTGGTGCACGAGCGCCTGGCCATCGTCGATCCGGCAGGCGGCTCGCAGCCGCTGCTGTCCGAAGACGCGCAGCTGGCGCTGGCGGTCAACGGCGAGATCTACAACCACCAGCAGCTCAAGGGCGGACTTGCCCAGGCCTATGCCTTCCAGACCGGCTCGGACTGCGAGGTGATCAACGCGCTGTACCGCCAGGGCGGGTCGCCGGCGCAGTGGCTGGAGCAGCTCAACGGCATCTTCGCTTTTGCGTTATGGGATCGCAGTGCGGGTCGTGTACTGATCGCGCGCGACCCGGTCGGCGTGGTGCCGCTGTACTGGGGCCATGATGCGCAGGGGCGGTTGCGCGTCGCCTCTGAAATGAAGGCGTTGGTCGATACCTGTGCCGACGTCGCCCAGTTCCCGCCGGGCCACTACTACGACAGCGCCAGCGGTGAGCTGGTGCGCTACTACCAGCAGCCGTGGCGCGAGTACGACGACGTGCAGGGCCGCTCGGCCGATCTCGCCGAGCTGCGCCAGGCTTTCGAACATGCGGTCGAACGCCAGTTGATGAGTGACGTGCCGTACGGCGTGCTGCTGTCGGGCGGGCTGGATTCGTCGCTGGTTGCCGCCGTGGCAGCACGCTATGCGCGTCGTCGCATCGAAGATGGCGGGCAGAGTGAAGCGTGGTGGCCGCGCCTGCATTCGTTCGCCATCGGCCTGAAGGGCTCGCCGGATCTGGCCGCTGCTGCGGTGGCCGCCGAAGCACTGGGCACGGTCCACCACGGCTTCGAATACACCTTCGAAGAAGGCCTGGACGTGCTGCCGGAGGTGATCCGCCATATTGAAACCTACGACGTCACCACCATCCGCGCCTCCACGCCGATGTTCCTGCTGGCGCGCCGGATCAAGGCGATGGGGGTGAAGATGGTGCTGTCCGGCGAAGGCAGCGACGAGATCTTCGGCGGCTATCTGTACTTCCACAAGGCGCCGGACGCGCGCGAATTCCACCAGGAACTGGTGCGCAAGCTCGATGCCCTGCACAACTACGATTGCCTGCGCGCCAACAAGTCGATGATGGCCTGGGGCGTGGAGCCGCGCGTGCCGTTCCTGGACCGCGAATTCCTCGACGTGGCGATGCGATTCGATGCCGCGCACAAGATGGTCGGCGCCGGTTTTGGTGGTCGCCGCATCGAGAAGGCGGTACTGCGCGAAGCCTTCCAGGGCTACCTGCCGGACAGCATCCTGTGGCGGCAGAAGGAGCAGTTCAGCGATGGCGTCGGCTACGGCTGGATCGATGGCCTGAAGGCGCACGCCGAAGCACAGGTCAGCGACCGCGTGTTGGCTGCGGCCGACAAGCGCTTCCCGCACAACCCGCCGCAGACCAAGGAGGCGTACTACTACCGTCACCTGTTCGAGCAGTTCTTCCCCAGCCATGCGGCGGCTGAAACCGTGCCGGGCGGCAAGTCGATCGCCTGTTCCTCGCCGGCAGCGATCGCCTGGGATGCCAGCTTCGCCGCCGCCGCCGACCCATCGGGCCGCGCCATCGCCGGCGTGCACGAGCAAGCGTTGGCCTGATCGGCCGCGCCGAGCGGCAGCCACACGGGTAGCGCCGGGCCATGCCCGGCGAGCCCTGCAGCGCATGGGCAGCGAGGGACGTATCATCAGCCCCCTGCACATTGGGGAATGTTCATGGACGTACAGACCGGAGGTCCCGTGAGGCCGACGAAGTGGGCTTGGCGCTACCTGGTGTGGGCCGGCGTGCCGCTGCTGGTCGGCCTGCTGCTGGCGCGCTATGCGGGGCCCGGGCTGCCGACGGTGGCCAGCAAGGCCGAAGCCGTGGTCGGCAGTGACTGGGCGCATCACCTGGCCTCGCCGCTCGGCCTGTTCCTGCTGCAGCTGCTGGTGTTGCTGCTGGTCGCCAAGGGCGCCGGTGCGCTGTTGAAGCGCTTCGGCCAGCCGGCCGTGATCGGCGAAATGGCCGCCGGCCTGATGATGGGGCCGCTGTTGCTGGGCAGCCTGCTGCCGCAGGTGCACGGTGCACTGTTCCCGGCCGCTTCGCTCGGGCCGCTGGGCATGCTCAGCCAACTGGGTGTGCTGATGTTCCTGCTGGTGGCCGGTGCCGAGCTTGATCTGGGCGCGCTGCGTGGGCGCCGTCGATTCGCCTTCACCGTCAGCCACGCAGGCATCGCGGTGCCGTTCGTGCTTGGTGTGGTCCTGGCCATCTGGCTGTACCCGCAGCATGGCCCGCAGGGCGTGGGTTTCACCGCGTTCGCGCTGTTCGTCGGTATTTCGATGAGCATCACCGCTTTCCCGGTGCTGCTGCGCATCCTCGCTGATCGCGGCATCACCCACACCCCGCTGGGGCAGACTGCCATCGCCTGCGCGGCGCTGGGCGATGCGACCGCGTGGTGCCTGCTGGCGCTGATCGTGGCGGCAGCGCAGGCCACCGGCTGGTTGCCGGCCAGCCTCAACCTGCTGTGCGTGGTGGCGTTCATCGCGCTGATGCTGGGACTGGTGAAGCCGTGGTTTGCCCGCCAGACCATCGCGCCGGGTCGCGAAGGGCGCTGGCTGCTGGGCATCCTGCTGCTGTCGCTGGCCAGTGCGCTGGTCACCGAAGTGCTCGGCATCCATGCGCTGTTCGGCGCCTTCGCTGCAGGCGTGGCGGTGTCGTCCAACGCGCAGCTGCGGCAACTGCTGGTGGCCAGGGTCGAACCGTTCGCGGTGACGCTGCTGCTGCCGCTGTTCTTCGCCATGACCGGCCTGCGCATGCGCGCCGACGCGTTGCACAGCAGCGACATTCTGCTGTGCGTGGTGGTGATCGCCGTGGCCACGGTGGGCAAGCTGCTGGGGACCTGGAGTGCGGCGCGCAGTACCGGCATGGCCTCGCGCGAAGCGTGGCGACTGGGTGCGCTGATGAATACCCGCGGGTTGATGGAGCTGATCGTGCTCAACCTCGGCTACGAGCTGGGCCTGCTGGGCGACCGCCTGTTTGCGGTGCTGGTGATCATGGCACTGGTGACGACCGCGATGACCGGGCCGCTGTTGAACCTGATCGAGCGCCGCAAGGCCTGACGCGGTGAATCCCGCCGGGCATGGCCCGGCGCTACCATATCGTTCGGATCCACTGTGCGCGGGCTCGTTGCTCTGGTAGCGCAGGGCCATGCCCGGCGAGCAATTACCTGGCCGGTAACAGCGTCAACGTGTGCTGCGCCTTGCCGGGAAGGAACGGGGTGGGGCGGCCGTGCACCCAGTCCTCATGTCCAGCGCCCCAGTAAGGCGACAGCGGATGGCCGCTCTGCCCACCCGGCATGTGCACGATGCCATCGGCCTCGTGGCCGGGCGAGACCACCATGCGCTGCGAGGCGCCGAACGCCGGCGTCTGTACACGCGGCATGTCACGGTCGCCGGGCAGGGGATCGGCCGGCATGCACAACCAGCGGCTGGCGAAGGCGGGCAGGGCGCGCGCGACCGGATGGCAGATCGCTGCGGTATTGCGCTCGCCCCAGCTGCGGTGCGCCAGCGGCCCCTGCGCGGACAGCTCCGCGTCGGTACGGCGCGCCGCATCGGCCAGCAGTGCATCCCAGCTCGTGTAGGCGGGGGGCAGCAGGTTGGCGGGGCGTTGCTGCAGCATCGGCCAGGCCACGCCTTCCAGCTGCGCCAGGCGCGGTGCCAGGAAATCCCCGCCCAGCGGTGCCCGGGCCGGTGCCAGCAGCGCATCGGTCAACGTGTCGAGTACCTGTGTGCGGAACTCGCGCACCACCCGGTAGCTGACCGAATCGATCGCGGCGCGACCGTCCCAATGGCTGCTGGCCGTGCCCAACCGCTTCAGTGCCGGATCGTCGCTGTGCTCGACCACCTGGTGCAGCAGCACCCACCAGCGCTGCAGGAACACCGCGCGGTCGTCGAGCTGGATCGCCAGCAGGTCGTGCTCGTCGAAATGCGCCTGCGTGGCCAGCAGGTCGCGGATCTGCCGTCCGCGCGCGCCGAGGTCGTAGCCGCCATTGCCGATCGTGGCCAGCGTCGCCTCGTCCACCACGCGGCTGTTGGCCGTCCACAGCCGATGCGAGGCGGGGTCGACCAGGCTCGGCGCGGCGTCGCTGCGGATCGGCCACGGCGCGCAGCCCCGGTTGCGGTGATTGTCATTGAAGCCCAGCGGTGTACAGCCCGGGCCACGGTCAGGCCGCGCGCCGATCAGGCGCCACGCGATACGCCCGCTGCGGTCGCCGATCACCAGGTTCTGCGCGGGAATGCCGGCATGGTCGGCAATCTGCAGGGCCTGGTCCAGATCGGCGGCCCGTGCCATGTCGGCGAAGTCCATGCGCACCGCGCCCGGCAACTGCGCGACCCAGCGCAAGGCGTCGCCGCTGCCATCGGCGTGGGTGTGCAGGATCGGTCCCCACGCGGTTTCGCGTACCGGGAAACGCACGTCGGCACCGCCGGCCACGACGATCCGTTCCTCGTGCACGGTCACTGCAGCGTCCGCTGGCTCGGTGCGGAAGTCGGCAGTGTCGATGTAGCTGTTGGTGAAGCCCCAGGCCACGTGGCCGTTGCTGCCGACAATCACCGCCGGCACGCCCGGCAGCGAGAATCCGCTGACATCGACCTGGCCACCCGCGGCCTGTGGATCGGGGTAGCGCAGGCGCACACGGAACCACAGGCTGGGAGCGCGCAGGCCCAGGTGCATGTCGTCGGCGACGATCGCACGGCCATCGGCGGTCAGCGCGCCGGCCACGGCGAAATTGTTGCTGCCGACCGCGTCGGCATCCTCGGCAGCCGCGCCGGTCGCGGCCTTCAGCGTGCGCAGGTCCAGCTGGCTGGCATCAGGCAGGGGGGCGTTGCCACGGGCAGCGCCGGCCAGCGGCGCATCCCACTCGCTGCCGTCGTGCGCCAGCAGCGCATACAGTGCCGGTGGCACCACCGCGCGGATGCGCTCCAGGGCGAGTTCGGACTGGTTGCTGGGGTCCTGCAGGTCGGCGTACATGGCCAGGCCTGCCAGCACGCTGTCGCTGGCCCGCCAGGGTTGGGGCGCCTGCCGCAGCAGCAGATAGGCCCATGGCCGCACCGCCAGGCTGCCCAGGCCCTGGTTGACCCCGTCCACATAGGCGCGCACGGCCGCAGGGTCGCTGCCCAGTGCGTCCTGCAGATGGGCCTCGGTACGCGCGCGCAGGCGGTGTACGCGCATGCGCTTGTCGGCTTCGATCGCCTTCGCCCCGAACAGGGCGGACAGTTCACCTGCGGCACTGCGCCGCATCAGGTCCATTTCGAAATAACGTTCCTGCGCGTGAACACGGCCGAGCGCCCGCAGGGCATCAGTCTTGTTGCCGGCGGTGATGGTGACCACCCCCAGCGCATCGCGCTCCACGGTGACCTTGGTGGCCAGCCCGGGCAGCGGGCGCTCGCCGTCCAGTTCGGCCAGGCTGCCGCGCAGCAGCAACCACAGGACCAGCACCGCGAGCAGCACGATTGCCACCAGCACACCCAGAATCCACCGCCACGTACGACGCATTACAGGTCCTTTCCGAGCAGGTCGGCCGATTGTAGCCGCAGGCGCAACTGCGACTGATTCCGATTAGATCACCGTATTTCCAGATGGGGCACCATGGGCGCCATCGATTCACAGGAGCTCCCCCCATGAAAGGCAACCCGGACGTCATCGCCTGCCTGAAGGAACTGCTGCGCGGCGAACTCGCCGCCCGCGACCAGTACTTCATCCACTCCCGCCGCTACGAGGACCAGGGCCTGTTCGCGCTGTACGAACGCCTGAACCACGAGATGGAGGAAGAGACCCAGCATGCCGACGCGCTGCTGCGCCGGATCCTGTTCCTGGGCGGCGACCCGGACATGCGCCCGCATGCCACCGAGCCCGGCAAGACCGTGGAGGAGATGCTGCGCAAGGACCTGGACACCGAATACGCGGTGCGCAACAACCTCGCCGCCGGCATGAAGCTGTGCGAGGAGAAGGGCGACTACGTGAGCCGCGACATGCTGCTGGCGCAGTTGAAGGACACCGAGGAAGACCACGCCTGGTGGCTGGAGCAGCAGCTGGGCCTGATCAAGCGCATCGGCCTGGAGCTGTACCAGCTGAGCAAGATCGACGGCAGCGGCGCCCCGGCGCACTGACCACGATTGTCGTAGCGCCGGGTCATGCCCGGCTCTACCAGGAGCGCAAAGCAACGTCGCCCGCCAGCACCGGAGCACCGCCAGCCAGCCTTCGCCCGCCAGCTGCTCCACCGCCCGCCAGCCGACAAACAAAGAAGCCGGGGAATGCCCCGGCTTTTTTGTGTCTGATGCTCCGATCCCGGTAGCGCCGGGCCATGCCCGGCGGGTTCCCGGTTGCCGGGCAAGGCGTGTCAACCAAGGTTGACACCTACCGTCACTCGACCGACAACCCTTCCACCTTCTGCCAGCCACGCGGCAGCAGATGGCCACGGGTGGCGCGGGCGCCCAGATAGGCGTCGAGTTCGTTGAACTTCAGGCCCATGGTGCGCTGGCCACTGCGGACCTGCAGGGTCTGGCCCGGGCTGATTGCCACGATGGCGACCACGCGTTCGGTGGCGAGCTTGGCCTTGGGGATCTCGATGATCTTGTTGCCCTTGCCCTTGTCCAGTTCCGGCAGGTCGTTGGCGGCGATCGCGAGCAGGTTGCCCGAACTGGTCACCGCGACGATGCGGTCGGTAGCGACGTTGGCCACCACCGATGGGGTCAGTACCGACGAGCCCGCCGACAGGTTCAGCATCGCCTTGCCGGCCTTGTTGCGACCGATCAGGTTCTCGAAGCGGGTGACGAAACCATAGCCGTGGGTCGAGGCCAGCACGAAGCGGGTATCCGGTTCGGCGCTGGCCAGGGTCACGAAGCTGGTGCCTGCGGCCGGCGAGAAGCGGCCGGTCAGCGGCTCACCGTTGCCGCGTGCCGAGGGCAGGGTATGCACCGGCGTGGAGTAGGCGCGGCCTTCGCTGTCCAGGAACGCGACCTGCTGGGTGCTGCGCGCACGCACTGCACCCTGCAGCGCATCGCCATCGCGGTAGGAGAGGGTCGAGGCATCGATGTCGTGGCCCTTGGCGGCGCGGATCCAGCCCTTCTCGGACATCACCACCGTCATCGGCTCGCTCGGCACCAGCTCGGTCTCGTCGATGGCTTGGGCGGCCTGGCGCTGCACCAGCGGCGAGCGGCGCTCGTCGCCGAACTTCTTCGCATCGGCCTGCAGCTCGTCGCGGATCAGCTTCTTCAGCTTGGCCTTGCTGTCGAGGATGCTGAGGATCTTGTCGCGCTCCTTGGCCAGTTCGTCCTGCTCGCCGCGGATCTTCATTTCTTCCAGGCGGGCCAGCTGCTTCAGCTTGGTTTCCAGGATGTACTCGGCCTGGTCTTCGGACAGGCCGAAGCGTGCGATCAGCGCCGCCTTCGGTTCGTCCTCGGTACGGATGATGTGGATCACCTCGTCCAGGTTGAGGAACGCCACCAGCAGGCCTTCCAACAGGTGCAGGCGACGCTCGACCTTCTGCAGGCGGTGCTGCAGGCGGCGGGTGACGGTGCTGCTGCGGAATGCCAGCCATTCGCTGAGCAGCGTCTTCAGGTTCTTCACCTGCGGACGGCCGTCCAGCCCGATCACGTTGAGGTTGACGCGGTAGCTGCGCTCCATGTCGGTGGTGGCGAACAGGTGCCCCATCAACTGCTCGGCGTCGACGCGGTTCGAGCGCGGCACCAGTACCACGCGCACCGGGTTGGCATGGTCGGACTCATCGCGGATGTCTTCCAGCCACGGCAGCTTCTTGGCGCGCATCTGTGCGGCGATCTGCTCGATCACCTTCGACGGCGACACCTGGAACGGCAACGCGGTGACCACCACGTTGTGCGCTTCCTTGATGTAGGTGGCACGCGCACGCACGCTGCCGTTGCCGGTCTCGTACATGTTCCGCAGATCGTTGGCCGGGGTGATGATCTCGGCGTTGGACGGATAATCCGGACCCTTCACGTGCTCGCACAGGTCGCGCACGCTGGCATCCGGATCGTCCAGCAGGTGCAGCAGCGCGCTGACGATCTCGTTGAGGTTGTGCGGCGGCACATCGGTGGCCATACCCACGGCGATGCCGGTGGTGCCGTTCAGCAGCAGATGCGGCAGGCGTGCCGGCATCCAGGTCGGTTCCTGCAGGGTGCCGTCGAAGTTCGGTGCCCAGTCGGTGGTGCCCTGGCCCAGTTCGCCCAGCAGTACTTCGGCGATCGGGGTCAGCTTGGATTCGGTGTAACGCATCGCCGCGAACGACTTCGGATCGTCGCTGGAACCGAAGTTGCCCTGGCCTTCGATCAGCGGATAACGGTACGAGAACGGCTGTGCCATCAGCACCAGCGCTTCGTAACACGCACTGTCGCCATGCGGGTGGTATTTACCGATGACGTCACCGACGGTGCGTGCGGACTTCTTCGGCTTGGACGCGGCATTCAGGCCCAGCTCGCTCATCGAATAGATGATGCGGCGCTGCACGGGCTTCAGGCCGTCGCCAATGAACGGCAGGGCGCGATCCAGGACCACGTACATCGAGTAGTCGAGGTAGGCGCGTTCGGCGTACTCGCGCAGCGGCAGTTGTTCGAAACCGTGGAACACGGGGCGGGCAAGATCGGTCATGCGGCGTTGTTACCTATGTCGGGAGGCGGTGACGGCGGTCGCCGCTCTCAATCCAGTGATTATCCGGATGCGGCGGGGGATGCCAAGCCGCGTGCAGGGTCAAGGCCCGGTTCCAGGCCGTGGCCGGCCCGTGCCAGGTAGCGTCCGGGCGGTAGCCCGAAGTGTCGCCGGAACACGGTGACGAAGGCGCTGGCGCTGCTGAAGCCAAGTGCGTGGGCGATGTCGGCCACGCTGCGGCCCTCGCTGAGCTGCCGCAGCGCCTCGGCCAGCCGCGCCTGCTGGCGCCATTGCGCGAAGCTGAGGGTGGTCTCGTCGCGGAAATGGCGGGTCAGGCTGCGCGGCGACAGGCCGGCCCAATGCGCCCACTGCGCCAGGCCGCGCTCGTCGGCCGGGTCGGCCAGCAGCTGCGAGGCGATCTTCAGCAGGCGCCGGTCGCGCGGCATCGGCAGGTGCATGCGCTGGCGCGGCGCGGCGCGTATCTCGTCCAGCAGCACGTTGATGATGTGCTGCCGTTCGCTGGTGCTTTCGTAGTCCTGCGGCCAGTCACAGATGCGTTCGGCCACTGCCTGCGCCAACCGCGAGATGCCCAGCACGCACGGGTCGGCGGGCAGTTCGGCGCACAGCGGTGCGGCCAGCACCATGCCCCAGCCGCGCAGGGGGCCATCGATGTGGACCGTATGCGGCTCGGCTGGCGGCATCCAGCCCGCCGAACCTGGCGCCAGCGACCAGGTGCCATGGGAGGTGCGGGTGGTCAGCAGGCCGCGTTCGACGCAGATCAGCTGCGCGCGGACGTGGTGATGCCAGTCCACTTCGCGGGCCAGCCCCTGCGGGCTGTCGAAGCGGAAGGCGATGACCGGTGGGCCGTCATTGCGCTCGAACCAGTCCAGTGCTTCTTCGCGCAGCAGGGTGGCAGGGCCGGGTTCGCCCGCCTTCACGTGGGCCGGGGGTGGCTTGAATGTGACATTCATTGGCTGGATTGTACTACCGGGCCAGTTGGGAGCGCCATTAAGGTGGCGCCTTCACCTGATCCAGCCCACTGCTGCAACACAGCATTTGATGCCAGATCGAATATTTCCATTGAGAAATATTTTTTTTGGAAGAGAATGCTCCCCCATGATCTGTCCTGCAACCACTCCCCCCAGCTTCGGCCTGCTGCTGCGCCAGGTGCGTGACGGCCTGGTCCGCCAGCTCGACGCGTCCATGGCCGAAGAAGACCTCGGCATCGGCTTCACCCACTACATCGGGCTGAAGGTGCTCTCGAACATGGCGCCGTGCACGGCCAACGAGCTGGCCCAGGCCATCGACCAGGTGCCCAGCGCGGTCACCCGCCTGCTGGACAAGCTGGAAGCGCTCGGTTGCGTGCGCCGTGAGCCGCATGCGCAGGACCGGCGTGCACTGCAGATCGTATTGACCGATGAAGGCCGCGCGCTGTGGGCGCGGTTGAAGCTGCGCGGCGACGCGGTGATGGATTACGCCCTGCGCGATCTGTCCGCCGACGAACGCACGCAGCTGCTGTCCCTCCTGACCCGAATCCGCGATTCCCTGACAACCCCATGAACCCGATCCCGCATCCCACTCTCCGCCGCTCCGGGCGCGCGCTGCTGCTGTCGGCGCTGGCCCTGGCGCTGGCCGCCTGCGCAAGCAGCCGTGGCCTTGACCCGCAGGGCCACGTGCTCGACGTGGACAGCCTGCACAGCGAACGTACCCTGGCCGACAGCGACCTGAGCGCAGCCGGTTTTCCTGCCCAGGACTGGTGGAAGGCACTGGGCGATGCGCAACTGGATGCGCTGATCGCCGAAGGCCTGGCCGGCCATCCGAGCCTGGACGCCGCCGACGCGCGCCTGCGCCAGGCACAGTCGCAGGTCGGCACCGCGCGCGCCGATCGCCTGCCCAGCCTCTCCGTGTCCGGTGGCTACACCGGCCTGCGCCTGCCCGAATCGATGGCTGGCGATGAAATCGGCGGCCACTACGCCGGCAGCAGCCAGATCGCGTTCGACTTCAGCTACGGCATCGACCTCTGGGGCGGCAAGCGCGCCGCCTGGGAGGCTGCCGTGGATGGCGCCCACGCCGCGACTGTCGAAGCCCAGGCCGCGCGCCTGAACCTGTCCACCGGCATCGCCCAGGCCTATACCGACCTGGCCTACGCCTGGCAGCTCAACGACGTGGCCGAAGAAGAACTGGCGCGCTCGCAGAAGTCGCTGCAGCTGACCCGGCAGCGTCGTAGTGCCGGCATCGACAGCGACCTGCAGGTGCGCCAGGCCGAAGCCCGCGTGCCGGCCGCACAGCAGCAGTTGCTGGCGGCGCAGCAGCGCATCGATGCCGGGCGCACGGCGCTGGCCGCGCTGGTCGGCAAGGGCCCGGACCGTGGCCTGTCGATCGAACGCCCGCGGGCGATGAACCCGCTGGCCCTGCAGCTGCCGGGCGTAGTGCCCAGTGAACTGCTCGGCCGTCGCCCCGACATCGTCGCCGCGCGCTGGCGGGTGGAAGCGGCCGACAAGCAGATCAAGGTCGCCAAGACCCGGTTCTACCCGAGCCTCAACCTGACCGCGCTGGCCGGCGTGGTCGCACCGAATGTCGGCGACCTGCTGCAGAGCAGTTCCAGCTTCGCCTACATCGGCCCGGCGCTGAGCCTGCCGATCTTCGAAGGCGGCAAGCTGCGGGCCAACCTGGCCAACACCGATGCGCAGTACGACCTGGCCGTGGCGAACTACAACCAGGCGGTGCTCGATGCACTGCGCGACGTGGCCGACCAGGTCAACGCGGTGCGCTCACTGGCGCAGCAGGCGCAGTCGCAGCAGCAGGCGGTGGATACCGCACGCGCTGCATTCGACCTGGCCCAGCAGCGCTATCGCGCTGGCATCGGCAGCTACCTGGACGTGTTGACCGCGCAGTCCACCCTGCTGCAGTCGCAGCAGCAGCTGGCCGGCCTGCAGTCGCAGCAGCTGCAGACCTCGGTGCGCCTGAGCAAGGCGCTCGGCGGTGGTTTCCAGCCCAGTGACGCTGATGCCGCACCGCTTGCTTCCCATTCCGATTCCTCGCATTCCTGAAGACCCCTGCCATGAGCCAGACCCAAGACACTGCGGCCCCCGCCGCCCCCAACCGCCGCGGCAAGCTGTTGCGCGGCCTGTTCGTGATCGTCGTGCTGCTGCTGGCGGCACTGGCGCTGTGGTACTTCATGTTCGGCCGTTGGTTCGAAGAGACCGACGACGCCTACGTGCAGGGCAACCAGGTGCAGATCACCCCGCTGGTGGCCGGTACCGTGGTCGCCATCAACGCCGATGACGGCATGCGCGTGGAGCGCGGCCAGCTGCTGGTGCAGCTGGACCCGGCCGATACCTCGGTGGCCCTGCAGCAGGCCGAAGCCAACCTGGCCAAGACCGTGCGCCAGACCCGCGGCCTGTACCGCAGCGTCGAAGGTGCGCAGGCGGACTTGAACGCACGCCAGGTGACCCTGAAGCGCGTGCGCGACGACTTCGCACGCCGCAAGGGCCTGGCCGCCACCGGCGCCATCTCCAACGAAGAACTGGCCCACGCCCGCGACGAGCTGGCAGCTGCCGAAGCGGCCGTGGCCGGTTCGCGCGAGACCGTCGAGCGCAACCGCGCACTGGTGGATGACACCGTGATCGCCACCCAGCCGGATGTGCAGGCTGCCGCCGCGCAGCTGCGCCAGGCCTTCCTCAACAATGCACGTTCGGGCATCGTCGCGCCGGTCACCGGCTATGTCGCCCGTCGTTCGGTGCAGGTCGGCCAGCGCGTGCAGCCGGGCAATGCGCTGATGGCGGTGGTGCCGACCGAGCAGATGTGGGTCGAAGCCAACTTCAAGGAAACCCAGCTGCGGCACATGCGCCTGGGCCAGGAAGTGGAGCTGAAGTCGGACCTGTATGCCGGCGACGTCAAGTACAAGGGCCGCATCGACAGCCTGGGCCTGGGCACCGGCTCGGCGTTCTCGCTGCTGCCGGCGCAGAACGCCAGCGGCAACTGGATCAAGATCGTGCAGCGCGTGCCGGTGCGCATCGCCATCGATGCCAAGCAGCTGGCCGAACACCCGCTGCGCATCGGCCTGTCGATGAAGGCCGAGGTGAGCCTGCGCGACCAGAAGGGCGAAGTGCTGCCGAGCGCAGCCGCCAAGGGCACGGTGTTTGACACCGACGTGTACGCCAAGCAGCTGCACGATGCCGATGAGGTGATCCACACGATCATCCAGGGCAACCTGCCGCAGCAGTCCAAGGCGAGCTGAGGTCGGCCATGTCCGCACAAGCTCCAGCTGCGCCCGGCTCTCCGGGCGCACCGGCGGCGCCGGGTGCGGCCGCCGGCTTCCTGCCACCCAGTGTGGCCCTGTGCACCGTGGGCCTGGCGATGGCCTCGTTCATGCAGGTGCTCGACACCACCATCGCCAACGTCTCGCTGCCGACCATCGCCGGTAATCTTGGCGCCAGTTCGCAGCAGGCGACGTGGGTCATCACCTCGTTCGCGGTCAGCACCGCGATCGCGCTGCCGCTGACCGGCTGGCTCAGCCGTCGCTTCGGCGAGCGCAAGCTGTTCGTGTGGGCCACGCTGGCCTTCGTGATCACCTCGCTGCTGTGCGGCCTGGCCCAGAGCATGGGCATGCTGGTGCTGTCGCGTGCGCTGCAGGGCTTCGTCGCCGGCCCGATGTACCCGATCACCCAGTCGCTGCTGGTCTCGATCTATCCACGGGAGAAACGCGGGCAGGCGCTGGCGCTGCTGGCGATGATCACCGTGGTGGCGCCGATCTGCGGGCCGATCCTCGGTGGCTGGATCACCGACAACTACAGCTGGGAATGGATCTTCCTGATCAACGTGCCGCTGGGCATCTTCGCTGCGCTGGTAGTGGGCAACCAGTTGAAGGGTCGCCCCGAGCACGTCGAGAAGCCGAAGATGGACTACGTCGGCCTGGTCACCCTGGTGATCGGCGTGGGCGCCTTGCAGCTGGTACTCGACCTGGGCAACGACGAAGACTGGTTCTCGTCGATGAAGATCGTGGTGCTGGCCTGCGTGGCCGTGGTGGCGCTGACCGTGTTCCTGATCTGGGAGCTGACCGACAAGGACCCGATCGTCGACCTGAAGCTGTTCCGGCACCGCAACTTCCGTGCCGGTACGCTGGCGATGGTGGTGGCCTACGCGGCGTTCTTCAGCGTGGCCCTGCTGATTCCGCAGTGGCTGCAGCGCGACATGGGTTACACCGCGATCTGGGCCGGCCTGGCGACGGCACCGATCGGTGTACTGCCGGTGATCATGACCCCGTTCGTGGGCAAGTACGCATCGCGTTTCGACATGCGCATGCTGGCCACCATCGCGTTCGTGGTGCTGTCGATGACCAGCTTCCTGCGTTCGGGTTTCAACCTGCAGGTGGACTTCCACCATGTGGCCGGCGTGCAGCTGATCATGGGCATCGGCGTGGCACTGTTCTTCATGCCGGTGCTGCAGATCCTGCTGTCGGACCTGGATGGTCGTGAGATCGCGGCCGGCTCGGGCCTGGCCACCTTCCTGCGTACGCTGGGCGGCAGCTTCGCGGCGTCGCTGACCACCTGGCTGTGGGCACGTCGCACGCAGGTGCATCACGCGGACCTGACCGAGCACATTTCGGCCTATCAGCCGGGCATGCAGGACCAGGTGGCGGCGATGGGGCAGGGCGACCTGCAACATGGCGCGGCGGTGCTGAACAACATGATCAACCACCAGGCATCGCAGATGGGCTTCAACGACATCTTCTTCCTGCTGGGCTGGATCTTCCTGGCGATCATCTCGTTCCTGTGGCTGGCCAAGCCGCCCTTCGGTGCGGGCGCGGGTGCCGCCGCCGGTGGCGGGCACTGATCGATCGCTGTTGCTGAAAAAAACAAAACCCCGCCGGAAGGCGGGGTTTTTGTTTGCAGTGCATGCATGCGAATTCCAGTAGATCCACGCCATGCGTGGATGGACGCCACAATCGCGTGATCCCGGCAAACGCCGGACATGAAAAAACCCGCTTGCGCGGGTTTGATCATTGTCTGAGTCATGGTGCCCAGGAGAGGACTCGAACCTCCACGAAGTTGCCCCCGCTAGCACCTGAAGCTAGTGCGTCTACCAATTCCGCCACCTGGGCGACTCAGGAGGAGAATTTTGCAGGAAGGCTGGATATGTGTCAACACCATTTCACACATTTTTTTCTGCACCGGCTTCCGCGTGCACATCCAGATGCAGCAGCAGGCTGCGCATCGGTGGCGAGAGCGATTTCCAGTCGGCGAATGCGGCGCACAGCCGGCGTTGTGCCCATGCGTTGCCGAGTGCAACGGCGACGATGCCGGTGGCCCGCCGATGTTGCCGCGCGATCGTGCGCGGCGCGATGCCCACGCCGATGCCATGGCCCACCATCGTGCACAGGCCTTCAAAGGTCTTCATGCGGATGCGCACGTCGAGCGTGCGTCCGGCCTCTGCCGCCAGTTCTTCGATATAGGTCTGCAGCGCATTGCCGTCGGCCAGGGCAACGAAGGTCTCGCCCAGCACATCGCTGAAGTCGAGCGAGCGCCGCGCGGCGAAGCGGTGGCCGGCCGGCAGCAGCATCATCAGCGGGTCTTCGGCAACGACATGGCGGTGCAGTCCATCGGCGGGAACGGCATCACTGATGATGCCGGCCTCTGCCTGGCCGGCACGGATCGCGCGCACGACTTCATTGCTGGTGCGTTCGTGCAGTTCCACGCGCAGGCGAGGGCGCTCTGCCAGCCATGGGGCCAGCCGCGCGGGCAGGTAGTTGGTCAATGCCGCGGTGTTGGCGTACAGGTGCAGCGTGCCGCGCGCACCGTGGGCGAACGCCTGCAGTTCGCCGCGCAGCTGCGCCTGCTGCTGCAGGATCAGCCGCGCGTGATGGGCCAGAGCGGCACCCGCTTCGGTGAGGCTGATGCCGCGCGGGTGACGGGTCAGCAGCGCCGTGCCAGCGTCGGTTTCGATGGCGCGCAGGCGTTCGCTGGCCGATCCCAGTGCCAGATTCGCCTCCACCGCACCGGCGGTGATGCTGCCGGCTTCGGCCACCGCCAGGAACAGGCGCAGATCGGCAATGTCCAAGCGCATGTCGTTTGCTCCGCTCGGCCCTGCCTTCGGCTGGTCCGAAGGCGCAGGCGGGAAGACCGCATTGTGCGCGCCTGCGGCGCCGGCTCCAATGGCGGCATGAACGAGACGACATACTTCTATGGATTGCTGGTGGCGGTGTTCGTGCTGGCTGGGGTGGTCAAGGGCGTGACCGGCATGGGCCTGCCGACGGTGGCGATGGGACTGCTGGGCGGCGCGTTGTCGCCGGTGGCGGCGGCCTCGATGCTGTTCATTCCCACCTTCGTCACCAATGCCTGGCAGTTGCTGTCCGGGCCATCACTGGGCCGCACCCTGCGGCGGCTGTGGCCGATGATGCTGGCCGTGGTGGTGGTGACGCTGGGCTCGGCCGCGCTGCTGGTACGGGTGGATCGTGATGCCTCGCGCGCCGCGTTGGGCGTGGCGCTGGTGGTGTATGCGCTGTACGCGCTGGTGGCGCCGGTGTTCCGCGTACCGCAACGGCGCGAGCGCTGGCTCGGGCCGCTGGTCGGGGCGGTGTCCGGCGTGGTCACCGGCGCCACCGGCGTGTTCGTCATGCCGGCGGTGCCGTACCTGCAGTCGCTGGGCCTGCAGCGCGAGGAGCTGGTGCAGGCGCTGGGCCTGGCATTCACCGTATCGACGATCTCGCTGACCACCGGGCTGGTGCTCAACGGTGCGTTTGGCGTGCAGCAGCTGGGATTGAGCGCGCTGGCGGTGCTGCCGGCGCTGCTGGGCATGTGGCTGGGGCAGTTGATCCGCCAGCGCATCAGTGCGCGCGTGTTCCGTGCCTGCTTCCTCGGCTTCCTGCTGTTGCTGGGCCTGGAGCTGATGCTGCGTTCGTGGTGGTGATGCCGACCGGACGCCAGACAAGAAAAAACCCGCTTTCGCGGGTGTTTTTCATTCTCGACATGGTGCCCAGGAGAGGACTCGAACCTCCACGAAGTTGCCCCCGCTAGCACCTGAAGCTAGTGCGTCTACCAATTCCGCCACCTGGGCGTCGAGGAGGAGAATTATGGGGTGCCGTGACGGGGGTGTCAACACCCTTCTGAAATTCCTGCGTCCAACGCGCTCAGTAGATCCACGCCATGCGTGGATGGATGCGGCAGCCGGATTACAGGCAAAAAAAATCCCCGCCGAAGCGAGGAGTTTTTTCGTTGGTGCCCAGAAGAGGACTCGAACCTCCACGGTTTTACCCGCTAGTACCTGAAACTAGTGCGTCTACCAATTCCGCCATCTGGGCGTTCCAGAGGCGCAATTGTGAAGATGAACACGCAGGCTGTCAACGATTTTGTGAACGTTTTTCACCCGATTGTTCAAAGACGGGCGCTGACCCGTTCTGCACGCCCACAGCGGCTACCATGGAGGGCGATGACTACCAAAAAACCAAGCAAGGGCGGGAGCAAGTCCCGCAGTGAAGCCCCCAACAAGGGCACCAAGCAGGGCACTGCCCGCAACAACAAGCCGGGCAAGCCGTTGCCGGGCTGGCTCCCCGCACTGGCCGAAGGCGGTGCACCGCCTCCGGGGCGTGGCCGCCGCAACGCCGAGCCGCCGGGCCCGGCAACGGGTCGCAAGCTGCCACCGGCGGGCAAGGTGATCGATGATCCCTACGCCTCCCGAGAAGCGGAAAAGTACGAACAACCCATTGCCAGCCGCGAGGCCATCCTGGCCCTGCTGGAACGCTGCGAAGGGCCGCAGACGGCTGAGGAACTCGGCGCGCGCCTGGGCCTGACCGCACCGGACCGTGCCGAAGCGCTTTCGCGCCGTCTTGGCGCCATGGTCCGCGACGGCCAGCTGGTGCAGAACCGCCGCGGCGGCTTCGCGCCCATCCAGACGTTGAACCTGGTCACCGGCGTGGTGATCGCCAATCCAGAAGGGTTCGGCTTCCTGCGCCCGGTCGAGGGCGGTGACGATCTGTTCCTGCCGCCCTATGAAATGCGCAAGGTGATGCACGGCGACAAGGTGCTGGCACGTGTCACCGGCATTGACCACCGCGGCCGTCGCGAAGGCAGCATCGCCCGCGTGCTCGAGCGCGGCATGACGCGCCTGATCGGCCGCTTCAGCGTCGAGATGGGCATCAATTACGTAGTGCCCGATGACAAGCGCATCCAGCGCAACGTGCAGGTACCGCCGGACCAGACCGGCGGCGCGAACGATGGCCAGCTGGTCGTCTGCGAACTGACCCAGGCGCCGGACAGCCGCCGTCCGCCGATCGGCCGCATCATCGCCGTGCTCGGCGACAAGCTGACTGCCTCGCTGGTGGTGGAAACCGCGATCCACGGCCACGAGCTGCCGTTCGAGTTCCCGCAGGAGGTGTTGGACGAAGCCGCCTCGGTACCGCTGGTGGTCGAGCCGGCGATGATCGGCGGCCGCGTCGACCTGCGCAGCACGCCGCTGGTGACCATCGATGGCGAGGACGCCAAGGACTTCGACGACGCGGTGTACTGCGAGCCGAACGCCGATGGCTTCCGCCTGGTGGTGGCCATTGCCGATGTCTCCAACTATGTCCGTCCCGGCACGCCGCTGGACGATGAAGCACAGAAGCGCGCCACCTCGGTGTACTTCCCGGGCTTCGTGGTGCCGATGCTGCCGGAAACGCTGTCCAACGGTATCTGCTCGCTGATGCCGAAGGTCGACCGCATGTGCTTCGTCTGCGACATGCAGATCGACCGCGAGGGTCAGGTGACCGGCTCGCGCTTCTACGAGGCGGTGATGAATTCGCATGCGCGCCTGACCTACACCCAGGTGTGGCAGGCGGTGGGCGAGGACGATGCCGGTGCCAAGGCCTTCATCGGTGACCTGTTGCCGCAGGTGCAGCGACTGCACCAGCTGTACAAGGTGCTGTCCAAGGCGCGCAGCAAGCGTGGCGCGATCGAGTTTGAAAGCAGTGAAGTCCGCTTCGTACTCGACAACCGCGGTGAAGTCACCCAGGCCGGCATGCTGGTGCGCAACGATGCGCACAAGCTGATCGAGGAATGCATGATCGCGGCCAACGTGGAGGCGGCCAAGTACCTGCTGTCGCGCCATGTGCCGGCGCCTTACCGCGTGCATGAGAAGCCGCCGGAGACCAAGTACGCCGATCTGCTGGAATTCCTCAAGGAGTTCAAGCTGAGCCTGCCGCCGTGGTCGAAGGTGCGCCCGGGTGATTACACCAAGCTGCTGAAGAAGATCCGCGACCGTCCCGATGCCACGCTGCTGGAATCGGTGCTGCTGCGCAGCCAGAGCCTGGCCGTGTACAGCCCCGACAACAACGGCCACTTCGGCCTGGCGCTGGAAGCGTATGCGCACTTCACCTCGCCGATCCGTCGTTACCCGGATCTGCTGGTGCACCGGGCGATCAAGCATGCGCTGTCGGGCAAGCCGCTGGACAAGTTCACCTACACCGCCCGCGAGATGGCAGCACTGGCACTGCAGTGTTCCGAGCGTGAGCGTCGCGCCGATGAGGCCGAACGCGAAGTGGATGAGCGTTACCGCGCGGCGTGGATGGAAAAACACGTCGGTGGCCAGTTCGACGGCGTGATCAGCGGCGTGACCAGCTTCGGCCTGTTCGTGGAGTTGGCCGACTCGAAGGTGCAGGGCCTGGTGCACGTGACCCAGTTGCCGCAGGACTATTACAAGTTCGACGCGACCCGCAAGACGCTGACCGGTGAGCGCCGCGGCAGCAGTTACCGGCTGGGAGACCAGGTGCGCATCCTGGTGCTGAAGGCCAGCATGGAAGAACGCAAGATCGACTTCCGCCTGGTCGAGCACAAGGGCGAGGAAGAGGAAGCAGGCCCGGCCCCGCTGCCCGAGCGCGGCAAGCCGGCCAAGCGCACGAAGAAGAAGTACTGAACGGTGTGCCGACCAACGGTCGGCACCTGCCACGCCGGCGCCGCCCATCCCGGTAGGCGCCGGTCCCGGGCGGCACGTCCCCATCGGTAGGTGTCGATCTTGCTCGACACGCTCCCCATCGGTAGGTGTCGACCTTGGTCGACACGAGGTTCCGGAGGAATGCAGCAATGCAGGGCCAACCCGAATACAGCGGCGGCTGCCAGTGCGGCGCGATCCGCTTCCAGGCGCGGGGCGAGCTGACCGACAGCTCGATCTGCCACTGCCGGATGTGCCAGAAAGCCTTCGGCGCCTACTACGCGCCACTGGTGTCGGTGCGCGGTGTGCAGTTCAGCTGGACCCGTGGCCAACCGCGCTATTTCCAGTCGTCCAACGTAGTGCGGCGCGGCTTCTGCGCCGATTGCGGCACGCCATTGACCTATGAGGCCCCCGATGGCGTGGCGGTGGCCGCCGGTGCGTTCGACCAGCCTGAACGACTGCCGCCAACCCTTCAGTACGGCGTCGAGCGCAAGCTGCCCTTCGTCGATGGGCTGGGCCGGCTGCCGGCACGCCGTACGGAACAGGACATGGCCGCGCTGGAATTCCTGGCCACGGTCGTTTCCCACCAGCATCCCGACCACGACACCCCGCACTGGCCGCCGCGCACGCGCGGGTAGCGCCGGGCCTTGCCCGGCGGGGGCGACGGACAACGGTTGCCGGGCATGTCCCGGCGCTACCGGCCAGCCGCCGCAGCGCCGCGTCCGCCGATGCTCTACCATAGCCACCCCCTTTCCGGTCCTGCCCGCATGAGCAAGAACAGCCAGTGGATCGTCGGCGTCAACGCCGTCGCCTCCTCCATCGAGAACGACGCTGAGAACGTCCGCGAAGTGCTGGTCGAGGCCGGTGCGAAGAACCCGCGCCTGGTCGAAATCGAGGAAAACGCCCGCCGCAAGGGCATCGACGTGCGCAAGGTCAACAGCCAGGCGCTGGACGGCGTGGGCGGTTCGGTGCGCCACCAGGGCGTGGCCGCACGCTATGCCGCCGCCCGCACCTACAACGAGAACGAGCTGGAAGGCCTGGTCACGGCTGCGGAAGGCAAGGCCCTGCTGCTGGTGCTGGACGAGGTGCAGGACCCGCACAATCTCGGCGCCTGCCTGCGCTCGGCCGCCGCTGCCGGCGCCACCGCCGTGATCATTCCCAAGGACAAGTCGGCCACGGTCAACGCCACCGTGCGCAAGACCTCGGCCGGCGCTGCCGACCTTATTCCGGTGGTGGCGGTGACCAACCTGTCGCGCTGCCTGAAGGACCTGCAGAAGCAGGGCGTGTGGATCTACGGCCTGGCCGGTGAGGCGACTGCGTCGCTGTACCAGCTGGACCTGAAGGGCAACATCGCCCTGGTGCTGGGCGGCGAAGCCGACGGCCTGCGCCGACTGACCCGCGAAAACTGCGATGGCCTGGTCAAGATTCCGATGCCGGGCGAGATCGAGAGCCTGAACGTCTCGGTTGCTGCCGGCGTCAGCCTGTTCGAGGCCGTGCGCCAGCGCGGTTGATCGGCAGCTGCGGAGACCCGATCGGGGTCAGAACCCTTTCCCACGGGAAAGGGATCTGACCCTTTTTTCTGATCTGCCGTGTCGACCAAGGTCGACACCTACCGGGCAGGCGGTAGTCGCCAACCTTGGTTGGCGCTCCGGATGCCTTACCCCGCGCTGCCTCCCAGCGCCTTGAACAGCGTCACGTCGTTGTTCAACTGGCTCTGCCGTACCCGTGCCAGTGACAGTTCCGCGTCGCGCCGGGTCTGCTGTGCTTCCAGCCAGGTGCGCAGATCGGTGGCGCCCACGCGATAGCGCACTTCCTGCGCACGTTCCACTTCCACCGCTTCATCGTAGGACGCCTGCGACGCGGTTACCTGGCGCAGCAGCTGCTCGCGTGCGGACAAGGCGTTGTCCACCTCCGACAGCGCGGTGTACAGCGTCTTGCGGAAGTTGGTGGCGGCGATCTGGTAGTTGGTGCCGGCCACGTCCGTATCCAGCTGCGCGCGCTGCAGGTTGAGGAAGGGCAGCGACAGCCCGGCTCCCAGCGTCGCCACCGGATTGCGCAGCACATCGCCCAGCGAGGTGGCGCTGGAACCCAGGCTGCCGGTAAGACTCAGTGCCGGGTAGTACTGGGTGGCGGTCACCCGGATCGTCTTCAGGCTGTTGCGCAGCCGCAGTTCGGCCGCGCGCAGGTCGGGCCGGCGCCCGAGCAGGTCGGCGGGCAGGCCTTCGGCAATGCTCGGGCTCTGCGCCTCCAGCAGGTTCTGCGGTTCGTCGTGCTGCGGCCACGGCGTGCCATCCAGCAGCACGGTCAGCGCGTTGCGCACCTCCACCCGCTGTTGTTCCAGCGCGCTCTGCGCCGAACGCTGCGACTGCAGGTTCTGCAGGGCCTGGCGTACTTCCAGGCGCGAAACCGCACCGGCATCGAACCGCGCCTGTACCAGTTCGTGCGTGCGCTGCAGCCGCTCAAGGTTGGCCTGGCCGGTGGCGATGGACTGGTTGAGGTAGGCCAGTGCCCAGTACTGGTTGATGACATCGCCGATCACCAGCAGGGCGGTGTTCTGCCGGTCCTCTTCGCTGGCGTTGGCCTCCCAGCGGGCGATGTCGCGCTGGGTGCGCAGGCGGCCCCACAGATCGATCTCCCACCCCAGCGACACGCCGGTGGAATAGCTGCGGCGCCAGTCGTCGGCCTGGTCGGTGGCGCGGCTGCCGCTGCCGCTCACGCCCGACGACGAAGGCTGCGGCCACAGCGCGTTGCTGGCCAGCCCGGCCTGCAGGCGTGCACGCTGCACCGCCAGGCCGGCCGCACCGAGGTCGCTGTTGGCGGCAAGCGCCTGCGCGACGAGGCGGTCGAGGCGCTCGTCGCCGAAGCCGGTCCACCAGTTGTCCTGGCGGACGTCACGGGCCGGGCTGTCCAGGCCGCTGCGCGGGTCGTCGGCCGGTGCGTTGAGGGTCGCATCGCCACGACCATAGGTGGCGGCAACGCTGGGGTCTTCGACCGGATAGCGGCCCACGGAAGCGCAGGCGGAGAGTGCAAGCAGCACGGCGCCGGACAGCAGCAGGCGCGAAAGAGCGGGGAAGGGCAGTCGGGTCATCATCTTCATTCGCGGGCCAGGGCCTCCACCGGGTCGAGCTGGGCGGCACTGCGTGCCGGCAGGAAGCCGAACGCCACGCCGATCAGGGTCGAGCAGGCGAAGGCGGCAATGATGGAAGCGGTGGAGAACAGCACCTGGAAATCACTGGCGAAACGGCCGATCAACACGCCCATCAGCAGTGCCAGGCCGATGCCGAGCAATCCGCCGAGCAGGCATACCAGCACCGCTTCGATCAGGAACTGCTGGCGGATGTCGCTCTGCCGCGCCCCCACCGCCATGCGCACGCCGATCTCGCGGGTGCGCTCGGTCACCGAGACCAGCATGATGTTCATCACGCCGATGCCACCGACCAGCAGCGCGATGGCGGCAATGGCGCCGATCAGCAGGGTCATCGTGCGCGTGGTCTGTTCGATGGTGTCGCGGATCTCGGCGCTGTTGCTGAGGAAGAAGTCCTCGGTGCCGTGGCGCATGGTCAGCAGCCGGGTGATCGCTTCCTGCGCCGCATCCATCGGCGTTTCATCGTTCACCCGCACGGTGATGCTGGAAACGTGGCTCTGCCCGAGCATGCGCGACATCACCGTGGTGTAAGGCACGAACACGCTCAGGCTGGTGCTGCCGCCGAAACCGAAGCTCTGCTTCTTGGCCACGCCGACCACGCGCACCGGCACGTTGCCAAGCAGGATCACCTGGCCGATCGGGTCGCTGTCGGGGAAGAACTGGGTCCGGGTGTTCTCATCGATCACCGCCACCTGGCCCAGCCCTTTCACCGCGTCGGTGTCGAAGAAGCTGCCGCTGAGCAGGCTCACGCCCTTCACCCGGAAGTACTGCTCGCCGACGCCGCTGATCTGCGCGGTGGCCGACTGGTTGCGGTAGCGCGCGGTGACCGAACTGGACACGCTGGGGGTGGCGCTGTCGACGTAGCTCTGCCGTGACAGGGCATCGGCATCGCTGGCCTTGAGGGTCTGCACCCGCGCCGAACGCATGTCGCCGAAGCCGCGACCGGGGTAGACGTCGATGGTGTTGGTACCCAGCGCGCTGATGTTCTGCAGGATCTGCTGCTGCGAACCGTTGCCCAGTGCCACCACCGAGACCACCGAAGCGATGCCGATGATGATGCCGAGCATGGTCAGGAAGGTACGCAGGCGATGGGCGTTCATCGCCAGCAGGGCCATCCGGAACGCTTCGGTGAAGCGGTCGCGGGCGGCCTGCCAGCTGCTGCCATGGGCCACGCCAGCGCTCGGCTCGCGTTGCGCACGGTAGCTGGGGGCGGCCGGATTGGCACGGTCGGCGATGATCTCGCCGTCGCGGATCTCGATGATGCGCTGTGCGTGCTCGGCCACGCTCATGTCGTGGGTGACGATGATGATGGTGTGTCCTTCGGCATGCAGTTCGCCGAGGATGGCCATCACCTCTTCGCCGGATTTCGTGTCCAGGGCGCCGGTCGGTTCGTCGGCCAGGATCACCTCGCCACCGTTCATCAACGCGCGCGCGATCGACACGCGCTGCTGCTGGCCACCGGACAGCTGCCCGGGTTTGTGGTGCATGCGGTCGGCCAGGCCCAGCCGCTGCAGCAGCTGTTCGGCACGGGCGGTGCGCACCGGGCCGGGGCTGCCGGCATACACCGCCGGCACGGCCACATTGCCGCGTGCGTCGAGATCACCCAGCAGGTGGTAGCGCTGGAAGATGAAACCGAAGTGCTCGCGGCGCAGCTCGGCCAGCTCGTCGGGCGCCATTTTCCCGGTCTCGCGGCCCGCCACCTGGTAGCTGCCACGGGTCGGGCGGTCCAGGCAGCCGAGGATGTTCATCAACGTGGACTTGCCCGACCCGGATTGGCCGACGATCGCCACCATCTCCCCGGCATGGATGTCCAGGTTGACGTCGCGCAGCACGGCGATGACATCTTCACCGGCCGGGAATTCGCGTCGAAGGTCGCGCAGGCGCAGCAGTGGCGCCGTCATGCTCATCGGCGCCCCATGCCCGGGCCGCCGACCCGCATCTGCATGCCGCCACGGTTGCCGCCGCCAGCGGCTGCCGCAGCGCCGCCTTCGCCGACCACCACGCGCTCGCCTTCCTTCAGGCCGGACAGGACCTCGACGTTGGCGCCGTTGTTGATGCCGACCTTGATCTTGCGCGGCTGCGGCTGGCCCTTGTCATCGACCACCCGCACGATGCGCTCGCCATCGCGCGACTTCGGTCCCAGTGCCACGGCCGGCACCATCAGCACGCCCTTGGCCTGCTTGAGCAGCACCGATACCTGTGCGGTCATATCGATGCGCAGGGTGCCATCGGGGTTTTCGACGTCGAACAACGCGTTGTAGTAAACCGCGCTGCTGGAGCTGGAACTGGACGAGCTGCTGGAACTGGACGAGCTTTCGTTGGCGATCGACGCCGGTGCCGGATTGATCTGCCGCAGCGTGGCGTGGTACTTGCGGTCCGGGTCACCCAGCGTGGTGAAGTACACCGGCATGCCGGCCTTGATCTTGACCACGTCGGCCTCGGACACCTCGGCATTGACAGTCACTACGTCCAGCCGTGCCAGCATCACGATGGTCGGCGCGGTCTGGTTGGCGTTCACCGTGCGGCCTTCCTCGGCCACCACCGCCACCACGGTGCCGTCCATCGGCGCGACAATGCGGGTATAGGCCAGGTTGGCACGGGCAGTGCCCAGCTCGGTTTCGCGGCCCTTGATCTGCGCCTCGTAGGACTGCAGCTGCGCACGCGCAGTCTTCAGCTGGGCCTCGGCGGCGTCGTATTCCTGACGCGAGGTGGCTTCGGCAGCCAGCATCTGCTGCTGGCGTGCGAACTCCAGTTCGGCCTGGCGCAGGGTGGCCTGCTGCACTGCGCGCTGCGCGGTCACCTGGTCCAGCGAGGCCTGCGCGTTGAGCACCTGGTTCTGCTGGGTGGTGGCGTCGATCTCGGCGATCAGGTCGCCTTCCTTCACCGTATCGCCCAGCTGCACCTTCAGCGACTTGATCTGGCCAGAGGCCTGCGCGCCGACGCTGACCAGCTTGTAGGCGTCGATCACGCCGGTAGCTTCCACCGTCTGCTCGATGTCGCCGCGGCTGACCGGGGTGGTCGCCAGCGCCGGTGCGGCAGGCTTGCGCAGCAGCCACCAAGCGGATACAGCGGCGATCAGGACAATCAGGGCGATCAACATCAGGCGACCCTTGCGGGTCGCGGGCAACAGGCGGGAGATCACGTGGCGGCTTCACTCTGGGGGCCGCAGCGGCGGCGTTGGTGGGCATTGTGAAGATCGAGCGACGCTGTGCTCAATCCTCGGGGTGTGTCTCTATGTAACACTGTCTGCGAGACTGCGTATCGGCAGGTATCCCGCACTGCAGGGGATACAGTGGTACGCATTGGCCTGGATGCGGTTCAGCTGCCGACACGGGATGATTCGCGACATGGAGACTGAAAACCCGATGCACCGTTTGCTGATCGTCGATGACGACAACGATATCCGCACCCTGCTGGCCGAGCAGCTCGGCCGTGCTGGCTACCAGGTCAGCACCGCCGCCGATGGCACCAGCATGCGCCAGCTGCTGGAACGCGAACACGTGGACCTGATCGTGCTCGACCTCAACCTGCCGCGCGAGGATGGCCTGACCCTGTGTCGCGACCTTCGCGCGCGCTCGAACACGCCGGTGATCATGCTCACCGCGCGCGCCGAGCCGATCGACCGCGTACTCGGCCTGGAAATGGGCGCCGACGACTACCTGGCCAAGCCGTTCGAGCCGCGTGAACTGCTGGCGCGCATCCGCAACGTGCTGCGCCGTACCGAAGCGCTGCCGGCCAACCTGGAACCGTTGGCGGTGCGCCGTGCGCGTTTCTCACGCTGGATCTTCGACCTGGAGCATCGCCACCTGGTCGATCCGGACGGGCGCGTGGTGGTGCTGTCCGGCGCCGAATTCCGCCTGCTGCGGGTGTTCATCGCCCATGCCAACAAGGTGCTCTCGCGCGAGCAGCTGGTGGCCCTCAGCAGCGGCCGCAACTACGAAGCGCAGGACCGGGCGATCGACCTGCAGGTCAGCCGGCTGCGCAACAAGCTGGCCGATGATGGTGGCCCCGATGGCCTGATCAAGACCGTGCGCAACGAAGGCTATGTGCTGGCCTCGGCCGTCAACCTGGAATAAGCCGCGATGAAGCGCCTGCGCCACTTCCTGTCCTCGATGGTCGGACGGCTGTTCGTGATCCTGCTGCTGGGCATGAGCGTGGCCGCGATCGGCGCGACCATGCTGGCCAGTTCCAAGCGGCAGCAGGAATTCGAGCGGCAGAACCTGAACCGCATCGCCGACCGCCTGCAGGGCTACATCAACCTGCTCGACGGCAACCCGGAGCTGCGCGAGCGCCTGCTGGAGATCGGTGGCCCCAGCGTGCGGGCACTGCAGCCCGGTGCGCGCATCGGGCGGGCCGACAAGGCGCTGATGGAAGTACTGGAGGACCGCCCGGGCCCGGTGTCGCGGGCGCATGTGCACTTCGCCTCGTTCCGTTCGTGCATTCCCAAGCTGCAGGACCTGCTGCCGCCACCGCCGCCGGGCCACCGCAAGCCGCCACACGAACGCGATCCCACCTTCATCCCGCCCAAGTGCCGGGCGGTGGACGTGGTGCTCAACGACGGCACGTTGCTGAAGCTCGCCCTGGATTCGCCAGCGATCGCGCACAACGGCATCCTCGCCGTGGACCCGCTGTTCCTGACCCTGCTGGTGCTGGCCATCGCCGTGCTGGCCTACGTGGTTGCACGCATGGCCAGTGCGCCGCTGCAGGAGCTGGCGGCCGCCGCCGAGGACCTGGGCGATGACCTGCAGCGGGCACCCTTGCCGCTGCGCGGGCCGCGTGAAGTGCAGCGCGCCGCCGAAGCCTTCAATGCCATGCAGCATCGGCTGCAGCGCCACCTGGCCGAACGTACGCAGATGCTGGCGGCGATCACCCACGACCTGCAGACGCCGCTGACCCGGCTGCGCCTGCGCCTGGAAAACGTGACCGACGAGACGCTGCGCGAGCGCCTGATCGGCGACCTGGCTGCGATGCAGGCACTGGTACGCGAGGGGCTGGAACTGGCCCGGAGTGCGGAGAGTGCCGAACAGCGCGCCGCGCTGGACCTGGATTCGCTGCTGGAGAGCATCGTCGAGGACACTGCCGAGGACGGCGCCGACGTCGTCTTTGAAGGCCGCAGCGGCGCGGTGCTGATGCTGCGCCCGCTGGCGATGCATCGCTTGTTCTCCAACCTGGTGGACAACGCGGTGATGTATGCGCAACGCGCCCGGGTACGTGTCGAGCGCGGCGAGGGCACGATCACGGTGGTCATCGCCGATGATGGCCCCGGGCTGGCCGATGACCAGCTGGAAGCGGTGTTCGACCCGTTCGTGCGCGTGGAGACATCCCGTTCGCGCGAGACCGGCGGTGCCGGCCTGGGCCTGACCATCGCCCGGGCGCTGGCCGAGAAGGACGGGGGCCGACTGTGGTTGCGCAACCGCCCCGAAGGTGGGCTGGAAGCGGTGGTGCAGTGGTCGACCAGCGCCGAGGCGCGGTAGCGGCATCGATCCCGGACCCGGCCCGGTTGCGCCGGGCTGCCCGGGCGCGGTGACGCCGGTGACAGGGTTTGCCCTATCATCTGCGTACTTCCCCATTCTTCGTCCGATGAGCCTGCCTGTTCCTGCCGGCATGCCGCCCTGCGCGGTGCGGCTGTCCCTGTTCGCGTCTGCTGCCGCCACCGGCATCCGCAGCTGGCCGCCGCCGCTGCGCTGATGGGCGGACAGGGGGCGGGCAGGCGCCGGGCGGGGCGCCACGCGGAGAACATCAGTCGCCTGCTGCGGGTGGGTGTGCTGTGGCTGTTGCTGGCGATTGCCACGCCACTGGCCGCGCAGAGTGGCGCGCCGCCGTTGCGCGACTACGCCATCGACGTGTGGACCTCGCGCAATGGTCTGCCGCACAACTCGCTGCGCGACATCGCGCAGACCCCGGAAGGCCACCTGTGGTTCGCCACCTGGGAAGGCCTGGTGCGCTACAACGGCCTGGATTTCACCGTGTTCGACCGCAGCACCCGGCCGGGGCTGCGCGACAACGGCATCGGCGCGCTGCTGGTCGACCCGCAGGGCGGTCTGTGGATCAGCGATTCGCGCGGCAATGTCAGCCACCGCGGCAGCGACGGCCAGTGGCGGGTCTGGGAACATCAACCGGATACGCCGCAGGTGCTGATCCAGTCCATGCAGATGGACAGCCAAGGGCGCCTGTGGCTGTTGTACGAGGGCAAGGGCATCGGCTATCTGACCCCGGACAAGGGCATCGTCTACCAGCGCCCGCCGCCGGACCTGCCGTTGGCGATGAGTTTCACCAAGATGGCGGTCGACGCGCAGGACCGGGTCTGGATCGGCACCCTCGACGGCCTGGTGCTGCGCGACACTGCCGGCGTGCTGCAGCGCGCGCCAGCAGCGTGGGGCGTGGACAAGGGCCTGTCGTGGCCCTATCGCGCACCCGATGGCACGCTGTGGATCGTCGCGGGCGAGCGCCTGTACCGGGTGGAGGATGATCGCCTGGTGCTGGTGCACCGGCTGCCTGGCCAGCTGCATTTGACCGCCATGCTGCAGGACCGCCATGGCGACCTGTGGCTGGGCACCGAGAACCAGGGCCTGCTGCGCATCTCGGCACATGGCCTGGAGCGCCTGCCGGCGGGCCTGAACCTGCCCGGCGGGCGCGTGGTCAGCCTGCGTGAAGACGCCGAGGGCAGCATCTGGGTGGGTGCCAATGGCGGCCTGTACCGCCTGCGCGAAACCCTGTTCAGCAGTTACACCGAACGCGATGGCCTCAGCGGCGACTACGTGCGCACGGTGCTCGAAGACCGTGACCGTCACCTGTGGGTGGGCAGCGCCAGCGGCCTGGACCTGCAGACCGCCGATGGTCGATTCCGTGCGATACCGCTGCACAACCGCGGTGGCAAGGCGCCTTCGGTGCTGAGCCTGGCGCAGGATGCCGGCGGCGATCTGTGGGTGGGCACCTTCGGCGACGGCATCTACCGCTTGCACGCCGATGGACGGCTTCGCCACAACTACGCGGCGGCCGATGGCCTGCCTGGCGGCAACATCCGTGCGATCAGCATCGCGCCTGACGGCGTGGTCTGGGCGGGGACGCAGAAGGGCGTGGTCCGCATCGAGGGTGACCAGGTAACCGTGCCCACCGTTGCTGGCATGCCGGGAGGCCTGACCACCGCGCTGGAACACGATCACCAGGGAAATCTGTGGATCGGCACCATTGAAGGCGTCCGCGTGCTGCGCGGTGACCAGGTGCAGTCGATCGACCTGGCGCCGCTGGGCGGTGGCCGCAGCGTGTTCGGCTTCCACCAGATCGGCGATGCGATGTGGATCAGCAGTGACCGTGGGCTGTACCGCTGGCAGGCGGGGACGCTGGCACGGGTGGGCCTGGAGCAGGGCATGCCGGTGGACGCGGTGTTCCAGCTGGTGCCCGACCGACTGGGCAACGTGTGGATCAGCAGCAACCGTGGAGTACTGCGCACCGACATGGCCACGCTCAACGCCGTGGCCGACGGACGCGCGCCGCGGGTCACGGTGGAGCGTTACAACGAGATCGACGGCATGGCCAATGCGCAGGCCAACGGCAGCTCCGGTCCCTCGGCGATCCTGCGCCAGGACGGCACCTTCTGGGTGGTGACCGCCGGCGGCTTGAGCACGGTCGATCCGCAGCGGCTGCAGCGTTTCCGTGAACGCCCGGCACCGCCTGCGGCAATCGAGAACGTACAGGTCGACGGTGCGCCGGTGCACTGGGAAGGCCCCGAGCGCAACCTGATTCCCGGTGGGCGACGGCTTGCGGTGAGCTACGTGGGCCTGAGCTACCTGATGTCCGACCGCATCCGCTACCGCACACGGCTGGAGGGGCTGGACAACGGCTGGGTGGAACGTGGCCCGCAGCGCAGCGTGGAATTCGTCGGCCTGCCGCCGGGTGATTACACGCTGCACGTGGCCGCCGCGCACCCGGGTGGCAGTTGGGGGCATCAGGAAGCAGTGTGGAGCTTTACTGTCGAGCCGTTCTGGTGGCAGCGGCACAGCGTGCAGGCGCTGATCGGGCTGGTGCTGCTGTCCGCGCTGGTGGCGCTGTACCGCTTCCTGCTGCAGCAGTACAAGGCCAGCAACCTGCGCCTGGCACGGCGCGTGGACGAGGCCACCTTCGACCTGCAGGCGCAGACCGTGCACCTGCAGGCGCTGAACCAGGAGAAGACCGAGCTGGCCGAGCGTCTGGCGCGGCAGGCCGAGGCGTTCGAACGGCAGGCCCGCGAAGACGCGCTGACCCGGCTGGCCAACCGTCGCGGCTTCGACGAGGCGCTGGCCCGCGACTTCGCCCGCGCCCAGCGCAGCGGCCATCCGCTGTGCCTGGTGGTGCTGGACATCGACCACTTCAAGGACGTCAACGACCAGCACAGCCACAGCATCGGTGATGCGGTACTGGTGGAAGTGGCCCAGGTGATCGCCGCCGCCAGCCGTGATTCGGACCTGCCGGCACGCACCGGCGGCGAAGAATTCGCGCTGCTGCTCAATGACACCCGGCTGGAGGAGGCGGCGCAGCTGTGCGCGCGCCTGCGTGGCTTGTTCCATGACCATCCGGACTGGGCCGGCATCCCCGGCCTGCGGGTGACCTTCAGCGCCGGCCTGGTGGAACTGGACGGCGACGACCGCACCCCGGCACTGCTGTACCAGCGCGCCGACCGCGCGTTGTACCGTGCGAAGAGTGACGGCAGGGATCGCACGAGCATCGGTTGATCCAATGCAAAGCATCCACGCATGGCGTGGATCTACTGGCATTGCCGTACCAACAGTCGGCACCCATCGAGCGCAGCGACCCGCTGTTGCTCCCGCTTTTCTGATCTTCCCGTGGCGCCCGGGAAACTGTCAAAGGCCGGGCAGGGTGGGTTCGCGGGGGTATCCGCGCCATGGATGGCGCGGCTAAGCCCCCAAGGATGGGTTTACGGCGTCCCCCGCGAATCCATCCTGCCCGGCCTCACCCGCAATGCCGATTCGCCACGAGGGGCTTCGCCGTTGGCTGCTTCACCGCGGCCAGGCGTTGGCGATCGTGCAGAACAACCGCGCCGTCTGCTCGGTGTCATACACCGCGCTGTGCGCCTCGTTGGCATCCCAGCCCAGCCCGGCCGCCGTGGCCGCGCGTGCCAGCACCGTCTGGCCATAGGCAATGCCCGCCAGGGTGACCGTGTCGAACACGCTGAAGGGGTGGAACGGGTTGCGCTTGTGCCCGGTACGGGCCACCGCGGCGTTGACGAAGCCGAGATCGAAATGCGCGTTGTGGCCGACCAGGATCGCGCGCTGGCAGCCGTACTTCTTCATCGCTGCACGCACCGGAGTGAAGACGTGGTCCAACGCCGCCTTCTCTTCCTTGGCCAGCCGGAACGGGTGGTCGAGGATGATGCCGGTCACTTCCAGCGACTTCGGGTCGATCTCCAGTCCCTCGGCCGGCACCACGTGGGCGCTGGCGGTCTGGCCGGGGTAGAGCAGGCCGTTCTCGTCCATCTCGATCGGCACGGCGGCGATTTCCAGCAGCGCGTTGCGCTGGCTGTCGAAGCCGCCGGTTTCAACATCCACCACCACCGGCAGGAAGCCGCGGAAGCGTTGTGACATCGCGCGCTGCGCCTGGGGTACGTCGGAAACAGGGAGGGCGGCAGGTGCGGAAGTGGGGTCGGTCATGTACGGATTCTAGCAGAGCGACCCTGAGCGCCCGGGATCGCGGTAGGTGCCAGCCTTGGTTGGTACCCTGCGCGCCGACCAAGGTCGGCATCTACCGGACCGCGCGACGTGCACCGACTAGGGCGCTGGGATCCTGGTAGGTGCCAACCTTGGTTGGCACCCTGCGCGCCGACCAAGGTCGGCGTCTACCGGACGGCGCGACGTGCGCCGACCAGGGTCGGCATCTACCGTACCGCGCGACGTGCGCCGACCAAGGTCGGCATCTACCGGACCGCGCGACGTGCGCCGACCAGGGCGCCCGGGATCCTGGTAGGTGCCAACCTTGGTTGGCACCCTGCGCGCCGACCAAGGACGGCGTCTACCGGAGCGCAGGCCGCGCCGTGGGGCCCGACGGATACCAGCGCGCCAGCACCGCATCCACGCTCAGGCGCCCAGCACCGGTGAACAGCAGCGGCAACAGCATCGCCATGAACAGCACCGGCAGTTTGAAGTTGCCAAAGCCCTGATCGCTGATCGCATAGCCCATCGCCAGATCGCCCAGCGAGCTCCATTCGGCCGGCCAGTGCACCGCGTACGTTGCCACAGCCGTCAGCACCAGCAGGCTGGCGGCCGCAACGCGGGTGCCGAAGCCCAACAGCAGGCACGCTGCGCCCACCAGTTCGAACCAGGTGGCCAATTGCCAGTTCAGCGCAGCGGGCAGCTGGTCGAACGGAAACGGGAAAGCATCCTGCAGATCGGCGAACCAGTTCTGCCCGTGCAGCTTCTCGCGCCCGGATTCGAAGAATTCCCAGGCAAGCAGCAGGCGCAGGCCAAGCGGGGCCAACCACGGGGCGAAACGGTCCAGCTGGCCGCGTGCGGCGGCCAGGGTCGGGGTCTTCATCGGTGTATCTCCTGGAAGGGGCGTCAGGGTGAAGCGGGGAGCGGACCGATCACGCCAGCACGCAGGAACTGCTGCAGCAGGTGCGCGCCAGGGGCGGCCAATGTCCCAGGATCGAGGTGGTGCAGGGCGGCCAGTTGCTGCAGCTGTTGTTGGCCGGTGGCCCCGGGGGACTCGCCGATCAGGGTCAGCAGATGCACTGCGAGGCTGGTCAGGGTGGCAAATCGCACCGCGCCATCAGCGTCGCGCCGTACCAGCAGGCCGGTGGGCTCTGCCGGTGGTTGCGACGGTGCATCTTCGCTACCCAGCTGATGCACCGGCCAGCGGTACAGCAGCGGCCAGGCCAGCGGTGAGCGGCGCAGCGGCACCTGCAGCGGATCGATGTTGCCCGGTTCCGGCAGCGGATCGGCCTGCAGCTGGTACAGCGCGGTCTCCACCCACTCGTAGTGGGCCAGTTCGGCAAGCGCCGGATGCGGCAGCTCCGGTTGCACCTGCAGCCACTGCACGAACTCGGCAGCCAGTTCGGTGAACAACGGGGTGTGGCAATGGTGGCTGGCGAAATAGTGGCGCACCAGTGCACTCCAGTCCGGTTCGCCCAGCAGGCGCACGCAGACCGGGAAGCCATTGCTCAACAACCCCAGCAGATTGTTGAACAGCAGGCGTTCGTACACGGCCACCCGACGCGGGTCCATGCCGGGCGGCGCCGGTACCTGTGCCGGGTCGCGCAGGTGCGCGGTGAACGCGTGCTGCTGCGCACGCAGGCGTTCGGGGGCGTCAGCCATGGGCGGCTCCGGCATGCGCGGCCTGCAGGCGGTGGATGGTCTGCAGTTCGCCCCGCAGCTCGGCGTAGGGCGGGAAATTGAAGTCGCGTTCGAGCAGGGTGGGGCGTGGGCCGATGTGGGCGTAGGTGCGTGCCAGCAGGTCCCACACCGGGTCGATCACCGGGCTGCCGTGGGTGTCGATCTTCAGGTCCGGCGCCTCGTCCAGGTGCCCGGCCACGTGCAGGCAGACGATGCGTTGTGCGGGCAGGCCGGCGATGAAGGCATCGGCGTCGTAGCCATGGTTGCAGGCATTGACGTAGACGTTGTTGACGTCCAGCAGCAGATCGCAGTCGGCCTCGGCCAGCACGGCAGTGGTGAAGGCCAGTTCGTCCATCGTCGGGTCCGGCGCCAGGTAGTACGACACGTTTTCCACGGCGATGCGGCGGCCGAGAATGTCCTGCACCCGGGCGATGCGGGCAGCGGTGTGGCGTACCGCTTCATCGGTGAATGGAATCGGCAGCAGGTCGTAGAGGTGGCCCTCGTCGCTGCAGTAGCTCAGGTGTTCGCTGTACAGCGGCACTTGATGCTGGTGCAGAAACGCAGCCACCTGCGCCAGCAGCTGGGTATCCAGGGGGGCACTGCCGCCCAGCGACAACGACAGGCCGTGGCAGCTCAGCGGATGGCGCGCCGCCAGTTCGGCCAACGCGTCACCTGCGGGACCACCGACACCGATCCAGTTCTCCGGCGCGCATTCGAGGAAATCGAAATCGCCGGCCGGTGCATCGCGCAGGTCCTGCAGCAGGGCACGGCGCAGGCCCAGGCCCACGGCCGCCGCAGGAAGCGGCGACCGCGGGTGGACGACGCCGGCGCGGACGTCAGTGCTTGCCACCGCACTTGCCTTCGCCGCACTTGCCTTCGGCCGACTTCTTGTCACCGCCGGTCTTGGCCTTGGTGTCCGCACCGGCCGCTGCCTTGCCCTTGTCGCCGCCGCACTTGCCTTCAGCACTCTTGCCGTCGGCGCCACACTTGCCTTCGGCATGCTTGGCCGCATCGGCGGATTTTGCATCGGTCGCCTTCGCGTCGGTGGCCTTGGCCGCCTGGCCGGCCACCAGGTAGCCCTGGGCGAGGTCGGTCATGCTCAGTGCCGAGGCCGAGGCGGTCATGCCGAGGCCTGCGGCCAGGGCGGTGGCGGTCAGCAGGGACAGCGTCTTGTTGGAGGTGCTCATCGGTCGTGCTCCTGGGTGGTGGGCGGGTGCCCGTGGTGAAGCGATGGTGCAGCGATCCTACTCAACGAATCCTCGCCGGGAATTCAAATTTTCGTGAGAAGTATTGCAGCGCCAACAAAAAGGCCGCTGTCACGAGGACAGCGGCCACCCTGGAGTCGAATCCGGTGTTGCAGTGCAGTATCAGATATCGCCCGCGCTGGAGGTCTCGTCGCGCTTCTGGCGCGGCGGCAGCGGCTGTTCGCCGTGCACCAGGAACCACACGTTCTCGGCGATGTTGGTGGCATGGTCGCCCACGCGCTCCAGGTTCTTGGCCATGAACAGCAGGTGGGTGCACGGGGTGATGTTGCGCGGGTCTTCCATCATGTAGGTCAGCAGCTCGCGGAACAGCGCTGTGTACTGCGCATCCAGGCGGGCGTCGTCCTCGCGCAGTTCCAGCGCGGCATCGGCGTCGTTGTCGCGGTAGGCGGCGATGGCGCGGCGGACCTGCTGTGCGGCCAGGCGGCCGAGGGCGCGCAGGCCCTGGATCTGCGGCAGCGGCGGCACCTTGCCCAGCGCGATCGAGCGCTTGGCGACGTTGGCCGCGTAGTCGCCGATGCGTTCGATATCGGCCGGAATGCGCAGGCCGGCGAGGATCTCGCGCAGGTCGCGGGCCATCGGGCCACGCAGCGCCAGGCGCATCACGTCGTGGCTGATCTGCTGTTCCAGCGAATCGATCGCTTCGTCGTTGGCGATGATGCGATGGGCGGCGTTCTCATCGCGCTTCTCGATGACGTCCATCGACGCCTCCAGCTGGGCGACGGCCATCTCGCCCATGCGCACGATTTCGGCCACCAGGCGCTGCTGCTCTTCGTCGTAGCTTTTGACGATGTGGTCGTTGGGAAGGTTCATGTTCTGCAATCCAGGTAGAGCCAGGCGCGCCTGGCTGGGACAGGTGACGAAGCGTCAGCGCCGATCAGCCGAACCGGCCGGTGATGTAATCCTCGGTCTGCTGCTTGGACGGCTGCGAGAAGATCACTTCGGTGCGGTCGTGTTCGATCAGGTCGCCCAGGTACATGAAGGCGGTGTAATCGGACACGCGCGCGGCCTGCTGCATGTTGTGGGTGACGATCACGATGGTGTACTCATGCTTGAGCTCTTCCACCAGCTGCTCGATGCGGCTGGTGGAAATCGGGTCCAGCGCCGAGGTCGGCTCGTCCAGCAGCAGCACCGACGGGCGCAGGGCCACGGCACGGGCGATGCACAGACGTTGCTGCTGGCCACCGGACAGGCCCAGCGCGCTCTGGTTGAGCTTGTCCTTCACTTCGTCCCACAGCGCGCCCTGGCGCAGCGCGTGCTCGACACGGTCGGCCATGTCCGCCTTGGACAGCTTCTCGTGGTGGCGGATGCCGTAGGCCACGTTCTCGAAGATGGTCATCGGGAACGGCACCGGCTTCTGGAACACCATGCCGACCTTGCTGCGCAGGCGGTTCATCGGGTACTTCGGCGACAGGATGTTCTCGCCGTCGAGGATCACCTCACCGCGCGCTTCCAGCTTCGGGTACAGCGCGTAGATGCGGTTGAAGATGCGCAGCAGGGTCGACTTGCCGCAACCGGAGGGACCGATCAGCGCGGTCACGCGCTTTTCCGGGATCTCCAGGTTGATGCCCTTCAGGGCGTGGAACTTGTCGTAGTAGAAGTCCAGTCCACGCGCGGCGAGCTTGACCGGGGCCGGAGCGTGCAGGTTCTCGTGCGAGGCCGGCACGACGATGCGCTGCATCGGCACGGCGTTGGAAAGGTCGTTCATGGCGGTATCCACGGAAAGGTCAGTCATGGGAGATACGGTTGCGCAGCAGGATGCCGCGTGCAGAGAGGCTGACCAGCAGCACGAACACGGTCAGCACCAGCGCGCCGGCCCAGGCCAGCACCTGCCAGGATTCGTACGGGCTGCCGGCGAACTGGTTCATCACCACCGGCACCGAGGCCATCGGCTGGAACACGTTGCTGTTCCAGTACTGGTTGCCGAAGGCGGTGAACAGCAGCGGTGCGGTCTCGCCGGAAATGCGGGCCAGCGCCAGCAGGATGCCGGTGATGATGCCGGCCGAGGCACTGCGGTACAGCACCTGCACGATCACCTTCCACTGCGGAATGCCCAGCGAAAGCGCGGCTTCGCGCATCTGCGAAGGCACCAGGCGCAGCATCTCGTCGGTGGTACGCACCACCACCGGCAGCACGATGAAGGCCAGCGACAGTGCACCTGCGAAGGCGGAGAAGCTGCCACCGGTCTGCATCACGTACAGGGTGTAGACGAACAGGCCCAGCACGATGGACGGGGCCGACAGCAGGATGTCGTTGACGAAGCGGACCACGGTGCCGGCCTTGCGGGCGTTGCCGTACTCGGCCAGCCAGGTGCCGGCCAGCACGCCCAGCGGGGTGCCGATGCCGATCGCCAGCGCACACATCACCGCACTGCCGAAGAAGGCGTTGGCCAGGCCGCCTTCCTGCATCGGCGGCGGTGTCATCTTGGTGAACAGATCCAGGTTGATGCCGGCCAGGCCCTTGGAGGCCAGGGTGAACAGGATCCAGCCGAGGAAGAACAGGCCGAACAGCGCAGTGGCGCAGGACATCGCGATGGCGATGACGTTGCCGATGCGGCGGCGCAGGTACAGGGAGTCAGCGGTGCTGGACATCAGTTGCCCTCCTTGCGGGACAGGCGCATCAGCATCAGGCGGGCGATGGCGAGCACCACGAAGGTGACGATGAAGAGGACGAAGCCGAGCAGCAGCAACGCCGAGCGGTAGGTTTCAGTGGCTTCGCCGAAGTCGTTGGCGATCAGTGCGGCGATGGTGGTGCCCGGTTCCAGCAGCGACGGCGACAGGCGCACGCTGTTGCCGATCACGAAGGCCACCGCCATCGTCTCGCCCAGTGCGCGGCCGAGGCCGAGGAACACGCCACCGATCACCGCCGAGCGGGTGTAGGGCAGCACGATGTCCCAGCTCACTTCCCACTTGGTGGAACCCAGCGCGTAGGCCGATTCCTTCAGGCGGGTCGGCACGGTCAGGAACACTTCGCGCATCACCGAGGAAATGAACGGGATGACCATGATCGCCAGCACGAAGCCGGCGGTGAGCATGCCGATGCCCAGCGGCGGGCCTTGGAACACCGGACCGATGATCGGCCATTCGCCCAGGGTTTCGTTGAGGAACGGGGTGACGTACTCGGTCATCACCGGCACCAGCACGAACAGGCCCCACATGCCGTAGATGATCGAGGGAATGCCCGCCAGCAGTTCGATGGCGGTACCGACCGGGCCACGCAGCCAGCGCGGTGCCACTTCTGTGAGGAAGAAGGCGATGCCGAAGCTGACCGGTACGGCGATGACCATCGCGATCAGCGCGGTGACCAGGGTGCCGTAGATCGGGGCGAGGGCGCCGAACTTGTTTTCGACCGGATTCCAGTCGGAGGAGAAGAAGAAGCTCAGGCCCTGCATCTGCAGAGCGTGGCGACCACCCCACAGCATCGACAGTGCGGCGCAGGCCAGCGCGATCAGGACGAAGATGACGGTGCCGACCAGCACCCATCGGAACAGTTTGTCGTTGCGGGCATCACGCGTGTCACGCGTGGACGGGGCGGCTACAGGCTGGGCGATGGCATTCATGGGGACGGCAGGGCCAAGAAGGGGCGGGGCAGCACGATGTGCAGGAGACGGTGCCCGCACGTGGCGGGCACCGTCGGGTCCATCACTTCAGTTCGGTCGCCCAGTAGGCTTCGATCTGCTTGACCAGCTCGGCCGGCAGCGGCACGTAGTGCAGTTCGTTGGCCTGGGTCTGGCCGCTTTCGAAGGCCCACTTGAAGAAGGCCAGGGCATCCTGGTTGCGCTTGGCATCCTTCGGCTTCTTCTGCATCAGCATGAAGTTGGTGGCGGTGATCGGCCACGCCTGCTCGCCCGGGGCGTTGGTGATGACCAGGTTGAAGTCCTTGGCGCTGGCCCAGTCGGCGCTGGCGGCAGCGGCGGCGAAGGTTTCAGCGTTCGGCTGCACCCAGGTGCCGGCCGCGTTCTGCAGCGAGGTGTACGGCATCGCGTTCTGCAGGGCATAGGCCAGTTCGACGTAGCCGATCGAGCCCTTGATCTGCTTCACGTAGGAAGCAACGCCTTCATTGCCCTTGCCACCCACGCCGTCCGGCCACTGCACCGAGGTGCCTTCGCCGACCTTGCTCTTCCACTCCGGGCTGACCTTGGACAGGTAGTTGGAGAAGTTGAAGGTGGTGCCCGAACCATCCGAACGGTGGACGATGGTGATCTTGCCGTCCGGCAGAGTCACGCCCGGGTTGGCGGCGACGATGGAGGGGTCGTTCCAGGTCTTGACCTTGCCCAGGAAGATGTCGGCGAGCAGGGCGCCGCTGAGGCGCAGCTTGCCGGCTTCCAGGCCGTCGATGTTGACCACCGGCACCACGCCGCCGATGGCCGACGGGAACTGGGCCAGGCCAGCCTGGGCCAGCTCGTCGCTGCTCAGCGGCTTGTCGGACGAACCGAAATCAACGGTGCCGGCCTTGATCTGGGCGATGCCACCACCGGAACCGATCGACTGGTAGTTGATCTTCGCGCCGGTGGCGGTGTTGTAGTCGGCCGACCACTTGGACACCAGCGGGAAGATGAAGGAGGCGCCGGCACCGGAGACCTCAGCGGTCACCTTGTCGCCGGCAGCGGCCGGAGCAGCGGCGCCGTCAGCGGCCGGCTGCTGTGCGGCCTGCTTGTCGCCACCGCAGGCAGACAGGCCCAGGGCGATGGCCAGGGAAAGGGCGGCAAGGCTGGCCGAGTGCAGTTTCATGGTCACTCCATAGCGGGGTAGAGCCGACGGTGTCGGCGGATGCGGCTATGAAATGATGTTTTTGTTACAGCCGTATGACGTCCATGACAGAGGTGTCCTGGATCACGTTCTGGCAAGGGTTTCGCGGGATTCACGGTTGGCTGCCGGGTCGGCTGACAGCCCCAACTGCGCTTCTGCGCGATCCCCAGCGTGGCGGAGGTCCGGCCCATCGCCGCAATGCCACATTCGAGGAGGCGCAGCGCCTTTCACGACCAACCGCAACAGACAACCCTGCAAAAAAGAAGAGCGCCGGACCCCGAAGGATCCAGCGCCCGGTGGGGCCGGCGGGGGAGAGAGGACCCGCCGGCCCCGTTCCTGCGGGGGAACGCCTTGCAACGAACTCAGTACTTCAGGTTCTGCGTCCAGTAGGTCTCGATCTGGCGCACCAGCGCGTCCGGCAGCGGCACGTAGTCCAGCTGCTTGGCCTGCGCATCGCCATTCTTGTAGACCCAGCGGAAGAACTCCTGCGTGGCCTTGGCGCCCGCCACGTTCTTCGGCTGTTTGCGCACCAGGATGAAGTTGGTGGCGGTGATCGGCCATGCATCAGCGCCCGGGGCGTTGGTCATCACCAGGTAGAAGTCACGGGCGTTGGCCCAGTCGGCGCTGGCCGCAGCGGCCGAGAACGAGGCGTCCGACGGCTGCACGATCTTGCCGGCCGCGTTCTTCATCGCCGCGTAGGACATCTTGTTCTGCAGCGCGTAGGACAGTTCGACATAGCCGATGCCGCCCTTGATCTGCTTCACGTAGGCAGCAACGCCTTCGTTGCCCTTGCCGCCGATGCCGGCCGGCCACTGTACCGAAGTGCCTTCACCGACCTTGCTCTTCCACTCCGGGCTGACCTTGGACAGGTAGTTGACGAAGTTGAAGGTGGTGCCCGAGCCGTCCGAACGATGAACGATCGTGATCTTGCCACTGGGCAGGGTCAGGCCACTGTTGAGGGCGGCGATGGCCGGGTCGTTCCAGGTGGTGATCTTGCCCAGGAAGATGTTGGCCAGGGTCGGGCCGTCCAGCTTCAGCGCGCCGGGGGCGACGCCAGCAACGTTGATCACCGGCACCACGCCACCGATCACCGACGGGAACTGGGCCAGGCCGGCGGCAGCCAGCTCTTCCGGCTTCAGCGGCGCGTCGGACGAGCCGAAGTCCACGGTCGCTGCCTTGATCTGGGCGATACCACCGCCGGAACCGATCGACTGGTAGTTGACCTTCTTGCCGGTGGCGGTGCTGTAGTCGGCCGACCACTTGGACATCACCGGGTAGATGAACGAGGCGCCCGCGCCGGTGACATCGGCGGCGTTGGCGGCGAACACGGACGACGCGGCCAGAATGGCGACGGCGGCGCGCGACTTGAAGGCGTGGATCACGGGAGAGACTCCTGGGGTGGTCGAGGGGCGGCTGCCCGACGTTTCGGTGCACATTCCATAACGGTTCCATGACACGCCCGCGTCTGTCATATGACGCGAACGTGACAGCCGTCATGGCGGTGCCCAAGCCCGCCCTTCAGAGCCCGCGCAGCGCCTCCGGAACGGCATAGCGACCGTCGCGGGGCTGCAGTGTCCAGCGCTGTGCGGGTGCCGTCGTGTCGGTGGCGTGGCAGTCGTCACCGGCGGCGACGCTGATCGTATCAGTGCGTTTTTCGCGCACCACGATCGGCGCCAGGCCAGCGGCATTGGCACTGCCCATCTCCAGCGTGCGCTCGAAGCGGCTGAACTCGCCGGCGCACCGCGTATCCCATTCGCCGCGACTGCCGCTGACGGCCAGCGGGGCAAGCACCCGGCGCAGCTGCCGGCCCTCGCGTACGAACAACTGCAGCTCGGTCTGCGCGAACGGGTTGGGGCCTGAGCTGCCGTTGTAGTCCATGCGCACGCCGAACGCGCGGGTGGCCGGATCCAGCTGCCAGCGTGCCGTATCCAGGCGCAGGCCGGTAAAACGCAGCGCATCACTGCTGACCGCGTCGGCCACGCGGGTCCAGGCCAGTGGCCTGCCACTGGCGGTATCGATCAGCAGCAGGTCCAGGTCGCCGCCGCGCGCCTCTTCCGAGGCGGGGGCGGCCCATTGCGCGACGGCCAGCAGGGTCGTGCCGGGCTGTGCGGGCCACGCACGGCAGGCCGTGCTGTCCGCATCGGTGAAACGTGCCGTGACCGGCAGGGCGCCGGCCGGCAACTGCCGATACGCGGCCTCGCGCACGGCCTCCGCATCGTCACAGGCGAACGCAGTGGCGGGCAGGGCAGCGAGCAGGACACCGCAAAGCAGGCGGCGCAGGCGGAGCGAAGAAGGCATCCCGAAGGTCCTTGTCGACAGGGCAGGGCATCATCGCGCGGCCACCGCCTGCCCACAACGACGAAGGCACGGCCTGGGCCGTGCCTTCGTTCGAACGCGTGCTTCCGGACTTACCAGAAGAACTGCGCGCGGGCTTCCAGGATGTTCGGATCGTCGTTGACGAAGCCGCGGGCGGTCGAGCTGTACTTCTTGCTGTCGACCATCACGTAGTTGAGCATCAGCTTGAAGTTCGAGCGCCAGTACCAGTTCGCGCCGACGGTCCAGATGTCCATCTTGCCGCCGAGCACGCCATCGACGATCGGCGGACGGCCGGCCACCGGGTTGGCGGCGAGGTTGCCGTCGTTCAGATCCATGTGGTCATAGCGCACGCCCAGCTGCCACTGGCCGCCGGCCGGGTTGTTCGGCAGGCCGGTACCCGGAGTGCCGCCCTTGTAGCTCCAGCTTTCGCCGGTGACATTCCACACGCCGCTGACGTAGTAGCCGTCGGTGGTGTAGTTGTCATGGGCGTAACGCTTGGCCTTGCTGGTGTAGTACTCGGCCTGGGCCTTGAACGGGCCCTGGAAGTACATCGCTTCGGCGCCGATGGTGCTGACGCGGTCGGTGTCGGTCATGTTGCCGCCATCGACCAGGCGCGCGGTGGCCAGGTCGGCGTTCGGGCGGGCACGCACGCGCAGGGTGTCCGCGTCGGTGTCGTAGTCGACGTAGCTCAGGCCGAAGTGCAGGACCTGGCCCTTCTCGTTGATCGGGGCCCAGGTGCCACGTGCGCCGTAGCCGCTGCCGTGGGCCAGGTTGCGGGTCAGTTCGCGGCCGAAGGCGCTGGCGGTGACCGACCAGTTGTCCTGGCCGTAGCTGTAGGCACCGCCCAGGCGACGGGCGACAGCGTAGGTGTTGGTGACCGCAGCCTTGGAGATGAAGTCGTTGTTCTTGGTGCTGGACAGTTCTTCCAGGCTGTTGGGCTGCTTGAACTGGCCGACCTGGATGAAGTGGTTGGCGTTGCCCAGCAGCTTGTACTTCACGTTGGTGTCGAGGAACTTGTCGGCCTTGGCGTCGTAGCCCACGACCCATTCCACGTTGCCCGGGCCCTTGCCCTTCAGCACCAGCTCGGCGCGACGCAGTTCGAATTCGCTGTTCTTGCCGTTGCCGGCGTCACCGCCGTTGAGGTCCACGACGTCATTGTCGTACCAGTTGCCGTCGGCCTGGACCAGGCCTTCGAAGGTGATTTCCGAACCGCCGATCACATCGATGGCGACTTCGGCGTGGGCGGCCGGCACGTACAGCGCAGCAGCCACGGCGATCGTCAGGAGCTGGTGATGCAGTTTCATGGAGAGGAGCCTTGCAGGCAGGTGGGAAGATGCGCGCAGGCTAAAACGTGAAGATTGCGTAAATGTGACAGTTCGCGCACGGCGGCGATCCGCCGCAGGCCCCGTCACGGCTGGGCCTGCCATTGAAACCGGTTACGTATGACGCGCGGATTGCGCCCCGGTTGCAGTAGATCCACGCCATGCGTGGATGGATTTTCCAGCCGATCCACGCCATGCGTGGATGGCGCCGTCATTCTGCGGGGGTCTTGTCCTTGAACCGGCACAGGTCGGCAATCACGCAGCCCGGGCAATCCGGTTTGCGCGCTTTGCACACGTACCGGCCGTGCAGGATCAGCCAGTGGTGCGCGTCGAGCAGGAACTCGGCGGGAATCGCTTTGACCAGTCGATCTTCAACCTCGCGCACGTTCTTTCCGGGCGCAAGTCCAGTGCGGTTGGCGACACGGAAGATGTGCGTGTCCACCGCCATCACCGGTTCGCCGAAGGCGGTGTTGAGCACCACGTTGGCGGTCTTGCGGCCGACACCGGGCAGGGCTTCCAGTGCGTCGCGATCGCGTGGCACTTCGCCACCGTGCTTCTCCAGAAGCAGCGCGCAGGTGGCGATCACGTTCTTCGCCTTGGCGTTGAACAGACCGATGGTGGCGATGTACTTCTTCAGTCCCTCTTCGCCCAGGGCGAGGATCTTCGCCGGCGTGTTGGCAACCGGGAACAGGCGTCGGGTGGCCTTGTTGACGCCGACGTCGGTGGCCTGTGCAGACAGCGCGACCGCCACCAGCAGTTCGAACGGCGAGCTGTATTCCAGCTCGGTCTTCGGATGCGGGTTGAGCTCGCGCAGGCGGGTGAACATTTCCACCACGTCGGCACGCGGCATCGTACCGCCGCGGCGCGCAGGTGCGCGCGCGGTCTTCTTCGCGGTCGCCATTACTGCTCCTTGCCGGCGGCGCGGGCCTTGGCCCGGGCGAGGATGGCGGCCGCGGCAGCAGGCAGGGCGGGTTTTACGTCCGGTGCCGGCGCGGGCGTCCGGCGCGCATCACGCTCGGCCTCGCGGCGGGCCAGGCGCACGGCGCGAGCGCGGAAACGTTCGCGCGCCGCCCATGCACGCTGCAGTTGCAACTGCATCTGGCACAGGCGGTCGGGCAGGTCCGGATGATCGGGCAGCAGCCGCTCATCGCCAGGCCGCACCACGTAGTCCATCAGTCCAGCCTGCAGCGCACCATCGGGATCGTCTGCCTGGACCCGGGCGAACAGCAGCACGGGGTTGGGTCGGGATGCCATGGCGTCAGCGGTTCTGGAAGGCGGGGGGGCGGCGCTGCAGGAAGGCGCTGGTGCCTTCGCGCATGTCCTCGGTGGCGAACAGCAGGCCGAACTGCGCACTTTCGTATTCCAGGCCGGCTTCCAGGCTGCATTCGCCGCCCACGTGCACCGCGTCGAGCAGGCCACGCAGCGCCAGCGGCGCCGACTGTGCCAGCTGCCGGGCCAGGGCCTGCACGCGGGCGTCGAGCTCGGCGGCGGGTACCACTTCGTTGACGATGCCCAGGGCCAGTGCGCGTGCGGCGTCGATCGGGGTGCCCAGCAGGCACAGCTCCAGCGTGGCCGCGCGACCACACAGGCGCAGCAGGCGCTGGCTGCCGCCGAAGCCGGGAATCAGGCCGAGGTTGATCTCCGGCTGGCCGACTTTGGCCGAATCGGCGGCGATGCGCAGATGGCAGGCCATGGCCAGTTCCAGCCCGCCGCCCAGCGCAAATCCATTCACCCGGGCGATCACCGGCTTGGGCATGCGTTCGATGCGGCGCATCAGGGCCTGGCCGAGCAGAGAGAAATCACGTCCCTGAACCGCGCTCAAGGTGTTCATTTCGGCGATGTCGGCCCCGGCCACGAACGCCTTGGGGCCAGCCCCGGTCAGCACCACCACCCGTACCGCCGGGTCGGCGGCGGCGTCGCCAAACGCCTCGGCCAGGGCCTGCAGGGTGGCGGCGTTGAGGGCGTTGAGCTTGTCCGGGCGTTGCACGGTAATGGTGCGGACGGCGCCATCATCGCTGACGTCGACCGGGTGGGGAGCGGGGGCCTCGACCACGGGAAACTCCTGGAACGTTAAAAAAAAGTGAGATTGAACTCTGTAAACGCAGACAGGTCATAGCCTGCGTGGTGAGTAGCGGTTACACGTTGTGGCCGTTATCCTAACCCGTCGCCTCAGGGCGGCGCAGAACGTCCCTGAGTTACCACCCCTGGAGAACTGTTTGATGAAGTTGCGTTCTATCGCGGTCGCCGTCGCGGCCCTGGCCCTGACGGGCAATGCCTTCGCCCAGGACATCGCGTCCGAGAAGGGCAAGCTGAGCTACTACTTCGGTTACGACTACGGCAACAACCTGGCGGAGCTGACCGGTCGCGGTGAGCAGCTGGACATCAACTCGGTGGTGAAGGGTCTGCAGGACGCCTACGCCAAGAAGCAGCCGGCGATCACCGCCGAGCAGCTGAAGCCGGCCGTTGAAGCGTTCCAGAAGCGCGAGCAGGGCCGTGCCCAGGCCGCCAAGGCCGAGTACGAAAAGGCTGCTGCCGAAAACAAGACCAAGAGCGATCAGTTCATGGCGCAGAACAAGGCAAAGGCGGGCGTGCAGACCCTGCCGAGCGGCGTTCAGTACCGTGTGATCGAAGCCGGCAAGGGTGCCAAGCCGACCCAGGCCAGCACCGTGCAGCTGGAAGTGGCCGGTCCATTCCCGTACGGCCAGCGCCCGACCGAAGCCCGTCCGGCTCAGCAGATTCCGTCGATCAAGGTCAGCGAAGTCGAAATGAAGGCCATGCGTGAGACCCTGCTGCAGATGCCGGCAGGCTCGAAGTGGGAAGTCTCGCTGCCGCCGGATCAGGCCTACGGCGCCGACCCGCGCACCCCGTTCCCGCCGAACGTGGCTGTGCAGTTCGAGATCAAGCTGATCAGCGTCAAGTAAGAAGAAACAGCGTCAACATCAACGCGCCGGTGAACCCACCGGCGCGTTTTTGTTTCTGCACCAGGCTGCAGCCGTGCGGGGCCCATCCCAAATTCAGCCCATTCGCGCTACTGTTGACCGGTGCAAATAATGGAAGAAACGGCGCGTGCTGTCGCAAGCCCCTGCATCAACGTCTGCAAGCTGGATCGCAACCGGCTCTGCGCCGGGTGCGGGCGGCATATCGACGAAATCGCACGGTGGTCGTCGATGAGCGACAGCGAACGCAGCCACATCCTGCAGCGTGTGCTGCCCCTGCGCCAACAGCTGCAGCAGTCGCTGCGAGGGTCGTTGGCCGATCATGAGCGGCTGCTGCGCGCGCTGCATCCGCTGGCCGAGCCGCCGGCAGGTGACGGCTGGAACCGCAGTGAACTGGATGACCTGCTGCCTCCGGGCCCACCGGTCGAGGCGGCGGTGTTGGCTGGCATCGTGCCGCGCGCCAACGGTGCGCAGGTGATCCTGACCCGGCGTACCGAAACCCTGCGGCAACATGGTGGCCAGGTTGGCTTCCCCGGCGGCCGTACCGAGCCCGATGATCGCGATGCGCTGGCTGCCGCACTGCGCGAAAGCCAGGAAGAAATCGCGTTGGCACCGACACAGGTGCAGGCACTGGGATATCTCGATCCGTTCGTGACCATCACCGGCTATCGCGTGACCCCGGTGGTGGCAGTGATCGATCCGGATTTCGTGGCGGTCCCGCAGCCCAGCGAAGTGGCCGAGGTGTTCGAAGTGCCGCTGGACTATCTGATGGCCGCCGACAACCTGCGCCAGGTCGAAATCAACCATCGCGGCCGCGTCCGCCATGTCCTTGAATATGGCTGGCCCGGCCAGCGCATCTGGGGCGCCACCGCGGCCATCCTGTACAACCTGCGTCGCCGCCTGGAGCAAGTGCAATGAAGCCGATCGACCCGCCGTGGACCACCCTTGTCGATGTTGCGACCCTGGCTGCGGCCTTGGGCGATGGGGTACGCGTGGTCGATGCCCGCGCGACCGCAAGTACCGTGCGCGTGGTCGACGCGCGTGCATCGCTGGCCGACCCGCAGGCGGGCAACAGCCTCTACGCGCAGGGACACATTCCCGGCGCAGTGCATGCCGATCTCAACCGCGACCTGTCCGATCTGACGCGGGTGGGTCATGGCCGCCATCCGTTGCCCGACAGCGATGCGTTCGCCGCACGACTGGGGCAATGGGGCATCGGCACCGACACGCAGGTGGTGGTGTATGACGGCAGCGATGGCAGCATGGCCGCCGCGCGCCTGTGGTGGCTGCTGCGCCTGATCGGGCATGCGAACGTGGCCGTACTCGATGGCGGCATCGCCGCCTGGCAGGCCGCCGGCCAGCCGCTGGCGACCGGCAGCAGCGAGGTCACCGCGTTGCCCGCGTATCCGGGGCGCTTCGATGGCAGCCAGGTTGCCAGCGCGGACGAGATCGAATCACGCCTCAAGCATGCGCCGGGCTGGCTGGTCGATGCCCGCGCGGGCGAGCGGTTCCGCGGTGAGGTGGAGCCGCTGGACCCGGTCGCCGGCCATGTGCCGGGCGCGGTCAATCGCCCGTTTGCGTTGAACGTGCTGGACGGCCGCCTGCGCGATGCACAGGAACTGCGTGCCGAACTGCAGGGCGTGATCGGCAACCAGGACCCGCAACGCGTGGTGCTGATGTGCGGCTCGGGCGTGACCGCCTGCCACCTGCTGCTGGCGATGGAAAGCGCGGGCCTGTCCGGCGCACGCATCTACGCGGACTCATGGAGTGGCTGGGTCAGCGACAGCAGCCGCCCGGTCGCCACCGGCGCCTGAGCAAAGCGGGTTGGTCGATTTGACGTTCATCCACGCATGGCGTGGATCTACGTGTCGACCAAGGTCGACACCTACCAACAGCCGCGGGACCCACCCCGCCATCCAAGGATACCCAGTGTTTGCTGTTGCTTCGGCTGTTGCCTCTGCGGGTGCAGGGCGCAGCCCTGCCGACGCTTACTCCAACCCCTGCAACGGCACCTTCGCCAGCACCCGCGCCCACGGGAACAACGGGCCCGGATCACGCTTGCGCGCCACGGTCACCGCCGGGTCATCACTGGCCGGCACCTGCTCCAGGTCCAACTGGTCATGTCCGGCAATCCGCCGCAGCGACGGGTAACGAGCCACCAGTGCCTGCAGCAGCTGTTCCAGCGCCAGCAGCTGCGCTTCGGTGTACGGCTCGTCCATAGCCTGGTGGCGGCTGTCGAGCCAGTGCGGGTAGCGCCCCGAATTGACCAGTTCGATGCCCACGGTATCGGCATTCATGCCGCGCACGTGGTGGGCGATGCGCTCCGGCGCCACGTACTGCACCACGCTGCCGTCGCGGTCGATGTAGAAATGCCCGCTGTTGCCTGCGCCGCTGTCGTACAGCACGCGCTCGCCGTACTCCCGGGCGGTCGCCAGGTCGGGCAGTTCGGTGCAGTGGATCACCACCATCGCCAGGCTGGATGGATCGCGCAGTGGCAGGCGGTCGTGGTAGGGCAACGGCTGCAGCTGCAGGCCGGGCAGGAGCGGTTTGGGCATGCGGCGATGCTAGCATTGCCGGATGAAACTGCCTTCCCTTCTGCTGTCGATCCGCTCCGTGGGAGCGCACGCATGAGCCGCGGTCACTGCATCCTGTCCCACGGCTTCGAGAGCGGCCCGGAGGCGACCAAGGTCACCGCGCTGGCCGAAGTCGCCGAGCGACTGGGCTGGACCCATGAGCGCCCCGATTACACCGACCTGGACGCGATGAGCCAGGTCAGCCGCGTTGGCGATGTGCGCACACGCCTGCAACGCCTGATCGAGCGCACGGCCGCTGCCGCTGCGCAGGGACCGGTGGTGCTGGCCGGCTCCAGCCTGGGCGCCTACATCTCTGCCATCGCCTCGCTGCAGGTGCCGGTGGCCGGCCTGTTCCTGATGGTGCCGCCCACCACCATGGGCCCGATGCCGGCGCTGGATGCCGCGCCGGTGCCGACCACGGTGGTGCAGGCCTGGCATGACGAGGTGGTGCCGGCCGCCGGAGTCATCGCTTGGGCGCAGGCGCGCTCGGCGCAGCTGCTGCTGGTGGACGATGGCCATCGCCTGGAGCACCACGTGGAAGCCTCTGCGCAGGCCTTCGAGCGCCTGCTGCGCCAGCTGTGAAGCCCGGGCGCACGGCGCGCCCGCCCGCATTGACTACAATGGCAGCCCCGCCGCCCCCGGCGCGGGCCTGCCGGCCGTGTCCACGGCCCTCCCTTCCGAATGGCCCGGCCCCCTGCCGTGCCTGACCACCTGCGAACCGATCCCGTGAAATTTTTTGTCTCCTGCGCCAAGGGCCTGGAATACCTGCTTGCCGATGAGCTGTCGGCCCTGGGCCTGGAAAAGGCCACTGCCACCATCGCCGGCGTCAACGCCGATGGCGAACTGGAGCAGGCGCTGCGGATCGTGATGTGGTCGCGGCTGGCCAGCCGCGTGCTGTGGCCGATCGACGAATTCGAATGCCCGGACGAGCAGGCGCTGTACGACGGCGTGCGTGCGCTGCCGTGGCACGAACACATCAAGCCGGAGATGACCCTGGCGGTGGACGCGCATGTGTCCGGCGACAAGATCACCCATGCCCGTTTCGCCGCGCAGCGGATCAAGGACGCCATCGTCGACCGCATGCGTGACGAAGGCCTGGAGCGCCCTTCGGTCAACACCGACCTGCCGGACGTGCGCGTCAACCTGTCGCTGCGCAAGGGCCGCGCCTCGCTGTCGATCGACCTCGGCGGCGGCCCGCTGCATCGCCGCGGCTGGCGCGGTGCGGCGCATGACGCGCCGTTGAAGGAAAACCTGGCTGCCGCGCTGCTGATGCGCGCGCAGTGGCCGCGCCTGCACGCTGCCGGTGGCGGCCTGCTGGACCCGATGTGCGGCAGCGGCACCCTGCTGATCGAAGGCGCGCTGATGGCGGCCGATGTCGCCCCCGGCCTGATGCGCCATGGCAGCCTGCCGCCGAGCCGCTGGCTGGGCTTCGACAAGGCCGCCTGGAAAACCATCCAGAGCGAAGCACGTGATCGCGAAGCGGCCGGCCTTGCCGCGCTGAAGCCGGTCATCCACGGCAGCGACATCGACCCGGTGGCGATCCAGGCCGCGCGCGAGAACGCCGAAGTTGCCGGCGTCGCCCATGCCATCCGCTTCACCCGCGCCGATGTGGCTGACCTGCCCACCCCGGAGCAGGAGATCGGCGCGGTGGTCTGCAACCCGCCGTATGACGAGCGCCTGGCCGCCGATCCGGCGCTGTACCGCAAGCTGGGCAATGCCCTGCAGAAGGCCGTGCCGCAGTGGCGCGCCAGCCTGCTGTGCGGCAATGACGAACTGGCCTTCGCCACCGGCCTGCGTGCGGGCAAGAAATACCAGATGTTCAATGGTGCGCTGGAATGCGCACTGATCGTCTGCGATCCGATCGCGGTGCCGGGCCGCGACCCGGCACAGGTGCGCGAGCTGAGCGAAGGCGCGCAGATGGTGGCCAACCGCCTGCGCAAGAACCTGAAGAAGTTCAAGAGCTGGCGCGCGCGCGAAGGCATCACCTGTTTCCGTGCCTACGATGCCGATCTGCCGGAATACGCAGCGGCCATCGACGTGTACGAGGAAGATGGCGGCCAGCGCCGCACGTTCCTGCATGTGCAGGAATACGCTGCACCGGCCGCGATTCCCGAGAACGACGTGCGCCGCCGCCGCAATGAACTGCTGGCCGCTGCGCGCGAGGTGTTCGGTGTGCCGCCGGAACAGGTATCGATGAAATCGCGTGAACGTGGCAAGGGCGGCAGCAAGTACGGCCGTTTCGAGCAGCGCGATGAGTTCCTCGTGGTGCGCGAGAACAACGCGCTGCTGCAGGTGAACCTGTTCGACTATCTCGATACCGGTCTGTTCCTCGACCATCGCCCGCTGCGCCGGCTGATGGCCGAGCAGGCGCGCGGCAAGCGCTTCCTCAACCTGTTCTGCTACACCGGCGTGGCCAGCGTGCAGGCGGCGGTGGCCGGTGCGGCCAGCACCACCAGCGTCGACCTGTCGGCCACCTACCTGCAGTGGTGCTACGACAACCTGGCCTTGAACGGGCAGGGCGGCAATCAGCACCTGCTGGTGCAGGCCGATGCGATGGCATGGCTGGAAGGTGATCGCGGCCAGTACGACGTGATCTTCTGCGACCCGCCGACGTTCTCCAACTCGGCCCGCGCCGAGGACTTCGACGTACAGCGCGAGCAGGTGAAGATGCTGCGTGCGGCCGTCGCGCGACTGGCGCCGGGTGGCGTGCTGTACTTCTCCAACAACTTCCGCCGCTTCAAGCTGGAAGAGAACGCCATCGCCGAATTCGCCCAGTGCCGCGAGATCAGCGCCAGCACCATCGGCCCGGATTTCGAGCGCAATGCGCGCATCCATCGTGCGTGGGAGCTGAAGCGCCTGGCGTGACGCGTCGCCGGGCATGGCCCGGCGCTACCCACGTGCGCGCAGAACGGTAGCGCCGGGCCATGCCCGGCGAGCGTGGGTCCGGTAGATCCACGCCATGCGTGGATGCGGTACACCGCACGGGTTACAACAGCGCCACCACCAGCCCGATCACCGGCAACGCGATCGCCAGCGGCGCGATCCATTTCGGCCGGTACGGGTACAGCGCGAACGCCAGCACGATTCCACCCAGGGTGAGTGCGCCGAGCCACAGCACCGGGCCCATCGCCCAGCCGTGGTCGACCACGCACAGTGCGAAAGCCACCGTCAGCAGCACCCAGCCCAGCACCCGCCATTGCGTGCGCCGTGCCGGTGATGCCGCGGATTTGCCGTGCAGTTCCTGCTGATGCTTTTCCATCGCCAGCGACAGCGCGGTGAACGCCGTGAACGACAACCCCAGTACCAGCAGCATCATGCGCTGGCCTCCGCTTCCACTGCATCGGCCGGTGCCTTCGTCGCTGCAGCGGCCGCCGCGCGTTTCTTCTTCTCGGCGGCAGTCAGCGGCGGCGTCCAGCGTTGCATGCGCCAGCCGCACAGGGCCAGCATCGCGCCGAAGGCGATCATCGACAGGTCGAAACCGGCCAATGCCCAGTCACCGTTGAACAAGGTGACGCCCAGGTGCGCGTGGGTGGTCAGCGCGTTCACTACCGGAATCAGCGCGAACGCGGCCGCGCCGATGTACAGCTGCCAGGCCCACATCATCCGCTTGGGCCAGATGAAGGCTGCCAGCAGCGAGGCGCCCCACGCGTAGAAGAACACGTTCGCTTCGGCGTTGGGGCGCTCGGCCAGGCCCAGCGGCAGCAGCCGGTTGCCCCAGAAATAGGCGGCAAAGGCGATCGGCAGACCGGCCACGGCGCCGATGTTCAGTGCATCGACCAGGCGCAGGCCGAAGCCGGTGCGACCGCTCTTGGCATGCTTCGGCCGCTCCTTCACCGCCCACAGCACCACGCCGCTGGCCACCATCAGGCAGCCGGTCAGGCCGGACAGGAAGAACAACGCGCGCAGGCCCCAATCGGCAAAGCGGGCCAGGTGCAGGCCATACAGCACGCCACGGGTGGCGGTGGCGCCACCGGAGGGCGGCGTTTCCTGCAGCAGCGCGCCAGTGACCATGTCATAGCGCAGCGCCGGGGTATCGATGGACAGGCGTTTGCCATCGCGCTGGCGGATGTCGATCACTGCATTGGCGGCACCGGGATTGGCAACGCTGAAACCGGCGACCTCGGTGCCGTGCCAATGCGTGCGGGCACTGTCCAGCAGCTGCCGCAGCGGCAGGGGGGCAGCCTTGCCTTCGGCGGGCGCGGTGACCTCGGGCAGGCCACCAAAGGCCTCCGCATAGAACGCATCCTGGTCGGTGCCGTAGGCCACGTTCACTCCCCACGGCAGGTACATGATCATCAACGTGACGATGCCGGTGTAGGTGATCATCGCGTGGTAAGGCAGGGCCATCACCGCGCTGACGTTGTGGAAGTCCAGCCAGGAACGCAGGCCCTTGTCCTTCCGGAAGGTGAAGAAGTCCTTGAAGATCTTCTTGTGGGTGATCACGCCGGTGATGATGGCCACCAGCATGAACATCGCGCAGAAGCCCACCAGGTAGCGCGCCCACAGCACGGGAATGTAGTGCAGGTCGAAATGCAGGCGGTAGAAGAAGTCGCCGCCACGGGTCTCGCGGGCCTTCAGCTCGGTGCCGGTGTTCGGGTCCAGGGTGGCATCACCGAAGGCGCCGCGCCGGCCCTTGCTGGGGTCGGCCAGCTCGGCCGGCAACCGCCAGAACATCTGCATGGCCGGATTGCGTGGCTGCGGCAGGGTGACGAACCAGCTCTCGGCCTGCGGTGCGTTGGCCAGCAGGTAGTCGGCCGCGCGTTGCGCCGCTTCGTCGGTGCTGACCGTGCTGCGCGGCAGCTCCGGGCGCATCCAGCGGCTGATTTCCTCGCGGTAGTAGCTGGCGGTGCCGGCCATGAAGATCAGCAGCAGCAACCAGCCGACCAGCAGGCCGGTCCAGGTATGCAGCCAGGCCATGGATTGGCGGAATCCATTCTTCATGCCCACGCCCCCAGCAGGCGCGAAATGCCGGCCATCAGCAGGGTGGGGGCGAGAATGCCGACCCAGGCACGCAGCGCACTGCGCGTGGCGAACGCCCACAGCGCGGCGCAGGCGGCGACCAGGATCGCCAGCAGCATGCCGGTCAGCACGGCCTGGCCGCGCGCGCCCGGCAGCGCCAGCGCACAGAACACCGTGGTCATCGAGGCAAGCGCGTAGCCGCCGAAGATGGCGGCAAGGGATCGGGACAGCACGCCCCATCGCGGGTTGGCGAAGAAGGTGCTGAGGCGGGGGCTGGCGGTTGCGGGCGAGCGGTCCACGGCGGTCCTGCAGGTTGAATGAAGAGAAGGCCGGCGCACCGAAGCGCGCCGGGGTTGGCCATCCGTGGCCGGATGCCGGTCGCAGAACCGGCACCATCCATCAGATCATCAGAGTTTCCAGCGCAGCGTCACGCTGACGTTGCGGGGTTCGCCCCAGTACACGCCCTGGTAGAAGCCGACGTTGTTGTAGTACTTCTTGTCCAGCAGGTTGCTGATGTTGAGCTGGGCGCTGAAGTTCTCGTTGAAGCGGTAGCCACCGGCCAGGTTCAGCAGGTAGAACGCGTCCTGGGTGATGCGCGCACTTTCGGTGCGGCCGGTGGTCAGGTAGTCGGCCGTCGGCTTGGTGCTGTTGTTCCAGATGCGGCTCTGCCAGGTCACGCCACCGCCCAGCCAGAAGCGGCCTTCGATGCCGCCCGGCCGCCAGCTGGTGTTGAGGCGGAAGGTTTCCTGCGGGGTGGTGGTCCGTTGCAGCACACCCGCGGCGTTGCGGATCCGGGTACGGGCGAAACCGGCCGAGATGTTCCACTGCTCGCCGATGCTGCCCTGGGTTTCCAGTTCCCAACCCTTCACCTTGTTGCCCTTGCCGGTCGAGCGATAGGCCTGGCCGCCATCGGGCAGCGAGTTCAGCGGCACCGAATCATCGATCTCGGCCACGTTGTCCTGCTTGCCTTCAAACACGGCGGCCGAGGCGTTCAGCAGGCCACCGAAGAATTCAGCCTTGACGCCCGCCTCGTACATGTCGCCGACCACCGGCTCAAGGTAGTTGCCGTTGCGGTCGCGGTAGTTCTGCGGCTTGAAGATGTCGGTGTAGCTGACATAACCGCTGAACATCGAATTGAAGTCGTAGACCAGGCCGGCATACGGGGTCAGCGTGTCGTCGGGCTTGTAGCCGGTGCGTGTGGTGCGGTTGCGGTTGCCGTTGGTGTCGTAGCCGTAGCCCCACTGGCGGGTTTCCCAGCTGCCATAGCGGGCGCCGACCACGGCCAGCAGCGGGTCGGCCAGGCGCAGGCGCGCGGCGATGTAGGCGGCGCGCTGGCGCAGCTCGTTTTCCGAGGAAAGACGGCCGTAGCGTGTCACCGGCAGGACCGGCACCTTGCCGGTCCAGTTGCGCCAGTCGGGAACCTGCATGTAGCCCGGTGCGCTGGTGTCGAAGCTGGTCGCTTCGGATTCGCCCTTGCGCACGGACTGGCCCAGCCCGAACACCAGTTCATGCTCGCGGCCGAACAGCTGGAACGGGCCGCCGACGTTGACGTCGAACACGTCCATCGTGCTGTGTTCGTTGAAGTGCGAGACGTAGGCGGTGACGCCGGTGCCGTCCGCGCGCGGGTAGCCGGCTGCGCCGTACCAGACGCTGCCATCGGTATCACGCACGGCATGGCTGACGTTGCCTTTCAGCGACCAGCCGCTGCCCAGCTGCTGTTCGAGGCGGGCGAAGGTGGTCTTTTCAATGATCGGCCATTCGCTCCACGACGCCGACAGATTGGTCGAGCGCGGCAGGTTGGCCGGGTTGCCGTCAGCACCCCAGTAAGGCACCACGCCCCAGGTCACGCCCGTGGTGTGCGGTGACTGGTATTCATAGCCCAGTTCGAACAGGGTGCTGTCGGTCAGGTCGGCCTGGACGATGCCGTAGAACACGTCCTTGTCGAGCTTGTAGACATCGCGGAACGAATCGCTCTGCTGCTTGGCCGCGACCACGCGTGCGCGGATGCGCCCGTCCCACGCCACGGGACCGCCCAGGTCGGCTTCCAGGCGCTGGTTGCCCCAGCGCCCCACGGTCAGGTTGCTGCTCATCTGGAAGGTGTCGGTGGGGCGCTTGCGCACCATGCTGATGGTGCCGGACGGATCACCGGCGCCCGTGGTCAGGCCGGTGGCGCCGCGGATCACTTCGATGCGTTCGTAGATGACGTTGTCGGTGTTGGTCTTGATCGACCCACCGAAGGTGTTGAGCATCCCATCGATCTGGAAGTTCTCGATCGTGTAGCCACGCGAAACATAGCTGATGCGCTCGCTGTCGGTGACCGACACGCTGACCCCGGTGACCTGGCCCATCACGTCGGACAACGAGAACAGCCCCATGTCATCCAGCCGTTGCCGGGTGATGACGGTGACCGACTGCGGCGTCTCGCGCAGCGACAGATCCAGCTTGGTCGCGCTGCGGGTGTTCTTCACCGTGTAGCCGTTTGCGATCTCGCCGTCAGCGGTCACCTTCACCGTGTCCAGCGTGCGCGCATCGGCAGCGAGCGGGGTATCGGCGTGGGCCAGCGGAGCGATCATCACAGCGGTCAGGGCCAGGGCCAGCAGGGTTGGGCGGGGAGTATTCAGGGGAGAAGCCATCGGTGCGATTCCATGCAGGACAAAAAACAGGCGATGGCAAACGCACCCATGGCAGCCATGCGCTCCGCGCACGTCACCCAGCGTGATTCCCATCGACGGCGCGCCACCTGCGGCAGGCAGGCGACCCAGTGGTCGGGGGATGTACACGGGCGAAGGGGCGGGTGGGCGCGTGCTTCCGTGCCCCGCTTGGCTAAGCGTACAACCGATCAGTAAATGATAGGCATTCGCATTTCGTTAAGCAAGTGTGACAGCCCCATTCGTCCCCCGAACATGTGGATCCAGGCAGATCGAGGGAAACGGTCGAAGGCGGGGCGCTGTGGGTTTGCGGGGTGTGAGCCGCATGGATGCGGCGACCAAGCCCCAGGGATGGGTACACGGCGGCCCCGCAAACCCACAGCGCCCTGCCATCCCGCAGGAAACCAGCTGTGGCTGTTGCTCTGGCTCCCGCCTCTGCGGGTGCCGGGCGCAGCCCGGCCGGGAACCCCCCTCAGAACCGGAACAGCACCGTAGCCGCATGTAGCAGCAGCCCGATCAGCCCACCCACCAGGGTGCCGTTGAAGCGGATGAACTGCAGGTCGCGGCCCACGCTCAGTTCCAGCTGCTCGACCAGATGACGCTCGTCCCAGCTCTTCACCGTCTGCGCGATATGGGTGGTGACGCCCTCGCGCAGGCGCCCGGTGAGCCGCTGCGCGCCTTCCAGCAGGTGCTGGTTCAATGCCTCGCGCAACGCCGGGTCCGATTGCAGGCTGTCACCCAGCGAAGCCAGGCTGCGCTGCAGATGACCGACCAGTGCCGAATCCTCGCGCTGCAGATCGCCGCGCAGGCTGGCATGGATGCGCGACCACAGGCCCTGCACGTAGTCCTGCAGGGCAGGGTGGTCGATCATTTCCTGCTTGAGCTGCTCGATGCGCTCGGCCAGTGCCGGGTCTTCGCGCAGGCGCTGCACGTAGTTGCCCAGCCATTGTTCGTAGTCCTGGCGCAGCGGGTGCTGCGGCTCGGCCAGCACCTGCTGCAGTTCCTCAAGCACCGCGCGCGCCAGGCGTTCGGCAAGGCTGTCGCCGATCTCATCGATCGGCTTGACCCAGTTCACCGTGCTCGACAGCGTCGGCCATTCGCGCTGGATGTAGCGCACGATCAGCTGCGAGGCGCGTTCCTTCACTTCCGGCTGCTCCAGCCAACGCCCCAGCCGTTGCAGGCCTTCGTCCAACACGCGCTGATGGCGGCCGTCGGCGGTCAGCAGGCCCAGCAGTTCGCCGGCGGTGGCTGCGGCGTTCCACTGCCGCAGCTGCTGCACCACGAAGCTGTGCAGCTGCCGCCGCACCGCAGCTTCATCGAAGAAGTCCAGCGCCTGCAGCGCCCAGCCACGGGCCATGTCGGCCAGCATCCGTGAACGCGCGGGATCGGCCAGCCAGCTGCCGAGGCGGCTGGCTGGATCGAATACCTGCAGCTTGGCCAGCAGCACCGTCGGTTCCAGGAACTGGTCACGCACGAACAGGGCCAGGCTGTCGCCGATGCGTTCCTTGCTGCGCGGAATGATCGCCGTATGCGGAATCGGCAGGCCCATCGGCCGCCGGAACAGGGCAACCACCGCGAACCAATCGGCGAGCGCGCCAACCGCGGCGGCCTCGCAGAAGGCCGAGACCCAGGCCCAGATGCCACGCTCGCCCTGCCAGTGGCTGACCGCGAAACCGGCCAGCATCAGCAGCAGCAGGCCAAGGGCGAGGGTTTTCAGGCGCCGCAGCTGGGCGCGGCGCGGATCGATGGCAGACGTCATGCCCGAAGTCTACCCGCAGGCCGGTGAGTACCCGGTAGTGGGGGGGGGGGGGGGGGGGGGGGGGGGGGGGGGGGGGGGGGGGGGGGGGGGGGGGGGGGGGGGGGGGG
>NZ_JBYTEK010000050.1:0-25594 GCF_058783335.1 Stenotrophomonas sp. FW305-C-20-S1 | reverse complement strand
CCTCGGGATGAACAGTCTGCTGCCGTTGCCGGCCAGCGGCCGGCACTACCTCCGCGCGTCCATGACGATCCGCAGGGTTGCCCGCAGCCCCCCTGCCACCCAGACTCAGGCACAAGGACGCCATTGCATTGCCGATCAAGGAGCCTTATTTCATGAAATCCACTCTCTGCCTGTTGCTTGCGAGCCTGATGACCAGCACCGCTACCGCCGCCACCCCGCCCGTTCCGCCGGATGTTGAGAAGCGTCCGCACGTGGTCAAGGCGCCGTTCGGCGCGACCCGCAACGATGACTATTACTGGCTGCGCGACGACAAGCGCGAGGACAAGGCCATGCTGGCCTACCTGCAGGCCGAGAACGCCTATGCCGACCAGCTGCTGGCACCGCTGAAGCCGCTGGAGGATGCGCTGTACGGCGAGATCGTCGGCCGCATCAAGCAGGACGATGCCAGCGTGCCGGCGCGCGAGCGCGGCTATTGGTACTACAGCCGCTACGAGACCGGCCAGGACTACCCCATCCATGCGCGCCGCAAGGCCAGCATGGACGCGCCGGAAGAGGTCCTGCTCAACGTCAACACGATGGCCGCCGGCAAGGGCTATTTCAGCGTCGGCTCGATGGAGGTCAGCCAGGACAACCAGCTGCTGGCCTGGGCCGATGATGACGTGGGCCGCCGCCAGTACGTCATCCGCTTCAAGGACCTGCGCACCGGTGCGGTGCTGCCGGATACGATCACCGGCACCTCCGGCGACCTGGTCTGGGCCGACGACAACCGCACCGTGCTGTACGTCGAGAACGATCCGGAAACCCTGCTGACCGTGCGGGTGAAGAAGCACGTGCTGGGCACCCCGGCCAGCGCCGACACCGTCGTCTACGAAGAGAAGGACGACAGCTTCTACATGGGCATCGGCCGCACCCGCGACGATCGCTTCATCACCATCGGCGTGCACAGCACCGTGTCCTCCGAAGAGCGCTACGCGCCGGCCAGCGACCCGACCACGTTCACCGTGCTCGCCCCGCGCCAACGTGACGTGGAGTACGACGCCGACCACTACGACGGCCGCTGGGTGATCCGCACCAACGATGGCGCGAAGAACTTCAAGCTGGTGACCGCACCGACCGATGCCACCTCGCGTGCGCAGTGGAAGGACTGGATCGCCCATGACGATGCGGTGTTCATCGAAGGCTTCGAACTGTTCGATACCTACACCGCCATCGCCGAACGTTCCGAAGGCCTGGAGCGCATCCGCCTGCTGTTCAAGGACGGTCGCAACGACTACGTGAAGGCCGACGAACCGGCCTATTCGATGGGCCTGGGCGACAACACCGAGGCTGACACCACGTGGCTGCGCTACGTGTACACCTCGATGACCACGCCGACCACGGTGTACGAACTGAACACCGCCACCGGCGAGCGTCGCCAGCTGAAGCAGCAGCCGGTGATCGGCTATGACGCCTCGAAGTACGAGACCGACCGGGTGTGGATCACCGCGCGCGACGGGGTGAAGGTGCCGGTGTCGCTGGTCTATCGCAAGGGCTACAGGAAGGATGGCACCGGCGCGCTGTTCCAGTACGCCTACGGCAGCTACGGCATGTCGATGGACCCCTACTTCAACCAGACGGCGGTGAGCCTGCTCGACCGTGGCGTGGTATACGCCATCGCCCACATCCGCGGTGGCCAGGAAATGGGTCGCGACTGGTACGAGAACGGCAAGCTGCTGCACAAGCAGAATACCTTCAACGACTTCATCGACGTCACCCGTGGCCTGGTGGCACAGGGCTGGGCCGCGAAGGACCGTGTCGCCGCGTCCGGTGGCAGCGCCGGTGGCCTGCTGATGGGCGCCATCGCCAACCAGGCGCCGCAGGACTACCGCGTGCTGGTGGCGCAGGTGCCGTTCGTGGACGTGGTCACCACCATGCTTGACCCGACCATCCCGCTGACCACCAACGAGTACGACGAGTGGGGCAACCCCGAACAGAAGCCGTACTACGAGTACATGCTGTCCTACTCGCCCTACGACAACGTGAAAAAGCAGGCCTATCCGTCGCTGTTCGTGGGTACCGGCCTGTGGGATTCGCAGGTGCAGTACTGGGAACCGGCCAAGTGGGTGGCCAAGCTGCGTGATGACAACACCAGCACCTTCCCGATCCTGTTCCGCACCAACATGGAAGCCGGCCACGGCGGCAAGTCCGGGCGCTTCCAGCGTTACCGCGAACTGTCCGAGTCGTATGCATTCGTGCTGCAGCAGCTGGGCATCGAAACGCCCGCGGCCGGTGCTGCGACGGAATGACGCATCGTGGCGGCGGTGATATCGCCGCCGCCACCTGCGCTCGGTATCCTTGCGCGATGCGCCCGCCCGAACCGCCCGCCACCAAGGACCTGCCAACGCCCGCCCGGCCGGTGCGGTTCCGTTGGGCGTGGTGGCTGCTGGCCTATGCCAGCCTGGGCACCGGCATCGTCGGCATCTTTGTGCCGGGGCTGCCTACCACCGTATTCATCCTGATCTCGGCCTGGGCCGCCTCGCGCGGCTCCGAGCGCCTGCACGGCTGGCTGCTGCAGCACCCGCGCTTCGGCCCGGCCATCGCCAACTGGCAGGCACATGGTGCGGTGAGCCGCTACGGCAAATGGATGGCCACGATCACCATGGCGGTGTGCGCCGGCATCATGCTGTGGTGCGTGCCGGTGGCCTGGGTGAAGTGGTTCTCCATCGGCAGCATGACCGTGGTGGCGATCTGGCTGTGGACCCGGCCGCTGCCGCCGGCCGATTGATCTCTCCGGCCGGGCATGGCCCGGCGTTGCCACGGTGCCGGGTTGCGGTGGCGCCGGGCCATGCCCGGCGGATGCCTGACGCGGCACCCTGCACCAACCGCTCAGCCGCCAATGGCTATACTCGGGGCATGAACATCCCCCATCGCAATGTCATCCTGATTCCGCTGGCAGCGGCCTCGCTGCTGTTCCTCGCCGCATGCGGCAACAAGGGCCCGCTGGTGCTGCCGCAGAAGCCGGTGCCGGTGGAAGAAACCGTCGAACCGGCCACCGATACCGACACCACGCCCGCTGCCACCCAGGAGCCCCGCGACGGTAGTCCGTCGGTGACCCCTGATCCGGCCAAGAAGGTGGACGACGGGAATGAGTAAGGCCGGTACCAACGGTCTGCGCTTCAGCAAGATGCACGGCGCGGGCAACGATTTCGTAGTGATCGACCTGCGCGACGGCACCCCGCCGCCCACCCCGGAACTGGCCGCGCGCCTGGCCGACCGCCATACCGGCGTCGGCTGCGACCAGATCCTGACCATCGAGCCGCCGCGCGCCGAAGGCTCCGTCGCCTCTTACCGCATCTGGAACGCCGATGGTTCCAATTCCGAGCAGTGCGGCAACGGCGCGCGCTGCATCGCTGCCTGGCTGGTGCGCGAGGGCAGTGCGCAGGGCGACCGCCTCGTCATCGACAGCCCGCTGGCCAGCCACGCCGTGGATGTCCTAGGCGATGGCCAGTACGCGGTGGCGATGGGCGTGCCGCTGTTCGATCCGGCGCAGGTGCCGCTGATCGGCTTCGCCCACCCGCGTGAGGAGTACCTGCTGCCACTGCAGGGTGAGACCGTGCGCTTCGCGGCGGTGTCGATGGGCAATCCGCACGCGGTGATCGAAGTGGGTCTGGTCGATGCCGCGCCGGTCGAGCGCGTGGGCGGACTGCTGCAGCAGCATGCCTCGTTCCCGAAGTCGGTGAACGTGGGCTTCGCCCAGGTAATGGGCCCGGAACATGTGCGCCTGCGCGTGTTCGAGCGCGGCGTGGGTGAAACCCTGGCCTGCGGCAGTGGCGCCTGCGCAGCGGCAGTGACCCTGATGCATCGCGGCCGCCTGCAGCGCGATGCGCGCATCAGCCTGCCTGGTGGCGACCTGCGCATCCAGTGGCCGGGCGATGGCCAGCCGGTGGTGATGGCGGGCCCGACCGCATTCGTCTTCGAAGGGGAGTGGATCGCATGACTGAGACCGTCGACAAGCTCGGTGCCCATGAAGTCGCCGCCTGGTTGCGGCGCCATCCGGGTTTCCTCAAGCAGTTCCCGGACCTGGCGCTGACCCTGGTGGTGCCACGCGATGACGGCCCGACCGCATCGCTGGCCAGCTACCAGCTGGAAGTGCTGCGCGAGAAGAACCGCGAGCTGGCGCGACGGTTGGCCGACCTGGGCGCGACCGCGCAGGTCAACGAGCGGTTGGCGGTGCGCACGCATCAGCTCACCCTGGCCCTGATGAAGCAGGACAACGCCGCCGACACGCTGCGCGCGATGGCGGCGTCACTGCAGGAAGATTTCGCCGGCGATCTGGTACGGCTGGTCGTGCATGCGCCGGTGGCCGGGCTGGAGCAGGCCGAGTGGCTGCAGGTGCTGGCTGCCGATGATGCGCAGCTGGGCCCGTTCCGCGACTGCCTGAAGGATGGTGAGCCGATCTGCGGCCGCCTGCACAGCGACAAGAACGCGGTGCTGTACGGCGCGCGCAGCGAGGAGGTGCAGACCACCGCGCTGCTGCCGCTGCCGGGTGTTGGCCTGATCGCGGTGGGCAGCCATGATCCGAACCGCTTCTATCCCGGCATGGGCACGCTGTTCCTGCGGATGATGGGCGAGGCCCTGGTGACCGGGCTCAAGCGCTTCGCGGATTGAGCGGGAAACGACGACGATGAGCGCGGTGCAGGCGTTCCTGCAGCACCTGCAGGTGGAGCGGCGGATGTCGGCGCATACGCTCGATGCCTACCGCCGCGACCTGGACGCGTTGTCGGTGTGGGCCGAACCCCGCGGGGTGGCCGTGGAGGCGCTGGATACCGACGCGGTGCGCCAGTTCGTTGCCGATGAACACCGCCGTGGCCTGTCGGCCAAGAGCCTGCAACGCCGGCTGTCGGCCTGCCGCAGCTTCTATGCCTGGCTGCTCAAGCATGGCCGCATCGAGGCCAGCCCGGCAGCGACACTGAAGGCGCCGCGTGCGCCGCGACGGCTGCCGCAGGTGCTCGATGCGGACGAAGCCGTGCAGCTGGTTGAACTGGAACCGGAAGGCGAGCTGGGTCGTCGTGACCGCGCGCTGCTGGAACTGTTCTATTCCTCCGGCCTGCGCTTGAGCGAAGTCTGTGCGCTGACCTGGCGCGATCTGGATTTCGCCAGCGGCCTGGTCAACGTGATGGGCAAGGGCAACCGGCAACGTCGCGTCCCCTTCGGAAAGCCGGCACGCGAAGCGTTGCTGACCTGGCGCAGCGAAAGCGGTGGTGGTGGCGCCACACCGGTTTTCCCCGGCCGCAACGGACCGATCAGCCAGCGCGCGGTGCAGATCCGCATCCGCCAGCTGGCGCAGCGCCAGGGCCTGTTCAAGCACGTGCACCCGCACATGCTGCGGCACAGTTTCGCCAGCCACATCCTGGAATCCTCGGGTGACCTGCGCGGTGTGCAGGAACTGCTCGGCCATGCCGACATCGCCACCACGCAGATCTACACCCACCTGGATTTCCAGCATCTGGCCAAGGTCTACGATGCGGCGCATCCGCGCGCGAAACGTCGCAAAGACCCGCCCGACACGGGGGGGTAGCGCCGGGCCATGCCCGGCGGCTGTGCGATCCATGTGTCGTGTACGCGACACCGCCCGCGCTGCGCGCTCGCCGGGCATGGCCCGGCGCTACCGGAACGGCCGCCGCTTGATCTGGATCAGGGCGGGGCAGTGGTCGCCGGTGCATCGTGGCCGCAGGCCACGACGAGATGCCGACCATGGCAAAGCCCATTCCGCTGCGCCCCAAGCACCCCGAGCGCATCTGCTGGGGCTGCGACCGTTACTGCGCTGCCGATGCACTGGCCTGTGGCAACGGCTCGGGCCGCACCCAGCACCCGATCGAGACGCAGGGTGAGGACTGGTACGTGGCGTGGGGCATTGAACCCAATCCGGACCGGCCATCGCATGCCAAGCGCTGAACGGCAGCTATCGGTGCGGGCTTGATCGCTTCGGCGGCTGTCCCCATGTCCCGTGAACAGCTATCGGAGGCCGCATGGACCCCAGTCAGAATCCCACCGTTTTCCACGCCACCACCATCGTCTGCGTTCGTCGCGGCGAGCACGTGGCCATTGCCGGCGACGGCCAGGTCACCCTCGGCCACACGGTGATGAAGGGCAACGCACGCAAGGTCCGCCGCCTTGGCCGCGATGGCCAGGTACTGGCCGGCTTTGCCGGTGCCGCCGCCGATGCCTTCACCCTGTTCGAGCTGTTCGAAGCCAAGCTGGAAAAGCATGGCCAGCTGCAGCGTGCCGCGGTGGAACTGGCCAAGGATTGGCGCACCGAGCGCCGCCTCGGCAAGCTCGAAGCCCTGCTGGCGGTGGCCGACAAGGAAACCTCGCTGATCATCAGCGGCACCGGCGACGTGATCGAGCCGGAGGACGGCATCATCGCCATCGGTTCCGGTGGTTCGTATGCGCTGTCCGCTGCACGCGCGCTGATGGCGCACACCGAACTGGATGCACGCACCATCGCCAGCGAAGCGATCAACATCGCCGGTGACATCTGCATCTACACCAACCGCAACGTGGTGGTCGAGGAGTTGTGACGGGGAACCGTCACACGCATTCCTGATCCGCCGGGCATGGCCCGGCGCTACCGACAACGCATTCGTGAGCACACCCATGCCGCACAAGATCGAAGTTTCCTCCGCCACCATGACCCCGCGCGAGATCGTGCAGGAACTGGACCGGCACATCGTCGGCCAGCACGACGCCAAGCGCGCGGTCGCCATCGCCCTGCGCAACCGCTGGCGCCGCATGCAGCTGCAGCCCGAGCTGCGCAACGAGGTCATGCCCAAGAACATCCTGATGATCGGCCCGACCGGCGTCGGCAAGACCGAGATCGCGCGCCGCCTGGCCACGCTGGCCAACGCGCCGTTCGTCAAGGTCGAAGCGACCCGCTTCACCGAAGTCGGCTATGTCGGCAAGGATGTCGAGCAGATCATCCGTGACCTGGCCGATACCGCCGTCAAGCTGTACCGCGAGCAGGCCAAGGTGCGCGTGCGCACGCAGGCCGAAGAGCGCGCCGAAGACCGCATCCTCGATGCGCTGCTGCCGCGCCGCAGCGGTGGCATCGGCTTCGACCCGGAGGCTGCGCGCAACGAACCGTCGGCGCAGGACAACGAGACCCGCATCAAGTTCCGCAAGATGCTGCGCAACGGCGAGCTGGACGATCGCGAGATCGAGCTCGACCTGACCGCCAACGTCAGCATGGACATCATGACCCCGCCGGGCATGGAGGAAATGGGCCAGCAGCTGAAGTCGATGTTCGCCAACCTCGGTGGTGGCGCCAAGGCACACAAGCGCACGCTGACCATCAAGGCCGCGCGTCCGCTGCTGCAGGAGGAAGAGGCCGGCAAGCTGGTCAACGAGGACGACATCCGCACCGCCGCGATCGAGGCCTGTGAACAGCACGGCATCGTGTTCATCGACGAGATCGACAAGGTCGCCAAGCGGGGTGACAACGTGGGTGGCGGTGATGTCTCGCGCGAAGGCGTGCAGCGCGACCTGCTGCCGCTGGTGGAAGGTTCCAACGTGTCCACCAAGTACGGCACGATCAAGACCGACCACATCCTGTTCATCGCATCGGGTGCGTTCCACCTGGCCAAGCCCAGTGACCTGATCCCGGAACTGCAGGGTCGCTTCCCGATCCGCGTGGAGCTGGGTGCGCTGAGCAAGGCTGATTTCGTGCGCATCCTGACCGAGCCGAAGGCTGCGCTGACCAAGCAGTACGAAGCGCTGCTGGCCACCGAAGGCGTCAAGGTCAGCTTCACCACCGATGCCATCGACCGCCTGGCCGAGATCGCCTTCCAGGTGAACGAGCGCCAGGAGAACATCGGTGCGCGCCGCCTGCATACCGTGCTGGAGCGCCTGCTGGATTCGCTCAGCTACGAAGCACCGGACCGCGATGGTGAAACCTTGGCCATCGACAGTGCCTATGTCGATGCGCACCTGGGTGAACTGGTGCAGGACCCGGACCTGAGCCGTTACATCCTGTAACCGGGAACGCGAAAAGGCCGCCGAAAGGCGGCCTTTTCGTTATGCAGGGTGGCCGAATCTGCGGTAACGCCGGGCCATGCCCGGCGGCGCCGTCACGCCTCCGGCAGCGGCTCGGGCACCGAACCCGGTACGAACACGCCTTCCTTCACGTAGGCGGCCAGGGTCATGTCCAGCGCCAGCATGCCGTCGCGCTTGAGGTCCATCAGGTCCGGTTCGACCATCGCCCCGTGCAGCACGCCGAGCACGGTGGCGTGCAGCATGCGCGCGGCGATCTTCGGGTCGGCGCCGTCGCGCAGCTGGCCCAGGTCCTGGGCACGGCGCAGGGCGCGTTCCATCCGGTCCAGGGCATCGCGGAAACCGCTCTGCTGCAGTTCGGTCAGCACCCTGGTGTCGGCCGAGGCATCGCTGCGCAGCATGATCTCCATGGTCTTGCGCAGGCGCTCGTCCTCGGACAGCTCGATGAACGAGTGGATCATCACCGCGCGCAGGTCATGCACCGGCGTGTCGCGCTGGTCGGTGGAGGTGCGCTCCAGCTCCTGCATGAAGGGCAGGTGCACCCGTTCGACGATCGCGGTCAGCACCTCGCCCTTGTTCTTGAAATGCCAGTACACGGCGCCGCGGGTGTAGCCGGCGCGGGCACCGATCATCTCCAGCGTGGTCCGGGCCACGCCGTGTTCGTGGAAACAGGCTTCGGCGGCATCCAGGATGCCTTCGCGGGTTGCCTGGGTGTCCTCTTTGGTTTTGCGGGCCATGAGCGGGTACGAGTGCGGGTGAAACGTGGCTGAATTGTACTGCTTTACAAACAAACACGCATGTATGTATATTTCCTTCCCATCATTCCCGTCGTGTGCGTGGCAGGCCTGTCCTGGCTCCCACTTCACGCGGGTGGGCGCTGTCCGCGGTCTTCACTCCTGCAAGGGGAGGGGCCGTCGTATCAGCACCTGCTGAGATCCCTCCCTTCAAGAGCCATTCCCATCATGTTGCTGAGCCGAATCCGACCCTTCGCGTTGTCGCTGGCGATCGCTGCCACCGTCGCTGCCTGCGGCGGCCAACCCCAGGCACCCGAACAGGGACCGGGCCAGGTCAGCGTGGTCACGCTGAAGTCCGAGACCGTCGGGCTGACCCGTGAGCTGCCAGGCCGCACCAACGCCTTCCTGGTGGCCGAAGTGCGCCCGCAGGTCAACGGCATCGTCGCCAAGCGCCTGTTCACCGAGGGTGGGATGGTCAAGGCCGGCGAGCCGCTGTACCAGATCGAGGACGCCAGCTACCGCGCCCAGGCCAACAGTGCGCGTGCACAGCTGGCCCGCGCCGAAGCCACCGCCAATGCGGCGCGGCTGAGCGCCAAGCGCATCACCGAGCTGGCCAAGGTCGACGCGGTCAGCCAGCAGGATCTGGAAAACGCCGTGGCTGCGCAGAAGCAGGCAGAGGCCGATGTCGGCGCCGCCAAGGCCTCACTGGATGCCGCCAACGTGACCCTCGGCTATGCGCGCATCACCGCGCCGATCAGCGGCCGCATCGGCAAGTCCACCGTCACCCAGGGCGCGCTGGTCAGCGCCGGCCAGGCCACGGCGCTGGCAACCGTGCAGCAGCTGGACCCGATCTACGTCGACCTGACCCAGTCCTCGGCCGAGCTGCTGCAGCTGCGCCGCGAACTGGCCGCCGGCCGCCTGCAGGACAACCAGCAGACGCCGGTCAGCATCCTGATGGAAGACGGCAGCACCTTCGAACACAAGGGCACGCTGGAGTTCTCCGAAGTCAGCGTCGATCCGGCCACCGGCAGCTTCGCGCTGCGGGTCAGGGTCGACAACCCCGATGGCCTGCTGATGCCGGGCATGTACGTGCGCGCGGTGATCGGCGGCGGTGTGCGCAGCGATGCGGTGCTGGTGCCGATGCAGGGCATCGCCCGCGATCCGAAGGGCGATACCAGTGCGATGGTGGTCGGCAAGGACAACAAGGTCGAAGTGCGCCCGGTCAAGGTCAGCCGCACCGTCGGCGACAAGTGGCTGGTCGAGGACGGCCTGAAGGCCGGCGACAAGGTCATCGTCGAAGGCCTGCAGAAGATCGGCCCGGGCATGCCCGTGAATGCCACCGAACAGGGCGCCGCCCCGGCCAAGCCGGCCGCCGCCCAACCTGCAGCTGCGGCCGCAGGCGCGAAGTAAGCGGAGAACTCCATGGCACGTTTCTTCATCGATCGACCCATCTTCGCGTGGGTCATCGCGATCATCATCATGCTCGCCGGCGGCCTGGCCCTGTTCAAGCTGCCGATCTCGATGTACCCCAACGTCGCACCGCCGGCGGTGGAAATCAGCGCCAGCTACCCGGGTGCTTCGGCCAAGGTGGTCGAAGACTCGGTGACGCAGATCATCGAGCAGAACATGAAGGGCCTTGATGGTCTGATCTATTTCTCCTCCAACAGCTCGTCCAACGGCCAGGCCACCATCACCCTGACCTTCGAGAGCGGGACCAACCCCGACATCGCCCAGGTGCAGGTGCAGAACAAGCTGCAGCTGGCGATGCCGCTGCTGCCGCAGGAAGTGCAGCGGCAGGGCATCAACGTGGCCAAGTCCAGCTCGGGCTTCCTGAACGTCATCGCGTTCGTGTCCGAAGACGGCAGCATGGATGCCAACGACATCGCCGACTACGTCGGTTCCAACGTCGTGGATCGTCTCAGCCGCGTTCCGGGCGTGGGCAACATCCAGGTGTTCGGTGGCAAGTACGCCATGCGCATCTGGCTGGACCCGAACAAGCTGCACACCTACGGCATGTCGGTGCCGGAAGTGGTCGCTGCGGTGAAGGCACAGAACGCGCAGGTGGCCATCGGCCAGCTGGGTGGTGCGCCGTCGGTGAAGGGCCAGCAGCTCAACGCCACCATCAACGCGCAGTCGCGCCTGCAGACACCGGAACAGTTCCGCAACATCATCGTGCGCGGTGCGCAGGACGGTGCCGAACTGCGCTTGGGCGATGTTGCCCGCGTCGAGCTGGGCGCCGAGTCGTACGACTTCGTCACCCGTTACAACGGGCAGCCGGCCAGCGGCCTGGCGGTCACCCTGGCCACCGGCGCCAACGCGCTGGATACCGCTGCCGGTGTCGATGAAACGCTGAAGGAACTGGAAGGCTTCTTCCCGGCCGGCCTGAAGGCCGAGATCCCGTACGACACCACCCCGTTCGTGCGCGTGTCGATCAAGGGCGTGGTGCAGACCCTGCTCGAAGCGATCGTGCTGGTGTTCGTGGTGATGTACCTGTTCCTGCAGAACTTCCGCGCCACCCTGATCCCGACCATCGCCGTGCCGGTGGTGCTGCTGGGTACCTTCGGCGTGCTGTCGGTGCTGGGCTTCTCGGTGAACATGCTGACCATGTTCGCGATGGTGCTGGCCATCGGCCTGCTGGTGGACGATGCCATCGTGGTGGTGGAGAACGTCGAGCGCATCATGTCCGAAGAGGGCCTGTCGCCGCTGGAAGCCACCCGCAAGTCGATGAGCCAGATCACCGGCGCGCTGGTGGGCATCGGCCTGGTGCTGTCGGCGGTGTTCGTGCCGATGGCCTTCATGAGCGGTTCCACCGGCGTGATCTACCGGCAGTTCTCGGCGACGATCGTCTCGGCGATGGCGTTGTCGGTGCTGGTCGCGATCGTGCTGACGCCAGCGCTGTGCGCCACCATGCTCAAGCCGCTGAAGAAGGGTGAGCACCATGTCGCCCACCGCGGTTTCGCCGGTCGCTTCTTCAACGGTTTCAACCGTGGCTTCGACCGCACCAGCGAGAGCTACCAGCGCGGCGTGCGCGGCATCCTGCACCGTCCGTGGCGGTTCATGGGCATCGTGGCCGCGCTGTTCCTGCTGATGGGCGTGCTGTTCGTGCGCCTGCCCAGCTCGTTCCTGCCCAACGAAGACCAGGGCGTGCTGATGGCGCTGGTGCAGGCACCGGTAGGCGCAACCCAGGAGCGCACGCTGGAATCGATCGCCGCGCTCGAAAAGCACTTCATGGAAAACGAGAAGGGTGCCGTCGAATCGGTGTTCTCGGTGCAGGGCTTCAGCTTCGCCGGCATGGGCCAGAATGCGGGCATGGCCTTCGTCAAGCTGAAGGACTGGAAGGATCGTGACGCCGACAACGGGGTGATGCCGATCACCGGACGCGCGATGGCCGCGCTGGGGCAGATCAAGGATGCCTTCATCTTTGCCTTCCCGCCGCCGGCCATTCCGGAACTGGGTACGGCCTCCGGCTACACGTTCTTCCTGAAGGACAACAGCGGCCAGGGCCACGAGGCATTGTTGGCGGCCCGCAACCAGCTGCTGGGCCTGGCGGCCGGCAGCAAGAAGCTGGCCAACGTGCGACCGAACGGCCAGGAAGACACCCCGCAGTTCCGCATCGATATCGATGTGGCCAAGGCCAGCTCGCTGGGCCTGTCGATCGACCAGGTCAACACCACCCTGGCCACCGCGTGGGGCAGCTCGTACATCGATGACTTCATCGATCGCGGCCGCGTCAAGCGCGTGTTCGTGCAGGCTGACCAGCCGTTCCGCATGGTGCCGGAGGACTTCGATCTCTGGTCGGTGAAGAACGACAAGGGCGAGATGGTTCCGTTCAGCGCCTTCGCCAGCAAGCATTGGGACTACGGCTCGCCGCGCCTGGAACGCTACAACGGCGTGTCGGCTACCGAAATCCAGGGCGAACCGGCCCCGGGCGTGGCGTCCGGTGATGCCATGGCCGAGATCGAACAGCTGGCCAAGCAGTTGCCGGCGGGCTTCGGCGTCGAGTGGACGGCGATGTCCTACCAGGAACGCCAGGCGGGCTCGCAGACGCCGCTGCTGTACACCCTGTCGCTGATGATCGTGTTCCTGTGCCTTGCCGCGTTGTATGAAAGCTGGAGCGTGCCGACCTCGGTGCTGCTGGTGGCGCCGCTGGGCATCCTCGGTGCGGTGCTGGCCAATACCTTCCGTGGCATGGAGCGCGACATCTATTTCCAGGTGGCGATGCTGACCACGGTGGGCTTGACCAGCAAGAACGCGATCCTGATCGTCGAGTTCGCCAAGGAGCATCTGGAGAAGGGCGCGGGGCTGATCGAAGCGACGATGCACGCGGTCCGCGACCGTCTGCGCCCGATCATCATGACCTCGCTGGCCTTCGGCATGGGCGTGCTGCCGCTGGCGATCTCCAGCGGTGCCGGCTCCGGCGCCAAGCAGGCGATCGGCACCGGCGTGCTCGGCGGCATGGTGGTAGGCACCGTGCTCGGCGTGTTCTTCGTGCCGCTGTTCTTCGTCGTGGTGCAGCGCGTGTTCAAGAAGCGCAACGCCACCAGCTGATTTGAAACGGTAGTGCCGGCCGCTGGCCGGCAGCTGCTGATCGCTTGATGTGAATCCAATGAGGTTGCCGGCCAGCGGCCGGCACTACCTCCTGCCATCCGGCAGTACCGATGGAAGTCATTCCAATGAAAAGTGCATCTCTGTTCCTCTCCATCGCTGCGGCACTGGCGCTTGCCGGCTGCGGCACCCTGGCGCCGAAGAACACCGCAGTGGCCCCGGCCATTCCGTCGCAGTGGCCGGCCGAAGCCGCGCAGGGCGAAGTGGCCGATGCGGCCGCGGTCGGCTGGCGTGACTTCTTCACCGACGAGCGCCTGCAGCAGGTGATCGGCCAGGCGCTGGACAACAACCGCGACCTGCGCGTGGCCGTGCTCAACGTCGAAAAGGCGCGTGGCCAGTACCGCGTGCAGCGCGCGGACCGGGTGCCGGCCGTGGCCGTGACCGGGCAGATGGACCGCCGCGGTGGCGACGTGCCGGTCACCGAGCAGTTCAGCGCGGGCGTCGGCGTGGCTGAGTTCGAACTGGACCTGTTCGGCCGCGTGCGCAACCTGAGCGAAGCCGCGCTGCAGCAGTACTTCGCTGTAGCCGCCAACCGCCGCAACGCGCAGCTGAGCCTGGTGGCCGAGACCGCCACCGCGTGGTTGACCTACGGTGCCGACGCGCAACAGTTGAAAATCGCCGAAGCCACGGTGAAGACCTATGAGGATTCGCTGCGCCTGGCCGAAGCGCGCCATGAGCGCGGTGGCAGTTCAGGGTTGGAACTGACCCAGACCCGCACCCTGGTCGAGACCGCGCGCACCGATGCCGCACGCCTGCGTGGGCAGCTGGCCCAGGACCGCAACGCGCTGGCGCTGCTGGCCGGTGGCCAGCTGGATCCGGCGCTGCTGCCGGACAGCATCTCACCGCAGGTGCTTGCGTTGGCACCACCGCCGGCTGGCCTGCCCAGCGACGTGCTGCTGCAGCGCCCGGACATCATGGCGGCGGAACATCAGCTGTTGGCGGCCAATGCCAACATCGGTGCCGCACGCGCTGCCTTCTTCCCCAGCATCTCGCTGACCGGCAGCATCGGCAGTGGTTCGGGTGAATTGTCCGGCCTGTTCGACAGCGGTACGCGGGTGTGGAGCTTCCTGCCGAAGATCACCTTGCCGATCTTCCAGGGCGGCAAGCTGCGCGCGAACCTGGCCGTGGCCAACGCCGACCGCGATATCGCGCTTGCGCAGTACGAAAAGTCGATCCAGAGTGGTTTCCGCGAAACCGCCGATGCGCTGGCATTGAATGTCAGCCTGGATGAACAGGCGGCCTCGCAGCAGCGCCTGGTGGAAGCGGCCGAGCAGGCCAACCGCCTGTCGCAGGCGCGCTATGACGCGGGCCTGGACAGCTTCGTCACCCTGCTGGATGCACGTCGTACCGCCTACAACGCGCAGCAGAGCCAGCTGCAGACACAGCTGGCGCAGCAGGCCAACCGCATCACGCTGTACAAGGTGCTGGGCGGCGGCTGGCACGAGCGCGGGTAAGCCGCTCCGATTCTGGTAGCGCCGGCCGCTGGCCGGCAGCGCGCGGGATCAACAGGGATCGTGCAGTTGCCGGCCAGCGGCCGGCGCTACCGGTCAATGAGCAGGGCTACACCGCTTCGTCGTCGCGCCGCTCGGTGCGGCAGGCGCGTACCCGCGTCAATGCGTCGCCGGCTTCGCGCGCCATCCTTTCGTACTCGGCGCGGATCTCTTCCAGGCGCTCTTCGTCCAGTTCTTCCAGGTCCAGCAGCTCGTTGTTGGCCTCGGCGGTGGCGCGGATCAGTTCATCCAGCTTGATCTGCATCGCCGCGGTGTCCGAGTTCTGCGTGTGCTGGATCAGGAACACCATCAGGAAGGTGATGATGGTGGTGCCGGTGTTGATCACCAGCTGCCAGGTGTCGTTGAATTTGAATATGGGGCCACTGATGCCCCACAGCACGACGATCGACACTGCGGCCAGGAAGGTCCACGGCGAGCCGGTGGCGGCCGCGGCCTTCTTGGCGATCGTATTGAACAGGTTCCTTGCGCTCATCGTCATCGTTCCACGGGAATGGCGACGATCATCGGCACATGGCCGTGCAGGTGCCGTGCAGCAGGCGTGGACTCAGGCGCGCAGGCGCGGTGCTTCCTGGCTGCGCACCGGGCTGGCCAGGTAGACGTGTTGCCAGCAGCGTTCGACGAATTCGCGGGCCTGCGCTTCACTCAGGCGCGGCATGATCTGCAGGGCGTACTGGGTCTGGAACAGCTCATCGCGCTGGGCGTTGCTGGCGCGTGGCTGGGTGATCAGCGAATCACAGGCGAACTTGATCCACGGTACATAGGTGCCGAACGAGGTGTGCGCGAGTGCGCCATCGGCGTGCTGGCGGCGCCAGTAATCCAGCTCCGCATCGACATTGATGACAGGGGGAATGGCGGGAACTTCAGCGTGCATGACGATCCAATCGGTTGGAGGTGAAGGGAGTGGGGGCCCATTACAGTGTGGCCCGGGCGGCGGTGCATGCCGCGTCAGCGTGATGTGCAGCCAGCGTGGCGATGGCGCAGCAGCTGTGCGTGTTCAACCGCACCCAGGTGTTCGGCCATGGCGGCCATCGCATTGCACAGGCGCACCAGGTCGCGGGGATGGTCGTGCAGCAGATCCTGCTGCATGTCCTGGTAGGCGCTCCAGAACGGGGCACTGCGCTGGTGCAGTGCGTATTGCTGCTGAAGTCGGCTCCAGATCGCGGCCAGGGCCGGGTCACTGCGAGGACGTACGGCATGCACTTGCATGGTCGGCTCCAATCCGGGGCGGGGGCCCGGTTGCATTCCACCCTAGACGTCGCTGCGCAGCAGGATGTTAGTGGCGCGTGTTGACCGCATGCAGCTGACTGCGCAGCAGTTCACGTTGAAGCGTGCAGACGCTGCCGGCACAAGGCTGTGCCGGCACTGAAGCGTTCATCAAGGCGGGCTCATCAGCCGTGGCGGATGCTCATTCGCCGATGTCTTCGTTCCAGATTTCCGGATGTTGCGCAATGAAACCGCCAAGCAGGTCCACGCATTCCTGGCTGTCCAGGTCGATCACGTTGACGCCGTTTTCCCGCAGCCAGTCGATGCCGCCCTGGAAAGTGCGCGATTCGCCGACCACCACCGTGCCGATGTTGAACTGCCGCACCAGGCCCGAGCAGTACCAGCACGGGGCCAGGGTCGTGACCATGATGGTGTCCTGGTAGCGGCGCTGGCGGCCGGCCTTGCGGAAGGCGTCGGTCTCGCCATGTACGGACGGGTCGCCTTCCTGCACGCGGCGGTTGTGGCCGCAGCCGAGCAGGCGGCCGTCGTTGTGGTACAGCGCCGCGCCGATCGGCACACCGCCCTCGGCCAGCCCCTGGCGGGCTTCGGCAATGGCGGTCTGCAGCAGGGCCTGGTAGTCGGGCGTGGTGATCATGCGGGGCTCCGGTAGGTCGTGGGGCGCCATGATACGGCCAGCGTTCCCCGCAGGGGCCCGGCGGTGCGATAATCGGGGGCATGAGCGAATCCCCCTACAAATCCGGTACCACCCATTTCGGGTTCCGCGACGTTGACGCCAAGGACAAGCAGAAGCTGGTCGGCCAGGTGTTCACGTCGGTCGCGCGCAACTACGACCTGATGAACGACCTGATGAGCATGGGCGTGCACCGGGCATGGAAGCGCTACTACGTCGCCACCGCGCAGGTGAAGCCGGGTGACCGCGTGCTCGACCTGGCTGGTGGCACCGGCGATATCGCCGCGCTGCTGAAGGAGCGCGTCGGTGCCGAGGGCTCGGTGGTGCTGGGCGACATCAACGCCGGCATGCTGTCGGTCGGCCGTGACCGCCTGACCAACCGCGGCCTGGTGCTGGGCCTGGACTACGTGCAGTGCAACGCCGAGGCCCTGCCGTTCCCGGACAACAGCTTCGATCTGGTGACCATCGCCTTCGGCCTGCGCAACGTGACCGACAAGGACGCCGGCCTGCGCGAGATGTACCGCGTGCTGAAGGTAGGCGGCCAGGCCCGCGTGCTGGAGTTCTCCGAAGTCACCGCCGACTGGTTCAAGCCGATCTACGACTTCCACTCGTTCAAGATCCTGCCGAAGCTGGGCAAGCTGTTCGCCAACGATTCGGACAGCTACCAGTACCTGGCCGAGAGCATCCGCAAGCATCCGCCGCAGGAAGAGCTGAAGGCGATGATGGGGCAGGCCGGCTTCGAGCGCTGCCACTACAAGAACCTGACCGGCGGCATCGTCTCGATCCACTCCGGCTACAAGCTGTAAGCCTTGACGGTCGCCGGGCATGGCCCGGCGCTACCACGCAACGTCCCGGCACGGTCCTGGTAGGTGCCAACCTTGGTTGGCACACGCCCGTCCGCGAGCGCTGACAGGTCCGTGCCAACCAAGGTTGGCACCTGCCGGGCCATCGCGGGGCCGGCCATTACCCCGCACCGCGCAACGCTTCCCGGCCGGGGGAGAGGTACCATTGGGGTTTGTTCCCCGTAACGGTCCCGATTCATGCGCAATCCGCTGATGCTCCTTCCGCTGGCCGTGGCCCTGGCCGCCGGCTGCTCCCAGGAGGCGGCCGCACCCGCCGCCGCCCCGACTGCCCAGAAGGCTCCCGCCGCCCCCGTGAACGCCGAAAACCGCAGCCACGATGAAAGCTCGTACGCCGAGCCGGACAAGGTCGTCGTCAAGGACATCGCGCTGGACCTGAAGCTGGACTTCGACCAGAAGCAGATCGGCGGCACCGCCACCTACACCCTGGAATGGAAGCAGAAGGACGCCAAGCAGCTGGTGCTGGACACCCGCGAGCTGAGCATCGCCAAGGTCGAAGCGATCGCCGCTGACGGTGCACGCAGCCCGCTGCAGTTCGTGCTGGCCCCGGCCGACAAGGTGTTCGGCAGCAAGCTGACCATCGAAACCCCGGAACAGCCGGCCAAGGTGGAAGTGACCTACCACACCGCACCGACCGCTTCGGGCCTGCAGTGGCTGGCGCCGTCGATGACCGAGGGCAAGAAGCTGCCCTTCATGTTCAGCCAGTCGCAGGCGATCCACGCCCGTTCCTGGGTACCGTTGCAGGACACCCCGAGCGTGCGCTTCACCTACAGCGCGCACGTGGTCTCGCGCCCGGACGTGATGGTGCTGATGAGCGCCGACAACGATCCCAAGGCTGCGCGTGACGGTGACTACACCTTCAAGATGCCGCAGCCGATTCCGTCCTACCTGCTGGCCATCGCCGCCGGCGACCTGGTGTTCGAGCCGATCTCCGGCCGCTCCGGCGTCTGGGCCGAGCCGACCATGGTCAACAAGGCCGCCAAGGAATTCGAAGACACCGAGAAGATGATCGGTGCCGCCGAAAAGCTGTACGGCGAATACCGCTGGGGCCGCTACGACATGCTGGTGCTGCCGCCGTCGTTCCCGTTCGGCGGCATGGAAAACCCGCGCCTGACCTTCGCCACCCCGACCGTGATCGTCGGCGACAAGTCGCTGGTCTCGCTGGTCGCCCATGAACTGGCGCACAGCTGGTCGGGCAACCTGGTGACCAACGCCAGCTGGAAGGACATCTGGCTCAACGAAGGCTTCACCACCTACGTCCAGGGCCGCATCACCGAAGCCCTGTATGGCAAGGAGATGGCCGAAATGGAAAAGCAGATCGACCAGACCGATCTGCTGGCCGAAGTGAAGGACATGAGCCCGGCCGACCAGGCACTGGCGCTGCCGCCGCTGAACGAGCGTGATCCGGACGAAGCCCTGAGCCAGGTGGCCTACGTCAAGGGTTCGTGGTTCCTGGAATTCCTGGAACAGCGTTTCGGCCGCGAAACCTTCGACCCGTTCCTGCGCGGCTGGTTCGATGACCACGCCTTCCAGAGCGCCAACACCGACCAGTTCGTCGAGTACCTGAAGAAGAACCTGCTGCCGAAGAATCCGTCGGCGGTGACCGAGGCCGAACTGAAGGCGTGGCTGGACGAGCCGGGCATTCCGGCGTTCGCAGCCAAGGCGCAGTCGCGCAATTTCAGCAGCGTCGATACCGCGCGCATCGCCTTCGCCAGCGCCGGCACCGTGCCGAGCAGCCAGGTGATTGCCGAGTGGAGCACCCAGGAGTGGGTCCGTTTCATCGACGGCCTGGGTGCCACCCAGCCGCTGGACAAGCTGGCCACGCTGGACAAGGCGTTCCACTTCACTGGCACCCCGAATGGCGAGATCGCCATGCGCTGGTACCCGCTGACCATCCGCAGCGGCTACGAGCAGGCCAATGAAGCGGCCGCTGCGTTCATCGAGCGTGTCGGCCGTCGCAAGCTGATCCTGCCGATCTACGCTGAACTGGTGAAGACCCCGAAGGGGCTGGAGCTGGCCAAGCAGGCGTTCGAGAAGGCCAAGCCGGGCTACCACCCGATCACCACCGCCTCGGTGCAGGACATGCTGGCCAAGGCTGAAGCCAAGTAAGAAAACGCGCCGGGTATCCCCCGGCGCTTTTCTTTGTAGAGTCGAGCCATGCTCGACTGGCGTTTCCATGATCTGAAAAGCGGCGGGGTGACCCGCCGCTTTTTTATGGAATCAGGACCGCAGGGATTCTGAAAGGCAAGGAGGACACAGCGCTACTCTTTTCAGATTTATTGCATGTTTCCGGAAAAGGATTGGACGTAACGTCTGGGCTCCGACGCGCACGGGACTGAATCGGGCCGCGCGCGGAGAGGTCCCCTTTCCTGACAGGCCTGGCCTATGCAACATGCTTGTTCCTCGGCTGAAGACCCGGCACGGGTTGATCCGCCAATCAGCCTGCCGCCTGCGGCCGTGCCTGCCAGCATCGCGGGCGGTTCGGGTGGGATCACCCGCCTCTGCAGAATCGGGCTGGCAGTACTCCTGTTGCCGACTGCTTTGACCGCAACAGCCCAGAACGGCACAGCATCTTCCGATGCGGCTTCACCCTTGCGTGCCCTCTACCGCCAGGCAGGATGGGTGGAAGTCGCGCATGGGACGGGGCGCAGCGAGCTTTTCCGCGGAACGATGACCCAGTACCGGAATCAGGACATTGTCATGTCAGCCGACGCGGCGCCTGGGCGCGCATTCCACATGGTTCTGTGTGGGATCAACGTTGTGAACTGGGATGTCGAGGAAGACCTCGATTCCGCCAATCCGACGAAGGACTATTCCCGCCTCTACACCCGGATGTTCGAGCACGCTGCGCTGTTGTCGTTGAGTGCGGAGACGGCGGTGACAATCCGCGCGGACGGCCAGTATCACCAGACGAACTGGGGCATGCAGTGGGCCACAGATGCAGAGCACTATCGAGCAAGCACGCAGCGCACTCCTCAGGGCGATCTCAAGCTGTTTTTTGTGAAGACCGGCGCGAACAAGCGTGCCGCATCTGGAGGAAGCAAGCAGGAAGGCCGCGAGATGCCAGAACTTGAAGTCACGCTGCGAGGGCCACAGCCTGCTCCAATAGGGGCATGGTGGGAGATCATCATCGGCGCATCTCCCCGAGAACCTGCGCTGCCTGACTCTGTTTCTCTACTGGACTGGACGGTGCTGGAGCACGTGGAGGCCAGCACTGTTGGTGATCTGCGAAGGGCGTCCGGTGGGTGCCCGGCATGATCCGGGCGGGGCGGTCACTGCCAGGTGGACAGCAGAGCAGGCTGGCACGATGTGCCCGGCTGTTGCTGACGCTGGTCGGCGCCGTGTCGACGCAAGGCGCGCTGGCTGCAGACGATTCAGTAGAGAGCTGGGAGACCACGATTGGCAGCGCAGCGTGGGTCGATTTTTCTGCCGGTACGGTTCCCGGCGTCACCGATACCACTTCGAGCCTCAGGCAGTACCGTCATGGGGAGTGGCTGCTGTTTACTCGCCACGAGTCCAGTAGTGAAATTGGACCCGCGGCCATGCTGCTCTGCAATGGATTGCTGCTTGCTAATTTCGACCACTTCAGCACCGAAGCGGACGGAGCACCGCGGTCCATGCCAGCCGCTCAGATCGCTTGGTCGATAGCCCTGAGCCTGTTCAATGCGCAGGGCGTTGCCGGAGGGCTGCAGTTGGCTGGACTGTCCCTGCCAGAGCCGGGACGGACCCATCTGCAGGAGCTTGTGGATGATGCACTTTGGGAAGATGGTCCACTCCGTGCCCGTGTCAGTCGCAGCCTGGAGGGCGATATCACTGTGCGGCTGGATGGAGATGACGCGCGTGACAGCGATGGCGTGAAGCCGTACGTCTGGAGTGAAACGCACATTGGAGGCGATAGAAGCCGGGACACGCTGCCGCCGTCCATGTCGGTGCGTGGATGGAGTGCGGGGGGCAGAGAGTTCTTCACAGTGGGTCAAGCGCGTCGCGCGGGAAAGGGGTGTCCGGACCTTCCGGATTCTCCCGTATGGCCGTTCCAGTAAGCGCTACTACGGTCCCGCGTGACTGCTGAAGGCGATACAGTAATGTCCTCGCGGCGAAAGCCGGCTGGATGTTTACGGGACACACCATGAAACGACTGATCCTGCTCACCGCCTGCACCCTGGCCCTGGCCGCCTGCAGCAACCCCGAGGAAGAACGCAAGGCGCAGGAGGCCGCTGCGGCCGCCGTGCAGGCGCAGAAGGAAGCCAAGGCCGAGGACGTGGCCAAGCAGTACGACATGGCCGTGGCCGCGCAGGACTGGGAGCGTGCGCGCCTGCATGGCGCCTCGCTGCTGGACCAGTACAAGGACACCGCCGCCGCCGAGCGCATCGCCGCCGGCTTCGACGAGGTCAAGGCCAAGGGCGATGCCGCGCGCGACCTGCGCCGCATGCAGGCGCTGTGGCAGTACAACCAGATTCCGGTCGGCAGCAAGGGCAACCAGGTGTCGGCGCAGATCTTCAGCAAGGAGCGGGTGGATGTGGATGGCAGCGGCGCCAAGCCGGTGCAGCTGGTGTTCCGCGACCACCCCGAATGGAAGCGTCATGCCTACCTGGTGCTGCAGGCCGGCGATTTCCGTTGCCCGCAGTGCACGGTGAAGGTCACGGTGGACGGCGGCAAGCCGGTCTCCATGGCGGCCTGGCGGCCGAAGACCGACGAGGCGATCGCCATGTTCATCACCGACCAGAAGGCGTTGTGGAAGCTGGCAGCAAAGGGCAAGTCGATCAGCATCGAGTTCCCGGTCAAGGCCGGTGGCACGCGCACGGCCATGTTCGAGACCGGTGGTGTGGATGCCAGCCGCATGCCGGCGTGGTGGCGTTGACCGTGCAGGCACCGGCGGCTGCGTCGTCGCTGTCGGCGATTCGCCACTGGGTGTTCGACATGGATGGCACGCTGACCGTGGCGGTGCATGATTTCGCGCGGATCAAGCGCGAACTGGCGATTCCGCAAGAGGATGACATCCTCACCCATCTGGCCGGGTTGCCGGCCGCAGAGGCCAGCGCCAAGCACGCTTGGCTGCTGGCGCACGAGCGTGCGCTGGCCGCTGCTTCCCAGCCGGCAACGGGAGCGGTGGCGCTGGTACGCGCGCTGCAGGGCGCCGGCTGCCGGCTGGGCATCCTGACCCGCAACGTGCGCAGCCTGGCGCAGGTCACCCTGCAGGCGATCGGGCTGGGCGACGTCTTTGCCGAAGACGACATCATCGGCCGCGACGAGGCCGAGCCGAAACCCTCACCGGCCGGGCTGCAGTACTTCCTGCGGCGTTGGCAGGTGGAACCTTCGCAGGTGGTGATGGTAGGCGACTATCGCTTCGATCTGGAATGCGGCCGCGCGGCGGGCAGCCGTACGCTTCTGGTCAATGCCCCGGACAACCCGTGGCCGGGCATGGCCTGTTGGCACCTGGCCGATTGCGGGGCGGTGCTGGAGCGCTGGGGAGGCTAGCGCGGCGCTCTGTGCGCCCGCTGGCAGGTAGCCAGGGGCCGCACCTGCAGTCAACTGCCGACTGTCATCACAGTGTATTGTGCGCGGTCGGCGGGACGTTCTTCGAATGACCCGCCGGGGCTGAAGCGGAGGCGGTTGCGGAACCGCCGCCGCGCACTGCCGCAGCCCGATTGAAGCTGAGGTGGATGCTGAAGGTGCCGGCGGGAAGTTCCGCTGCGCTGGCGGTGGTGTCGGGTAACACGTTGTCCGGTGTGGCCCGCTGCCAAGGATGGGGCATGGGTGTCCTTTGCTCCATTTCTGGATTCCTTTCATGCTCCGAGCTGCGTGGGTGTCGCTGTACCGGCGTCTGTGTCCGATTGCCGCCTTCTTCCTGTTTGGCCTGGTCGCCCTGTCGTTGTCCCGGCTGGGGCTGTCGCTGTGGCATGCCGCGCGGGTGAGTGCTGCCGACGGCTGGTCCACGGTGTTGCTGCAGGGGCTGCGGGTGGATGTGTCGACCCTGTGCCTGCTGTACGGCATCCCTGCGGTGCTGGCGCTGCTGTTGCCGCTGGAGGGACGCGTGGGCCGCGCGTGGCGCCATCTGTTGCGGTGGTGGCTGATCCTGGCAAGCGTGCTGCTGGTGTTCATGGAACTGGCCACGCCGAGCTTCATGGCCGAGTACGGCCTGCGCCCCAATCGCCTGTTCCTGGAGTATCTGATCTATCCCGAAGAAGTCGGGATGACGCTGCTGCGCGGCCATCTGCTGGCCGTGGTGATCGAAGTTGCCGCTGTGATCGTGCTGTTCTGGGCATTGCTTCGCGGGTCGCGGCGCTGGGTCGGCAACAGCCCGGCGCTCGCAGTCGAAGCCGGATGGCTGTGGCGGCTGCCATTGGCGTTGCTGGTGCTGCTGCTGGCGGCGCTGGGCGTGCGTTCCAGCCTGGGTCATCGGCCCTTGAATCCGGCGCTGGTGGCATTCTCTACCGACCCCACCATCAACGCCTTGCCGCTGAATTCGCTGTACACCGTCGGCTATGCCGCGCGGCAACTGGCGACCCGCAGCGAAACCTCTCGCGTCTACGGTGACCTGCCGCTTGCCGAGGTGGTCAGCGAACTGCGCGCCAGCAGCGGCCTGCCGGCATCGGTGTACGTCTCCGACGCGTTGCCGAGCCTGGCGCTGCGTCCGCCGCAGTACCAGGGCAAGCCGCGCAATCTGGTGATCGTGCTGGAAGAAAGCCTGGGCGCGCAGTTCATCGGCAGTCTCGGCGGACGACCGTTGTCGCCCAACTACGACCGCCTGAGCAGGCAGGGCTGGGCGTTCGAGCGGCTGTATGCCACCGGTACGCGTTCGGTGCGCGGCATCGAGGCGGTCCTGACCGGGTTCCCGCCGACCCCGGCCGAATCGGTGGTGAAGCTGCCCGCCAGCCGCCAGCGCTTTTTCACCCTGGCCGATGTGCTGGGGCGGCATGGCTACGACACCGGCTTCTACTACGGCGGCGAAAGCCACTTCGACAACATGCGCGAGTTCTTCCTCGCCAATGGCTTCACCCGCATCGTGGACCGCAAGGATTACCGCAGGCCGGCCTTCGTCGGCTCCTGGGGCGCGTCGGACGAGGATCTGTTCGCTCGCGCCGACCAGCAGTTCCGGCAGCTGAAAGCGCAGGGCACGCCGTTCTTCGGCCTGGTGTTCACCTCCAGCAACCACGATCCCTTCGAGTTCCCCGACGGCCGAATCGACCTGTACGAGCAACCGAAGCAGACCCGCGACAACGCCGCCAAGTACGCCGACTATGCGCTGGGCGAGTTCTTCCGCAAGGCGATGGCCTCACCGTACTGGCAGGACACCGTGTTCCTGGTGGTGGCCGACCATGATTCGCGGGTGTTCGGCAAGAACATGGTGCCGATCGGCAACTTCCATATTCCCGGGTTGATCCTCGGCGGCGGCATCGAGGCGCGCCGCGATGCCCGCATCGTCAGCCAGATCGATCTGCCGCCGACGCTGTTGTCATTGCTGGGCATTGCCGATGCCACCCCCACCGTTGGCCAGGACCTGACCGACCTGCAGCGGCTGCAGCCCGGACGCGCGCTGATGCAGTACGACCGCAATCTGGCGTGGATGGAGGGCAACGATGTGGCCATCCTGCAGCCGGACAAGCCAGCGCAGGGCTTCCGCTACGACCCGGCCAGCGACCAGCTGCAGCCGCAGCCGCTGCGGCCGGAACTGGCACGGCGCGCACATGCCTACGCGATGTGGGGCACGCTGGCCTACGAGAAAGAGCTGTACCGGTTGCCGAAGGCCAGGCCCTGAGCTGGAGGTAGCGCCGGGCCATGCCCGGCGAGCGCGCAGCGCGGGCTGCATCTGGAATCGAAGGTGTCTGATCGGAAAGCCGCCGGGCGTGGCCCGACGCTACCAGAGCGGTGCCGGCCGGTTGCCGGAGAAGGCCAGGCCCTGAGCTGGAGGTAGCGCCGGGCCATGCCCGGCGAGCGCGCAGCGCGGGCTGCATCTGGAATCGA
>NZ_JBYTEK010000049.1:0-25991 GCF_058783335.1 Stenotrophomonas sp. FW305-C-20-S1 | reverse complement strand
AACCCCCCCCCCCCAGCTTCGCGTAGAAGTCTCGTGGGCTTGGAGGTGTGTAGAAGAGCCCCGCGGTGGGCGAGGGGGCGTGAATCGGGGACAATAGCGTCCCCGCCGCCCCACGCCCGCACCCGATGACCGACTCCGCCCCCCAGCTTCCTGCCCGCATCCTCGATGGCCGCCGTATCGCCGAGGACCTGCTCGACAGCCTGAAGGTGCGGGTCGATGCCCGTGTCGCCGCCGGTGGCAGCCGCCCGGGCCTGGCCGTGGTGCTGGTGGGGGGCGACCCGGCCTCGACCGTGTACGTGCGCAACAAGCGCCGCGCGGCCGAGAAGGTCGGTATCGAAGCGTATGACTACGACCTGCCGGCCGGCACCACCGAGGCCGAGCTGCTCGACCTGATCGACCAGCTCAACGCCGACCCGAAGATCAACGGCATCCTGATCCAGCTGCCGCTGCCGGGCATCCCCGACGCGCGTCGGCTGATCCAGCGCATCGACCCGCGCAAGGACGTGGACGGCTTCCATCCGGAAAACGTCGGCCACCTGGTCCTGCGCGAGTTCGGCCTGCGCCCGTGCACCCCGCGTGGCATCACCACGCTGCTGGGCCACACCGACCAACCGGTGCGCGGCCGCAATGCCACCATCGTCGGCGTCAGCAACCACGTCGGCCGGCCGATGGGCCTGGAGCTGCTGATTGCCGGCTGCACCGTGACCAGCTGCCACAAGTTCACCCCCAAGGACGTGCTGGAACAGGCCGTGCGCAACGCCGACATCCTGGTGGTGGCGGTGGGCCGGCCGGACATCGTGCCGGGCGAGTGGGTGAAGCCGGGCGCGGTGGTGATCGACGTGGGCATCAACCGCCTGGATGACGGCCGGTTGGTGGGCGATGTCGGGTTCGAAGCCGCAGCGCAGCGGGCGAGCTGGATCACCCCGGTGCCGGGTGGCGTGGGCCCGATGACCGTGGCCACGTTGATGCAGAACACCCTGGAAGCGGCGGAAGCGCTGAGCTGACGACCCGCTCCTGGTGGGTGCCGACCGTTGGTCGGCACAATGCCGGCAGGCCGATGACCCGCTCCTGGTAGGTGCCAACCTTGGTTGGCACACATCCATCGGGGCCATGGCCCCATCTGGGACATCTGTGCCGGACGGATCGTGCCAACCAAGGTTGGCACCTACCAAAGGCGGTATGCCGCCGGACCGGATGGCCGCCTGAACCAACCACCGCCCACGCGACACTGCGTCGCATCTACCCCCTGCCACAGGCCGCGAAAACAGGGTAAAATGTCGCGCTTCCCCACATCTCGGGTATGCCGATGCTGCGCATCCAGGCTGAAGCACTCACTTACGACGACGTCTCGCTCGTCCCCGCTCATTCGACCATCCTGCCCAAGGACGTCAACCTCGAAACGCGGTTGACCCGTGACCTGAAGCTCAAGCTTCCGATCCTGTCCGCCGCCATGGATACCGTCACCGAAGCACGCCTGGCCATCGCCATGGCACAGCTGGGTGGCATGGGCATCATCCACAAGAACCTGAGCGTGGAGCAGCAGGCCGCGGAAGTGGCCAAGGTCAAGAAGTTCGAGGCCGGCGTCATCCGCGACCCGATCACCGTCGGCCCGGAAACCACCATCCGCGACGTGCTGGCCCTGACCCAGGCGCACAACATCTCCGGCGTGCCGGTGGTGGGCAGCGACGGCCTGCTGGCCGGCATCGTGACCCATCGCGACATGCGCTTCGAGACCGAGCTGGACGATCCGGTCCGCCACATCATGACCAAGAAGGATCGCCTGATCACGGTCAAGGAAGGCGCCGCGTCTGATGAAGTGCTGCAGCTGCTGCACCGCAACCGCATCGAAAAGGTGCTGGTGGTCAACGATGATTTCGCCCTGCGTGGCCTGATCACCGTCAAGGACATCCAGAAGAACACCGACTTCCCGAACGCTGCCAAGGACATCGCCACCCGCCTGCTGGTCGGCGCGGCCGTCGGCGTTGGCGGCGATACCGACCGCCGCGTGGAAGCGCTGGTGGCTGCCGGCGTGGACGTGATCGTGGTCGATACCGCGCACGGCCATTCGCAGGGCGTGCTGGACCGCGTCAGCTGGGTCAAGAAGAACTTCCCGAACGTGCAGGTCATCGGTGGCAACATCTGCACCGGTGAAGCCGCGCTGGCGCTGCTGGACAGCGGCGCGGACGCGGTGAAGGTGGGCATCGGCCCGGGCTCGATCTGCACCACCCGCGTGGTGGCAGGCGTGGGCGTGCCGCAGATCACCGCGATCGACCTGGTGGCCGAAGCGCTGCAGGACCGCATCCCGCTGATCGCCGACGGTGGCATCCGCTACTCCGGCGACATTGGCAAGGCGCTGGCCGCTGGTGCGTCCACCATCATGATTGGTGGCCTGCTGGCCGGTACCGAGGAATCGCCGGGCGAAACCGAGCTGTTCCAGGGTCGTTCGTACAAGAGCTACCGCGGCATGGGCTCGCTGGCTGCGATGGAGAAGGGGTCCAAGGACCGCTACTTCCAGGACGCCGCCACCGCCGACAAGCTGGTGCCCGAAGGCATTGAAGGCCGCGTGCCTTACCGCGGCCCGGTGGGCGGCATCATCCACCAGCTGATGGGCGGCCTGCGCGCCACCATGGGCTACGTGGGCTGCGCCACCGTCGAGGACATGCGCAGCAAGCCCAAGTTCGTGAAAATCAGCGGCGCTGGCCAGCGCGAGAGCCACGTCCACGACGTGACGATCACCAAAGAGCCGCCGAACTACCGCTCCTGATGCGGGACGAGCAAAGAGGAACGAGGAAGCTGATTCCCGTTCCTCTTTCTCCATCTGCCGCTGAAAAATCTGACGTTTTCGTTTTCCCTACTGCATTGCCGGGGCGCCATGACCAACATCCATAACGACAAGATCCTCATCCTCGATTTCGGCGCGCAGTACACGCAGCTGATTGCCCGCCGCATCCGCGAGCTGGGCGTCTACTGCGAAATCTGGGCGTGGGACCACAACCCGGCCGAGATTGCCGGCTTTGGCGCCAAGGGCATCATCCTGTCCGGTGGCCCGGAATCGACCACGCTGCCGGGCGCGCCCGCCGCGCCGCAGGAAGTATTCGACAGCGGCCTGCCGATCTTCGGCATCTGCTACGGCATGCAGACCCTGGCCGCGCAGTTGGGTGGTGCCACTGAAGCGGCGGACCAGCGCGAATTCGGCCACGCCGAAGTGAACGTGATCAACCCGGATGCGCTTTTCAAGGGCCTGAGCGACCACGGCGGCGAGCCGAAGCTGAATGTCTGGATGAGCCACGGCGACCACGTCTCCGTAGCGCCGCCGGGCTTCACCATCACCGCCACCACCGACCGCATTCCGGTGGCCGCCATGGCCAACGAAGAAAAGCGCTGGTACGGCGTGCAGTTCCACCCGGAAGTGACCCACACCCTGCAGGGCCAGGCGCTGCTGCGCCGCTTCGTGGTGGACGTGTGCGGCTGCCAGACCCTGTGGACCGCCGCCAACATCATCGACGACCAGATCGCCCGCGTGCGCGAGCAGGTGGGCGATGACGAAGTGATCCTGGGCCTGTCCGGCGGCGTCGATTCGTCGGTTGTGGCCGCGCTGCTGCACAAGGCCATCGGCGAGAAGCTGACCTGTGTGTTCGTGGATACCGGCCTGCTGCGCTGGCAGGAAGGCGACCAGGTGATGGCCATGTTCGCCGAGCACATGGGCGTCAAGGTGGTGCGCGTGAATGCCGCCGACCGTTACTTCAGCGCGCTGGAAGGCGTGAGCGATCCGGAAGCCAAGCGTAAGATCATCGGCAACCTGTTCGTTGAGATATTCGACGAAGAGTCGAACAAGCTGAAGAACGCCAAGTGGCTGGCGCAGGGCACCATCTACCCGGACGTGATCGAGTCGGCCGGCAGCAAGACCGGCAAGGCGCATGTGATCAAGAGCCACCACAATGTGGGTGGCCTGCCGGAGCACATGAAGCTGGGCCTGGTGGAGCCGCTGCGCGAGCTGTTCAAGGACGAAGTGCGCCGCCTGGGTGTTGAGCTTGGCCTGCCGCGCACCATGGTCTACCGCCATCCATTCCCGGGCCCGGGCCTGGGTGTGCGTATCCTGGGCGAAGTGAAGCGCGAATACGCCGAACTGCTGGCCAAGGCTGATGCCATCTTCATTGATGAGCTGCGCAAGGCCGACCTGTACGACAAGACCAGCCAGGCGTTTGCCGTGTTCCTGCCGGTGAAGTCGGTGGGCGTGGTGGGCGACGCGCGGGCTTATGAGTGGGTAATTGCGCTGCGGGCCGTGGAGACGATCGACTTCATGACGGCGCATTGGGCGCATCTGCCGTATGAGTTCCTGGGGACGGTGAGCAACCGGATCATCAATGAGTTGCGGGGGGTGTCGCGGGTTGTCTATGACATCTCGGGGAAGCCGCCGGCGACTATTGAGTGGGAGTGATCCTGCTGGTTGATCGAGGTAAAGGAAAAGAGCGCTTCGGCGCTCTTTTCGTTTCTGGACGCATGCTTTGTCGTCTCGTCTTATCGAGTCGGCACAGGGATGCTGCCGTTCAAGGCTGGAAACCTTGAAAACACGTCAGCCATGAAATCCATGAACACGATAGCCCGCGTGGGAAGCAGCCTATTGGCGACGTAGACCATCTGCACGGGGACAGGGGGAGCCGTATGGTCGCTGAGAATGAACTGCAATCTGCCGCTGTTCAGTCCGTCCTGAAAGAGCCACGCAGGTCCATGTGCCACACCCAGGCCCGCCGCGACCGCTGCACTCACGGCGTCGGGCGAGTTGACCCTGAGCCTGCCGCTGATCGGAATTTCCGCGTCCCGGAATCGCCAGGTCGCCCCGGACGACAGCAAGGTGTAGATGATGCAATCGTGGTCGCGTAGATCATCCGGGGTCTGCGGAACTCCACGTTTGGCTAAGTAGTCCTTGCTGGCGACGAAGACCCGCTCATACCATCCAAGAGGCCGCGCGCGCAGGGCGCTGTCCTCCAGCTGTCCTATGCGGATCGCGAGTTCGGTGCCTTCATTGACCAGGTCTACGTATCGATCGTTGAGTTGGAGATCCAGGTTCAATTGAGGGTAGCGCTCCAGAAAGGCCGGCACATGCGGCAGCACAAACGCATGTGCGAGAGCTGTCGGACAGGCTACGCGCAAGAGCCCTGATGGGTCGACGTTGCTCCTGAAGGACGATTCGGATTCATCCACCGCATCCAGGATGCGCCGGATGTCCGCGTAGTAGCGTTCGCCCTCCGGCGTCAAGGACAACTTCCGCGTAGACCGGTGGAGCAAGCGCGTCTGCAGATGATCCTCCAGAGCTGCTACATAGCGGCTCACATTGGGCTGCCCCAACCCTAGATCCCGCCCTGCTGCCGAAAAGCTCCCGGTTTCCACAGCACGCGCAAAGCATGTCATCAAAAGAAATCGGTCCACGGCGCCACCTCTATTCATGCCTGATCTGCATGAATTATATGCGAGCAGACAGTCTTATCTGCTGTGAGGCATGAGCGCATATTTCTCCATGTCGACCACGGTGGTCGTCATTCACCGGAGAATTCAAATGGCGCGCTTGCAAGGTAAACGTACTCTCATCACTGGCGGCACCAGTGGCATTGGGCTGGAAACGGCAAAGCAGTTCCTGGCGGAGGGCGCTCGCGTGATCGTAACGGGCGTCAACCCCGATTCGATTGCAAGGGCCCAGGCCGAACTGGGCCCGGAAGTGCCGGTGCTGCGCGCCGACTCGGCCAGCGTTGCTGCACAAAAGGAGCTGGCACAAGCCATCAAGGAACACTACGGCCAACTCGACGTTGCCTTCCTCAATGCCGGCGTATCCATCTGGCGGCCCATTGAGGAATGGACGGAAGACATGTTCGACCGCATTTTCGACATCAACGTCAAAGGGCCGTACTTCCTGATGCAGGCGCTTTTGCCGGTCTTCGCAAATCCTGCTTCCGTCGTGTTGACCACTTCCGTCAGCGCGCATGCAGGCGCAGATCGCTCGTCGGTGTATGCCGCAACGAAGGCCGCATTGCTGAACATGTCGAAGACGCTCTCGACCGAATTGCTGGGCCGTGGCATCCGTGTCAACGCAGTGAGCCCTGGCCCCGTCGAGACTCCGCTTTACGACAAGGCCGGTATTCCGGAAGCTTATCGCGAGCAGGTTAACAAAGCGATCGCGGCAACCATTCCGCTTGGCCGCTTCGGTACCTCCGACGAGGTGGCCAAAGCAGTCCTGTATCTGGCATCGGACGAGTCGCGCTGGACGGTCGGCTCTGAAATCGTACTTGACGGCGGCCGCCTGTTGAACGGCTAAGCGCGCGGGATCATGGGTTCAAGAGGGGGAGGGGAGGGCAGGCGATTTCGAAGGTCTTAGTGAAGTGAGGACAGGAGGAAGACCGCTGCGCTTGTCTGCGCTATCCTAGAAGGTGATTGACGATGGTGTTGCCAGAGTCGTCGCCCTGCAAATCTCTCCATCTTCCGCACCAGACAAATCTCTTGTCGGATGACGGTAAAAGCGACGGTAAGGGCCCATGTCGATCATCGCAAATCCCTTTAACCACGCGGGCTTGCGAGATCTGTTGATGATTGAGTGGGAATGAGTTGAAAGAACGAGGGCGCCGAAAGGCGCCCTTGTTCGTTGTAGGGGTGAACAATCAGGTAATGCTCACTGCGTTTTTCTTTGGGGGAGGGGGCGTCGACTAAGTGCTGAATGTGACGACTCCGGACGCGGCCTGTTCCGCGACTTTAACCTCGTAGCCTGGCGGTAGGCCACGGCGTAGCCGTTGTGAATCTGTATGCTCTTACGGGCATGCAACACTGAGTACGGCTGGGCGCCATCGTTTGGCCTCTTTCAAGCTCTTAATGATAATGAGTAGGGAAATGAGAGATATTCTTGAGAAATCATTTCAAGAAGCAGCGCGCGCGGCAGACGACGCAGTCAATGCTGCGATGCTGAAGTACGCCAATGGGCTGGTCACGGATGAGGATGACATCACCGGGGCGCTGATCGGTCGGTTAGATGCAGCTTTTGACCGTCAAATTGGGGGTGTAACTTGGTCTGCATCGATTCTGAGGCATCGCAGGGGTGTCGCAGCACAAGAGAAAAGAGCCGGTGCGGATATGCTTCTCCATGTTTCGATCGATACACCTGATCTCACTTACTCCAAGGGCGTTCTGATTCAATCTAAGAGAATCGACGAAGGCGATTCAATGACAATGATCGGTCATAGGGAGTTGATGGACCAGTGCAACAGAATGCTGGCCATCAGCCCAGCTTCCTTTGTATTTAATTACACGAAGTCAGGAATGCGCTGTGCCTCTGCAACGAAGATTGCTGGTACGAGCGGCCGAGTACTAAATGATGCCTGCAATCTGACCTCCTATCGGTTCTTCTTGGAGTTGTTTAGGTGTACGACGGGAGATCGCAGCATCAATTCGGCTAGGTTTGATGATCTTCAGATACCCCAGGGGATAGCCATCAAAGGAAGCTTGGGGTGAGCGTGTTTCGTCCCATCTGCTCAATAATTTCGGACGAACTTGCGAGTGCATTTACCAGTTCGCTGGACTTAATGAACGCTTTTTTGACATCTCACGACGGTTCCAATGGAGGCTGGTAGGCACAAGGCCCATGTCCGAGTAAAGCAGGAGAGTTGCTGACGCCAGCTGCAAGCTGCCGCAGCGGTGATAGCGATATTGCGTTGCTGTTGCAGCGCAAACGTCGCTGCGCTTGCCTTGCCGGCCCGTAGCAGGTGCCAGTTATGCGACTGGCGCGTCCCGCAGTTGATATCTAACGCCCAGCTCAGTCGACCGATTCGGCCTCGCACAGTTCGGCGACCCAACGTTGCTTCCGGCAATCAATGCATCGCGTTATTGTTTCAATCCGGGCATGCGCTTGCGGATCTACTAAAACTTGAATCCGAGGCTGGTCGTGGTAGTGTCCTTCCTAGCGAAATTCAAGCCCTGCCGCTCGATGCGGTGGCATGGTCGCTGTCAGCGGCTTTGCGTCGACTTGTTCGCGCTACGGTGTGCATCATAAGATCCAGAGATGAGAGGGTTCCGGCGCGCACAAGGTTTTTGCTGGGGCTTAATCATCTGAATTTTTCGCTGACGCGACAGAAATCTAGATGTGCTGAGATGTCGCTATTTCCAATCTGAGCGGTCAGCTTTCCAGGAGGGGATAAATGATTGCGATGGATGCGATTGTGGATGCGGTGAGTGTGACCATTCCTGCTGTCACTGTGATCACGAAGGAGGCGTGGTTCGAGAAAGTAGTGATGGCACGAAATAAATTTTCAATTGAGGCAGATGTCTACGTTTGCGCTCAACGAAGCGATAAAGTCACGTCAGTCAGGCTTGAGCATGGGGAATTTTCTGTTGTTGTCTGTCTAGTTAGGGAATATAGATCTTCGGGGGCATTGCATGAGATTCATGCCCCAGGCGCTGTGATCATAGGCCGTGAACTAATCCTTGGAGATGATGCGGAGTGGATGTCCCATCCTGCGCTAATCGAAGTCGAAGGAATCTCATACGCTAGGGCCGTGATTCTTAGTTGGCGGGATAGCCTGAGGCTTCGAAAGGAAGCTGTAAACGACGTCGGTGAGGTGACTGAGCGGGGCTTTCGGCTTCCTCAGCTAGGCGCATTGCATGCAATTGCAGCGCATTGGAGCGTAAAGGCCTCGCACGCGAAGGTAGTGCTACCTACTGGAACAGGGAAGACAGATGTCATGATTGCCGCATCTCTGATGAAACCGGCGAATAGGACGTTACTTCTGGTTCCCAGTGATGCGCTGAGATCACAGGTTTCATCGAGATTCTCCAATCTGGGCATCCTGAGATTAATAGATGCAATACCTGACTCCGTTTTGAATCCCGTGGTGGCAAGAGTTACAAAGACACCGTCGTCTCTTTGTGACCTTTCAATTCTGCATTCTGCTAATGTTGTGGTGTCGACTACGCAGATGCTGCTTGGCGCTTCCGATGATGATCTCCGAGAGTTTCTCTCATGGTTTGACCTTGCTCTCTTCGATGAGGCGCACCATCTGCCCTCCGCGTCATGGACTCGGATCTCTAAGCTGTTTGGGAGTGACACTCGGATAGTATCAGTCACCGCCACGCCTTACAGAAATGACCGGCGTAGAGTGCCTGGAGAGATGATCTATCAATTTCCACTTAGAATGGCTCAGCAATTGGGGTACTTTACGAGCATGTCAGTCGTAAAGGTCGATGAACGTGATCCTGATTCTGCAGACGCCGCAATTGCGGTTGCGGCTGTGGATGCACTTAGGCGGGATGAAGTGCAACGGGGGTTCAGGCATTTGATAATGGCGCGAGCCCGTACGAGAGAGCATGCGGAGGCTCTTTTCTCGCTCTACTCCAGTCGCTACTCAGAACTAGAGCCGGTGCTTCTTCACTACAGAATAGGTGCTGCAGATCGGAAGCGTGCGATTGAAGGAATAACTGATCTAAGGCACCGGGTGATAGTCTGCGTTGATATGCTCGGGGAGGGGATTGACATACCATCCCTGAAAATTGCCGCGCTTCATGATTCTCACAAGAGTCTTCCGGTGACGCTCCAGTTCATTGGTCGCTTTACTCGGTCGTCGAGCTCGGCTGGTGGCGCAACAGTTGTGGTTAATATCGCAGACCCGATGGTAGATTCGGCCGTGGCTGAATTATTCGCGGAGGATGCAGATTGGAATGAAATAGTCCCCGAACTCAGCGCAAAGGCTGTAGGGGGGGAGGAGGCTTCTGCGGCGTTTATCGCAATGATGCAATCCTTGGTAAATCCAGAGGAAAAGAAGTTTGATCTGAGTCTGATATCTGCTAAGGCGAATGTAACGTTCTATACGGCTCAGCGGTTTGATGTGGGGAGAGTGGAAAGCGCATTGCCAAAAACTTCCCGACTTCACCAGAGTTGGTTGAGTGAAGATCGTACTCTGATGGTTATGATTACCCAGGATCTAAAATATCCGGGTTGGTCAAGCTCGCGGGATGCGATGAGCTTTGATTGGAACCTGACAATCATTGCTTTCAATGAAGATAGCCATTTGATCTCCATGAATACTACGTACGGTGCATCAAGGTCTTCAAATATCGCCCGCGCGGTTGGCGGCTCGGACTCGGCTTTGATAAGTGGCGAGAGAATGTTTAGGGTCTTCGATGGTCTACATCGATCAGTCCTATATAATGTTGGGCTTTACAGAAGAGGGCAGCTCCGCTTTCAAATGCTGGCCGGAAAGGACATCGGTGAGCACGTGTCGACCGCGATACAGGCAGGTAGCACAAAATCCAATCTATTCGCTATCGGTTACGAAGAAGGTTCTAAGGTGAACATCGGTGCCTCTTTCAAGGGCCGTGTGTGGTCCATGGGGTCGCTTTCCATTGAGGAGTGGAAATCGTGGTGTTTCGGTGTTGCCAGGAAGATAAGAGACGAGTCCATTGCAACCGACAGCTTCTTGCGATTTACCTTAATTCCTCGCGAAATAACTGTCGCACCTGATACGCCGGTATTTGCTTGCATTCTGCCTGATGAGCTTCTCGTTGACCTGAACGATTCTGGTCGACGCATATCTGTTGATGGTTGCTCGGAGGCGTACAATCAGCTGGACCTTTCATTTGGCCGGGTGATGAGGTCCGATTCTGAGATTCGAGTGGAAGTTTTTCTGGGTCAAGATCATGTGTCGGAGGTTGGGCTCCAGTGGGGTTCATCATTCTGTGTATTACATCGATCGGGAGCTCGCTTCTTTATTTCGTCTGATGGGGATGTTGTTCCATTGGAAGAGTTTCTTACCGCTCATCCGCCAGCCTTGCTTCTTCGAGATGGATCAGAGGTGTTAGGGAAGTATCACTTCAAATATCCAGAACATTTGCCCTACACCTTCAGTCCCGAAAGCATACTTTCGCTTGACTGGACGGGTGTTCCAATAACGAACGAATCAAAGTGGAAGAACGGCGAGCTGCGTTCCACTTCAGTGCAAGGGCATATGATCTCGTTGCTAATCGGGCAAGCCAACACGATCGTCTTCGATGATGATGATACAGGCGAGGCGGCTGACATCATCGTCATTACGGAGAACCAAGAAGGACTCGAGGTCGAGCTCGCCCTCTATCACTGTAAGTATGCTTCTGGACGAGAGCCGGGCGCGAGGGTCAAGGATCTCTACGAAGTTTGTGGTCAAGCGGTCAAAAGTTCGCGCTTGCTACAACGTCCGGAAATGCTGTTGAATCACATGATACGTCGTGAACGTCGACTCGGTGGTCGGCGGACGCGATTCGAAAAAGGTGCTATGTCAGACCTGTATTCCATTCTTCGTAAGCTCTCCAAGTACCGTATTAAGATGAGCATATGTGTGGTTCAACCTGGGCTTGCGGCATCTGCGCTTACACCGGAGCTCTCTAGCATACTGGCTTCAGCCGATGGTTTTATCTTCGAGTTCACGGGTCGAAGACTCAGGGTGTACGGGAGCTAGGGTGGGTAAGTGGAGTTCGGCATGTGAGTACTTAATGAGGGGTCAGGTATCGGCGTGGCCGGAGTCGTCACTCCGGCCTGATTTCCCGACAAGCCCACTCAGCCAGTCCCCGGCAAGCCAAGAACAGGCCATCAACAGTCCCCTCATCCAGATGCCGCTCTGGTTCCGCTGCCACCCGGCAGCGGTCTGCCGCGTGCAGCACCTCCAGCACCGTCAGCAACCCCACCAGCGCGCGCTCGGTTCTTGCTAGGCTCACGCGGCGGCCGGGTGACACATCGTTCTCCGGCCAAGGCAGCCCATCAGCCCCCTCGCATCCGCGCATGCGCTTGAGAATGCCCAAGAAGGTGCTCAGGTCCGGCAGGGGAGTGTCGTCGTTGATGGGCTCGACAGCGGCGTACGAGGAGAAGGTGTCGGAATCGTTCATGGCGTCGGTTTCCTTGGCTGTGCTTAACAGCGCCACCGCGTAGGCGGGGTGGCGGACGGTGCGTGGCTGCAAACCGGGACGAAGTAGTGCCATGACCGGTGGGCCAGAAGGCCCCCACGCACCGCCCGCCATAAAGGCCGACGGATTGCCCGCCGGCGCCGGTTAAGGACGGCGCCGACGGGCAAGCGTAAACAACAGGCACATCGAACGTCACGGGTTTGCAGACCCGTTGCCACCCGTTGTCGGTGGCGCGCCATGGTGTTTACGCGGTCGCTTCGAATGCAAATTGAAATTCGCGAAGAAATCGCGGGATTCGAGAGCGGAGATCTATTCTTGCATGCACCCTTCGTGCAGCACGCGACGCCACGAGACGCATTTGCGCAGCCGCTATGTTGATTGCGAATCAGAGTGGCGTAATCGCCCATGACGCAAGGGGATAACGCGACGGCGTTCTTTGCAATAGTTCTTAGTCTGCATCGGGTGGCAGCGGCGCCCGATCAGCCGCACACTCCAAAAATCGGTTCAAACCCGACACCGCAAGAAGGCATCGCATCCTTAGCCGACGCCGTACTCAGCCACCGACGTATTCTCCACCAGCAACTCAATCATCGCCCGCGCCGCCGCAGACTGCCGCCGATGCGGCGCATAGATCACCGAGAACGGGCGCGATCTCCCGCGCAGCTGCGGCAGCACTTCCACCAGCTGCCCACGTTGCAACCGCTCGCGCACGATGAACTCATAGCTCTGGCAGATGCCGATGCCCTGTTCGGCCAGCGACACCACGCCCAGCACATCGTCGGAGGTCTCGATGGACGAACGCGGCAGCCAGTCCACGTCGCGCCCGCCGTCGCGGAAGATCCACGGCGCCAGCCGCCCGGTGCGCGGCATAACAAACGGCAGGCACAGGTGCTGCTGCAGATCGTCCAACGTCTGCGGCGTGCCGCGGCGCTGCAGGTAGTCCGGCGCGGCCACCAGCAGCAGCCGGGCGTCTTCCAGCTTTCGCGCCACCAGCCCGCTGTCCGGCAGCTGGCCCAGGCGGATGGCCAGGTCGAAGCCTTCGGCCACCAGGTCCACGTTGCGGTTGGTGATGTTCAGTTCCACCTGCACCTGCGGGTACTGCTGCGCAAAGCGCGCCAGCACGCGCGGCAGCCGGTAGTGGCCATAGGTGGTGGGCACGCTCAGGCGCACGCGGCCGGCCAGCGCACCGTCCTGGGCCAGTACGTCGCGCTCGGCGTCGTCCAGCAGGCCGAAGGCGGTGCGCACCTGTTCCCGATAGAGCCGCCCGGCGTCGGTCAGGCCCACGCGGCGGGTCGTCCGCTGCAGCAGCTGGCGGCCCAGCCGCGCCTCCAGACGGGTGACCGCGCGGCTCAGCACCGAGGGCGTGGTGGACAGCGCCACCGCGCCGGCCGTGAACGAGCCGTGCTCGACCACCGCCAGGAACACCTCCACATCGCCCAGGTAGTCGAACTTGCGGCTCATTTGGCTCTCCCGGGAACAGATGTTTTGCGGTGGGGCCAATTTATCGCCGCTGCAGCGATGAATAAAGTGGCGGCCATTCCCCGATAGGAGCTCCCCATGAACCTGATGACCCGGCTGGCCGCAGCGCTGGCCCTGACCCTGGCCGCCACCGGCGCGCATGCTGCCAACGTGCTGGTGGTGCTGTCCGACGAAAACCACCTGGACCTGAAGGACGGCAAGGCGCTGTCCACCGGCTTCTATCTCAACGAGCTGATGCAGCCGGTCAAGCTGCTGCTGGACGCGGGCCACGCGGTGACCTTCGCCACGCCGCAGGGGCGGGCGCCGACGGTGGATGTGTCCTCGGTGACGCCAGCGTACTTCGGCAACGATGCGGCGCAGTTGAAGGTGCACAAGGACCTGCTCGAAAAGCTGGCGCTGACCTCGCCGACGGCATCGCCTGTGGTCAGCCTGGCGCGCGTCGAGCAGCAGGGTTACGCGCGTTTCGATGCGGTCTACATTCCCGGTGGCCACGCGCCGATGCAGGACCTGCTGAAGAGCCCGGCGCTGGGCCGCTTGCTGGCCGACTTCCACCAGCGCAGCAAGACCACCGCGCTGGTCTGCCACGGGCCGATCGCGCTGCTGTCCACGCTGCCGGATGCGGCGGGTTTTGTGGCGAAGCTGGACGCGGGTGCGATGCCGGCTACGCCGAAGTGGATCTACAGCGGCTACCAGATGACGGTGATCAGCAACCAGGAAGAAGAGCAGGCCAAGCCGCTGCTGGGCGGTGGTGAGATGAAGTTCTACCCGCAGACCGCGTTGCAGCGGGCGGGTGCGAAGTTCAGCAGCAACGCCACGCCGTGGACGGGGCATGTGGTGGTGGACCGCGAGCTGATTACCGGGCAGAACCCGGCTTCGGCGCTGGAGGTGGGGCAGCGGTTGGTGGAGCGGTTGAAGTAGATATCGACGGTCGAATCAGGTAGACGGGAATTGCCCATACTGCGCATGGCAGGCACCGCAGGGTCTCCTGCGGCAGGGGCGTCGCGGCGCTTTGGTGACGCAATTGGCTCGCTTGGCTGATGGGGCGGTAGAGCAGTTGAGTGTAGGCATCTGGATGTTCTTGTTCCTAACCCATATTTTGAGGGTATTTCATCCTAGAGTCGGGAGGCATCGGGCGATTTGGCTCGTCAAGGTGACGATGATGGTCCGGGACGGCTGGCCGTACTTTACAGTGGCAGTATATAGGGGGGCTTTTGGCGCCGAGCATGTGGCGAAAACGCTGAATGCTTCGGTCGAAGAAATTCGCATCATTAATACGCCTGCTTCGGAGGAAGGCGGAGCGGCTTCGCCTTCACCCAGCGTAGTGGAGGACATCTCAACGCCGAGCAACTCTGGACTATTACCGCGTGCGGCATCTTTTGGCTCATTGGCTTGATAGTGATGCTGCCAACGCTTGTCCCTCATGCTGCTTAGCATTGTGGCCGGCTGACATCTGGAATCGGAATCCCCTGGCGCTTGACGTTCATGAATCACTCCGACGACTATCGGAGGTCAAGGATGTATTGGCTTTGCCGTCTCTACCGAGGGCTCCATCGTGATTGATGCTGACAGTTCAGGGGTTGGTTACCTAAAGTTGTATGGCGAGGCGGTACCCACAGGGGTAATTTCGGCCTCTGCTGCGGGAAATGTGCTGCTGGGTCTCGACGATTGCATTAAATATTTCTGCAGGAGGCAGGCTCCTGGCTTGGCCGCAGTTGACTACGAGATCCCCGTAAAGACTGCTGAAGGTTCCTGGATCGTCTGGATTCAAGAGCACGGGATGCTTGTGGCTTCCGGGGTAGTCACCATAGGTGCAGGGGCCTATGTAAAGAAGGCTGCTGAGAAGATGGCGGAAAAGGACTTCAAGGACATCGGTCTTTCAGATGTGGTGCGAAAGTCTCTAGATGCGTTCAAGAAGCTGATTGATGTGCTCAAGCACACCAAGGGAAATCGTGAGTGGGCAAGTGACCTTCACTGGCCCGGAGCGGGGGTTGTCGGAATTAAGAATGAATCCGGCGAGATCATCTATGTCCCGATTGAATACCTAAAGTGGTACATGGAAATACCATCGACGATGCTGAAGCGAATTTCATCAACGGTTCGGGAGGGGCGCTCCTTGGAAATTGGCGTTAGGAGTGGCGACGGCGGCAGTTTTGAAGCGACCACGATCACCGTTGCAGAGAAGTCATTCTTCGGCCACCAGCCGGCAGCCAATGACGATGGAGATTTGCTGTTTCCAGAGTTGGAACATGGCGATGAAGTGCGCCTGGAAGGGAGGCTTACGCGAGGCAATGAGAACGCAAACTCATTGGGGCTTGAGTATCACGGGCATGTGTTGAATTGTGTTCCGGGTGTTGGGAATATAAAGCAATACAAGCCCGCGCTCTTTCTTCATTGCGTTGTCGAGGGGACAGTGTCACGCCTCTACAAGCAATCTCACGTCGCAGAGCGACGGCCGACCATCATCGTCTCTGACATTACGCCGCTTGAGTCAGACGACCAACTTACTCTCCTGTAGTTCAGTAGAGAAGATGGAAGCCAATCTGGCACGTCTAGAACGTGTCCTGCGCACAAGCAGAGGGGATTTCAATGAGCAAACGCATTGATGACGCAGTTGACCTTTTGCACGCCATTTTTGTGGCTCACAAAGCAGCTCCATGCAATAGCTCTAGTGATGTTCGCCGGATTCGAATCCGAGCGGTTAAGGATGTTGCTGAGGCCCGCGGTGTCACTCATCAAGACATTGCGGACGTATACATCCGCAGGCTGACTCCTTACGTCAAGCAAACCAGGCACTTCGATGTGCTGGTCAGTCAATGGATAAAAGGAGACTCCATAGAGCTAAAGGCTGCGCTAGAGAAAAGCTGTTTGGATCGCGGTGACTCTAGACGAGTTGAAACATTTTTTGCAGTCAATCATCTGCCATTAGGAGATGAGGTATGACTGCGTTCTTGGCAATCTGGGGTGCATTGCTGTCCTCACTCATGGCCGGATTTGAAGTGTTCCGCTTCATCAATCGCGCCCGGCTCCGAGCAATGGTTCAAGATGGATTTCTGATTTTTACGCCAGGGCAACGAAATGATGGCGTATTGCATCTTAGTTTTACCGTCAAGAACATTGGTAGTCAGGCAACAACACTGGAGAGTGTTGGGGTATATGGCTTCACTCGGATGCCTTGGAAATGGCGAAGACCCTTTCGCAGGTTTGAACGGACCAAAGCTGCAGTCCTCACCGTTGAACCGATTCCATTTGTTCTACAGCCTGGACACAAGTGGAGTGCTCACCTGCCACAACAGCTAGTTCAAGAGGCATTTGCGGTATGTGACCGTGTGTCGTTCGTCATCAATCACAGCATGGCGAGAACAGAAATTCTTTTGCCGCATGTCTTTAAGCACAAGCAGGGCGATGATGACTAAAGCAGAACGCCCTGGCCATCTTGACGGATGACCGGGGTGAGCTACTTTGAAGGGAAGGTTCGTGGGTGAGCGAAACCCAAGGACGAGCTAAGGCAGGAATCAGCTACCGAGGCCAGGCGGTGGCCTCATGGTGGGGTTCACCTCCGTTTTCCCGGACATCTACAAGAAGGCCGAAAGAAGGCCGATTCAGGCCTTGAGGAGTATTCATGTCAGTACGTAGGAAGTTCAGTGCCATCAAGCGAGGCCACAATCCAAGGATGCGGCAATGGGTCGTCAGGCAGGATCAGAGGGTTGCCGCTCTTCTAGAACCGTCCGTGATACCGGGGTAGAGCCCAGTAAGCGCGTTCTGCATCGCATGCAGTGCCGTGGCACCATGACGCACTGGCTTCCTCCTTCTGGGCGAGGCCGGTTTCTGGGAAGCCCTTCAATACGACATGCGAACGTCCATCCTCTTCATTCTCTCCGCCCTGTGCCTGGTTCTGCAGTCTGGCTGCGCCAGTGGGCCGGACTACCACCATTCCAATCGCGAGATTACCGGCGCGTTCGTGGCCGACGACGGCAAGCTGTATCTGCTACCTGTCTATGACGAGCCGATGCGCTTTGATGCGGTACCGTTCCGTGATTACCGCGCGCTGATGGACAGCCCGCTGCGCGAGGCCGTGGTCTGCGCGCAGATGTACATCCGTGAAGACTGGCGTGTTCCGGCTGACCGCACCAAGGTGCATGGCAGCTACGCGCTGCTGCTGCGGCCCGAGCAGGTGACACCGGAGCAAGCTGCCCAGTTCAAGCTGGAGCGGTTGGAGATCAGCCCGCGGGTGGCCAAGGCCATCGACGAGTTGACGCGCCGGCCATACATTCTTGAAGCCCGGACCCGCTATGAACTGGCGGCCAACCCGGACTGCAATCTTTCCAGGAAGGGCGGCAGCTATTACAGCGCGCTGTTCGAGGGGGATGGCGAGCGGGTGCAATTGCCGGACGCTGCTGCGCTGGCCGCAAAGGCGAAGCTGCCGCAGTCGATTACTGCACGGGCTGAGCGGATCCAGCCGGAGGATACAGACAAGCCGGGGGTTGGGACGGCCGCCGGGAAGGTGTTGGGGGCTGCGTTGGTGCCGGTGGCGGTTCCGGTGTTTGTGTTGAGCCTGCCGTTCCTGGGGCCGGATCATTGGAAGTGATGGGGCGTTGAGGGAGCGCCATCCAGGCGTGGCGTGGATCTACCCGGGCATCGCCAATGCCTGAACGTTCATCTTGGAGATCTGTGTGCCAAGCACACTGGAGACTGTTTTGAAGACCGTAGGCTTGATTGTCCTTGCGGTGCTTCCGTTGTTGACCATCTGGTTCATCCAGCGGCGAAGGACCCAGAGCGCCCGTTCCGCGTTGGAATCTGGGCTGCGCTTGAACCCGCCTCGGCGGATTTCCGGTACGTCCATGACCTTGGTGATGGTTAATGGGAAAGAGGATCGAGAGCACTACTTCTTTGATACAGATACCTTCTATCTGCATCGGGGCCCAATGCCCACGACGGTTCCGCTCACGCAGATCACCTCCGTCACCCGAACCTCCGATGTCATCTACGAGCGTTATGTCTGGCAGGTGTGCTTCAGCAAAGCAGCGGGCAGAAAGAGCGTAACGTTCACCAACAACCTGACGCTGTTCAACCGCGACTTCCTGCTCTTCCTGGAGGCGGTGCGGAAAGCCAATCCGCTAGCGACGGTCGATCAAGCGGGCCTGCGCTTCTAATCGCGCGGCGACATCAGCGGCGCCGATTGGTAACAGAGGGGCTAGGTGGATGGTTGTCGTAGATGATTTCGCACGTGTCTCACCCACTCAACCCATGCTGGCGGCGCGGATCTGGATATCCTGCTGCACGCGCTGATCTTCCAGCTGCTGCTCAAGTTGGTTGGCAATGGCGCGCTGCTGCGCCTCGCGGCTGACCGCGTCGAACTGCTGCATGGATTCTTCAACCGAGGTCTGTGCGGCCAGCTCGGTGGGCATTGCGGCGCGCTGGTGTGCGGGGTCGCTGGGCTCGCCCTGGACCACAAACAGGGTGTGACCGGTGGGCTTGTCTGCTGTGGCGTTGCTCAGCAGCACGTGGTCGACACGGTCCAGGTCGTTGTCTTTGGCCAGCACCAGCAGGCTGGCGGTCATGCGCTCGCTGGCTTCGTCGAAGGTGCGGCCGTGCTTGGCGTCCAACCTTGCCACGCCTTCTCGTACCTGTTGGTAGAGGGCGTGATCGGGATGCTCGGGCTGGGTCGGCAGCAGGGGAGCGGGCGGTGCTTCAGGCTGTTGAAAGGCCATTGCGCTGGACGGCGGGGTGGGCTGCACGTCCGTTGGCGATGGCGTGTAAGGACGCTCGTGCTCCGAGACCTTGGGCGCGGCGTCTGTTGCCGGCGGGGGCGCAGCCGGCTCGACTGCGGCGCGGTTAGCTGGAATTTCTGACTCGGGCTGGATCGGCGCCGGCTTTGCGTCGTTTTCGTGGAGGCGAGCAGTCACTGGCGCGGCGTCGGCCACTTCGGTCTGGTTCGCTGGGGCCAGGGAGTGGGCGTGAGTCGCAACTGGATCCTGCGCGGGAGCGTGGCGCTCAACACCGGAAGCAGGCAGCGCACTCGCCTCGGGCTGGGCGCGAGATTGCTCAGCCGCGGGAATGGAGGGTGATGGCGCGGGCGCAGACGGCGTCTGCTGCGCAGGAGAGTCTGCATCCGTGCGCACTTTCTGCTCGCTCGAATCTTCCTGCGTTGGGGGCGCTTTAGCTGCAGTTGGCTCGGGTCGTGGCCCTTCCGGGCGCGCCGGTTCCTGTGCCGGCTCGGCAAGAACCGACGGCGTCGGTGCTGCAGGCGCGGGAGTGCGGTGCTCCTGCACCAGGGGTGGTGCGCTGGGCGCCGGCGCAGCTCGCTCCTCGGCGTGCGCATCGACTACTGCCTGCGGCGTCAGGCGCTCATCGGCGTGTTCGCCGCGCACCTCGGCTACCGCTGCGGCGGCCAGTTGCTGCGCCTGGGGAGCCGCGACGCCCAGCCGGTTCGCTTCCTGCGTGGCCTGATCGTAGGCATCGCGCTCGTTTGCGGTCAGGGCTTCAATACGTCGCTCATGGGAGCCGGGTGTGGGAGCCTCCTGCTGCTGGATCGCCCGGATCTGCGGATAGGTGCCATTCAACTCGTCGCGGATGTTGCCCTCGGCCAGCGAATCGTAGATCCAACCGTCATGCAGCCATTCGCCATCGTGCTGGCGCTGATAGGTGCGCCCATCGGATGCCAGAACGTGATCGGGATGGTTCCGGGCGAAGACCACCTCCTCCGGAATCTCGCCGTACTGGGACCAGCCTTGCGTGGTGTATACCTGCTCGTACTGCTTGGCGAAGGCGGCTGAACTCCGGGCGGCGTTGAAGGCCATGATGCCTTGAGCGGTCTCATCGAGATGGGCCGCCTTGGCGGCATCGGCTACTTCCACCGTCGTGTTCTTGATGCCGTGCTCAAGGACTTGATGGACGACCTCACGTCGCCATTCGCCGGTTTCCGGACTGCGCTCCCAGGAGCGCGGCAGTGCGCTGGGTGTGTCGGTGGCGTCGCCGGCAATGCTGAAAGGATTTATCGGTTGATCAGGCTCCCGCATCCGCAGGCCAACGGCCAAGCTTGAGGCTTGGTAGTTCAGTTGCTGGGTCAATTCGGCATCGGCCGTCAGCAGCGTAGCCGGGCCGTAGATCGGGCGATCGGCCAAGGTGCCGACAGTGCCTATGATTTCCCGCTCGCTGTGCGTCCAGCCCTTCTCAGGATGCGCGGGATCAAACGTCCAGACTCTGCCGGAGCCGTCGCCCTGGTTGTTGATCTTGTACTTCTCGACCCATTCGACAACTTCGCTGGCACCCCACGCACCCAGTCCGGCACCGATAATGCCGGTGACAATCGCGCCGGGGCCGGACTCGATGCCCAGCAGCGTGCCCGCCTTGGCGCCCAGCGCTGCCCCGGTCCAGCCGCCGACACTGCGCGCACCGAAGTCCAATATCGCAGCTTCCGCGCCTGTGCGGTTGTCGCGCGCGTACAGGTCGGCAATCTTTGTCCCTTCCGTGGCTGCTTCAACGACAGTTGCTGCGGCACCGCCGATGATGGCGCCTCGCACCATGTTTGGACGGACGCGGATTGTGTGGTCAATGGTTTGCGTTTCGCGGATGTTGGACGCATTGGCTTCAACAACCTTGAGTGCCGTGCGCTCATCGAAAACGGCTGCCGCTGTTGGCGGACTGACTTTGTCGTTGTGGGGCAGGGTGTTCGCAAGTTCGGCGTGCCAGCGCCCTTGTGCTCGCCAGCCATCGCGCAATGATTGGGTGATTCGAGGTTCTTTCAGTCGAGCTTCGCGTTCGGCTTCCAGTGCTGCGCCCGGTAGGCGGGTGTCGCTATGGCTGTCGTAGACCTGGGCGCCTTCGCGTCCGTAGAGCCGAATCTGGATGCCGGTCTCGGCCTGAACCTTGTCCAGATTGCCGGGCAAGGCTTGGTAGACGTGTTTGCGTACGTCTTCGGGGACGTAGCGGCCGAAGCCTTCATCGTCGAGCATCGCGGCGAAACGTTCATCGACACCAAGCTCACTTTCCAGCCTATGCGCTACAACTCCCCGAACCTCAACTTCATAACCTCTCGCCTGCAGTTCCCTAATCAGGGAAACGGCGCTGTCTCCATTTCCCAGCGTGGTATCGAGAATGAGGTTCTTGCGGCCATCGATTGCTGCTGAGCGTAGTTCCTTGGCCCACTGACTGGCGTCATCGTGAGTGTGGCCCGCCCAAGTGTATGGGTACTTTTCGCGCAGGCTCTGAACGGGCTCATACTGATCACGTAGCCTGTCGGGATCAATAGTGATGACATCGTCGAGCAGCTCTTGACGAACCTGACGCGCCAGGCTGCCTTTGCCAGCGCCAGGCTGCCCGGCAAGTATGACTGCGTTGGGAGTTTCAAATGAGGTTCGTCCATCCAGACCACTCTGAGGGATGATCTTTTCCCTTAGAATCTTCTGGTGAATTTCTGACGGAAGGCGACTATCGGCGGAAGTTATCAGGTTCCCCGGAAGTTGACCTGAAAGTACTCCCACAAATCATCTAGCTCAGCCATGCCAATGTTGCTGGACGCAGCGAACGACATCAGTCGTTCCTTCTCATGAGCCTGGGCTATCTGCTCTGGGTTGCCTGATCTCTCCGCGGCCGCAATATCATTGCGAGCTTCCATGATGAACGTTCCCAGCCTCCCCTCCAAAGCAGCGATCGCGCTATCGAATGGCATGAGAGGAACTTTGCGCGATCGTTCAACCGATCGATTCAGTACTTCCTGCAGTCGTTCGATATGTTCCGGATAGTCCTTGAGCATTTCCCGGAGTTTGGCTGGAACGGGCGGAGAAGAAAGGGTCAAGATTGTCACCTTTTGGGCAGATCCACGTAGATTCGAGAATATCCCCACATGCCTTGTTGGGTCCAATGCTATTTGCGACAACGGATAGGCAAGTGGATTGTGCCGAGTTGGCCCACGAGTCAGATCATTCCGTCGCCATTCCTCGTGGGCTGGAGGAATGTACGGCATGGTGCATGCGTAATCCCAGCGGGGTGAACGGATGCCCGCAAACAGAAAGGAAACCTGTGCCATGACTGACATGCCAACCCAGCTGACGACGGACTTCGATGCGGTGCTCGATCGTGGTGACATTGCCGGGGCACGGCGGCTGCTCGCTCCTCCTCTTGCGCTTGGGTGTGCCGAAGCATTGTTCCTCTCTTCTTCGATGCTTGCAGGTGAGGACGACGCACATGCCGAAGCTGACAGCTTCGCGAACCTCAATCAGGCCGCAGAGAAAGGGTATATCCCGGCGATCTACGCGGTGGGGCTGTGCCTGCTGACGGGTGACCGCGTTGAGCAGGACGTCTCGCAGGCGGCGGCGTACTTTGAGCGGGCATCTGATGCCGGCTATCCCCCGGCCATGTACGAATTCGGCCTGGCGCTGTTCCATGGCAACGGTGTTGCCAAGGATGTGCCACGTGCGGTGTCCCTGATCCGCGCCTCGGCGCAGGCTGGGGATGAGTACGCCAGGGAGTTTCTGCTGGCGCATTCATTGGACGTGGGCGCGTAGCAGGTGGGGAGGCGGCCGGTGAAGCTACACTGGCTGCCTATGTCCGATGGAAGCTCGCCCATGTTCAATGGAAAAGTCGCGGTAGTTACCGGCTCCACCAGCGGGATCGGTCTTGGCATTGCCACTGCGCTGGCGCGGCAAGGCGCCGACATCGTGTTGAATGGATTTGGCGATGCGCAGGAGATCGAACGCATCCGCTCCGGCCTGGAAGCCGAGTTCGGTGTACGGGTGGCGCATGATGGCGCCGACCTTTCCCGTGGTGAGGCGGTGCGGGGCATGATTGCCCGCGCCGTTGCGACAATGGGGCGTATCGACATCCTGGTGAACAATGCGGGCATCCAGCACACCGCGTCGATCGAGGAGTTTCCCGTAGCGAAGTGGGATGCAATCCTCGCACTGAATCTCTCGGCGGTCTTCCACTCAACGGCGGCGGCCTTGCCTTACATGAAGGGGCAGGGAGCCGGTCGCATCATCAACATTGCATCGGTGCATGGGCTGGTTGGGTCGGTGAACAAGTCGGCCTATGTGGCGGCGAAGCACGGCGTGGTGGGGTTCACCAAGGTAACGGCGTTGGAGAACGCGGGTACCGGCATCACCGCCAACGCGATCTGCCCGGGGTGGGTGCGAACGGCGCTGGTCGAGCAGCAGATCACCGCTTTGGCGGAGCGGGAGGGAACGGATCAGGAGGCCGCCGCTCGCGCGCTGCTGGCCGAGAAACAGCCCTCGTTGCAGTTCGTGACGCCTGAGCAGCTGGGGGAAATGGTGGTGTTCCTGGCCTCGGATGCTGCGGCTCAGATCACGGGCACGGCGCTGCCGGTGGATGGGGGCTGGACGGCGCGCTAGCTGGCCGGCTGCCCGCCGGGCATGGCCCGGCGCTACCGGGAGATCGGTGCGGGGTCCGGTGTTACCGGGAGATCGGTGCGGGGTCCGGTGTTACCGGGAGATCGGTGTGGACCCGGTGTTATCGGGAGATTGGTGTGGGTCCGGTGTTACCGGGAGGTCGGTGTGGGGTCCGGTGTTATCGGGAGGTCGGTGCGGTGGTTCGGTGTTATCGAAGGCGGGTGGGATCGATCATGGGGACCTCGCCTAACGCATCCAACGTGACGCGATGGCTGCAGAACCCGAACGGGATATCCGAGGCGGGCCACACCTTGTCGCTTGGCACGCTTTCGATCTCCCGCACCTCGTCGACGGCCAGAGCGAGGGTTTCCGCGCCCGCCTGCATCAGCAGCATGGCCGGGCAGCCATGAGCGAACCCGGTCAAGCCGATGGCCTGGCGAAGGTCGACCACCGGCAGTGCGTGGCCGCGCACGGTGAGGTGCGGGCGCGCGCCACTGCCGGGGCGATCAAAGGTTTCCGGGCCACGGATTTCAATCGCGGCTTCGACATCGATGGCAAACAGGTGGGTACCGGCCCGCACAACAACAACTTCAATGAAGGCTGGCGACGACGGGGCCGGTTCACCGGCCGAAGGGGAAGAGGGCTGCAAGAGGAACCTGTGGAAGGGTATTGAAACTGCAACGCAATGATGCCGTGTTGACGTGACGTAACGCGTACTTTGCGGATGAGCGGCCAGCACGCGTTGCATGCGTCGTTCAGCGGGATCAAGGCGCCTTCACGGGTTGGCTTGGGCCGTGGGCGGATTGCCAGCCATGGTCTGGCACTACTGGGGTTTGGCGAATACGTCCAGGCCTTTGCCGGTTTCCAGCAACGATTTCAGGCTCGACAGCACGATCGGCCAGCCTTGGCGGATGCCGGTATCCATGCCGCTGCCCGGTTCCAGCTCGTCATGGGTCACTGTCAGCTTGACCATGTCCTCATACGGCACGATCTCGAACGTCACCCGGCTATAGGCCTTCGGGTTGTCCGCCTGCGAGGCGGCGGCCCAGGTGATCACCAGCCGCGAGGGTGGGGTGTTTTCCACCACTTCGCCGACCAGTTCGACCGTGCGCTCGTCGTTAGCGCGCACGTGCTGCCAGCGCGAGCCGGGCTTCCAGTCCGATACGTTTTCGTGCCCCCAGTAGGTGCGGGCAATCTCCGGCCGGGTGATGGCCTCGAACACCTTCTGCGGCGTGGAGGCGATATAGATCACGTGGATGAAACGGGTGGATTCAGCGCTCATCGTCATTCTCCTTCCAGTTCCTGTTTGAGGTCATGCAGCAGGCTCAGGCGCTGCTGCTCGAACTTGCTTACCCAGCGCGTATAGACATCGTGCAGCGGCACCGGGTTGATGAAGTGCAGCTTCTCGCGGCCACGTCTGACGGTGCTGATCAGGTTGGCGTCTTCCAGCAGGCCCAGGTGCTGGGTAACCGATTGCCGGGCCATCTGCAGGTGCTCGCAGAGCTGCCCCAAGGTCTGTCCGTTGCGTTCGCACAGCAGGTCCAGCAGCGTGCGGCGCGTGGGATCGGCCAGTGCCTTGAACACCTTGTCTGCATCCATGGGGTGCCTTCAGTTCCAGTTGTCGATCTTGACGTCGTGCGGGCTGGGCTGACCGCGCCCGGTTTCCAGCAGGGATTTCAGGCTCATCAGGAAGATGGCCCACTTGGTGCTGCAGTGGTGCATGAACTCCACGCGCTCCTTCCAGCCTTCATGGCTGAACAGCACGATGCAGTAGTCGCCGTCCTGGTGCAGGGCGAAACGCGCGGTGGTGCCGATCCATTCCGGTGGGCCGTCGATGAATTCCCAGAGCACCCGCTCGCTTGGCTGCAGCTGCAGCAGCTTCATCTGCATGGCGCCGATTTCCTGGCCGTTGGCGGTGAAGCGGGCGGTGACGGTGCCGCCGGGGTGGCGGTCGCCGGTGGTGTCCTCGGCCCACCAGGCGGCGATGCCTTCGGGGGTGGCCAGGGCCTGGTAGACCTGGGCCGATGGGGCGTTGATGCTGACTCTGTGTGCGATATCCACCATGACTGCGGCTCCACGGTGGGCGGCGGGGTGCCGTCCGTGGGATCACAATAGGCAGGCAAATGCCTGCATGTCAACTCCGCCGCCGTGGTGCCTTGGCCGGTGGATGCGGCGCCATGGATTTTCGCCGTGGTAGTGGGGGGGGGGGGGGGGGGGGGGGGGGGGGGGGGGGGGGGGGGGGGGGGGGGGGGGGGGGGGGGGGGG
>NZ_JBYTEK010000048.1:0-26069 GCF_058783335.1 Stenotrophomonas sp. FW305-C-20-S1 | reverse complement strand
GCGCCATGGATGGCGCGACCGAGCTTACAGGGACGTACTTGCAGCGTCCCCCGCAACCGGACCCACCCCGCCATCCCACGGAATGCCAGCTTCGGCTGTTGCTCTTGAGGTTGCCGGCCAGCGGCCGGCACTACCGCTTCGGCGGGTGCCGGGCGCCGCCCGGCCGAAGCCTATCCCCGCTTCCGGTACAATGTCGGGCCCGTTTCCCAACTACGGTTCCCCGGACATGATGGTCCTCGAGGGCGCGCCCGCCCTGTCGCCGTTCCGCCGCGAACGTCTTGAATCCCGCCTGCAGTCCATCGCTCCCTCCCTGCGCATCAGCGGTGCCTGGCACGTCTACTTCGTGCAGGCCGAGGGCACTGCCGCCCCCGACGTCGATACCCTGTGCCGCATCCTGGAAGCCCGCCCGCAGTCCGAGGCGGTTGCTGACGGTGCGGTCAGCCGCATCGTGGTGCCGCGCCTGGGCACGCTGTCGCCGTGGTCGAGCAAGGCCAGCGAGCTGGTCCGCGGTGCCGGCCAGCCGGTGAGCCGGGTCGAGCGTGGCCTGCGCATCGACGTGCAGGGCTGGCCGACAGACGCTGCCGCCCAGCAGGCGCTGGTCAAGGTGCTGCACGACCCGATGACGCAGTCGGTGCTGGAGCGCGTCGATCAGGGCCACTCCCTGTTCTCGACCCCGGCCCGTGGCGAGCTGGAGCGCGTGCCGGTGGACCAGCTGGAGGCCGCCAACCAGCGCCTCGGCCTGGCCATGGCGCAGGACGAGATCGACTACCTGCGCGAGCGCTTCACCGCGCTGGGCCGCTCGCCGTCGGACGTGGAACTGATGATGTTCGCGCAGGCCAATTCCGAGCACTGCCGGCACAAGATCTTCAACGCCAGCTGGACCATCGACGGCCAGGAGCAGGACCGCTCGCTGTTCCGGATGATCAAGAACACCCACCAGCAGACCCCGCAGCACACGCTCAGCGCGTACAGCGACAACGCAGCGGTGATCGAAGGCCATCCGGCCTCGCGCTATCGCCCGGACCCGGCCAGCGGCGAGTACCGCCGCGAACCGCAGGTGCCCAGCGCGTTCCAGATCAAGGTGGAAACGCACAATCACCCGACCGCGATCGCGCCGTTCCCGGGCGCGTCGACCGGCGCTGGTGGTGAAATCCGCGACGAAGGTGCGACTGGTCGTGGCGGCAAGCCGAAGGCCGGCCTGAGCGGATTCTCGGTCTCGCACCTGCGCATTCCCGAGCTGCCGCAGCCGTGGGAAGCGCCGCGTGCGCTGAACCCGCGCATGGCCCCGGCGCTGGAGATCATGACCGACGGCCCGCTCGGCGGCGCCGCGTTCAACAACGAATTCGGCCGCCCGGCGCTGCTCGGCTACTTCCGCAGTTTCGAACTGCCGGAAGGCGCCGACCTCGTGCGCGCCTACGACAAGCCGATCATGCTGGCCGGTGGCCTCGGCGCCATCGATCGCGTGCAGGTCGACAAGATCCTGCTGCAGGACGGCGATGCCGTGATCGTGCTCGGCGGCCCGGCGATGCTGATCGGCCTCGGCGGCGGTGCCGCCAGTTCGGTCGCTTCCGGTGAGAGCGCCGAGGACCTGGACTTCGCCAGCGTGCAGCGTGACAACCCGGAAATGGAGCGTCGCTGCCAGGAGGTCATCGACCGCTGCGTGGCGATGGGCGCTGACAATCCGATCAAGTTCTTCCATGACGTCGGTGCCGGTGGCCTGTCCAACGCCATTCCCGAACTGCTGCACGATTCCGGCGTGGGCGGCATCATCGACCTGGGCAAGGTGCCCACCGACGATCCGTCGCTGTCGCCGATGCAGCTGTGGTGCAACGAGTCGCAGGAGCGCTACGTGCTCGGCGTGGCGCAGGAGCGCCTGGCCGAATTCGCCGCGCTGTGCGCGCGTGAGCGCTGCCCGTTCGCTGCGGTCGGTGTCGCCACCGCAGCCGAACACCTGGTGGTGGCCTATGGTGCCGTGCCGGGCAACATCCCGGCCGACGCGCCCATCGACCTGCCGATGGACGTACTGTTCGGCAAGCCGCCGAAAATGCACCGCGATACCGCGCACCCGCCGGCACCGCGCTGGCCGGCATTGAAGACCGGTGGCCTGGATCTGCAGGAAGCCGGTCTGCGCGTGCTCGCACACCCGACCGTGGCCTCCAAGAACTTCCTGGTCACCATCGGCGACCGCAGCGTGGGCGGCCTGACCGCGCGCGAGCAGATGGTCGGCCCGTGGCAGCTGCCGGTGGCCGACGTGGCGATCACCCTGGCCGATTTCGACGGCGTGGCCGGCGAGGCGATGGCACTGGGCGAACGCACGCCGCTGGCGCTGCTGGACGCGGCGGCCTCGGCCCGCATGGCCGTTGGCGAAGCGCTGACCAACCTGTGCGCGGCCCCGGTCGATGCGCTGGATGAAGTCAAGTTGTCGGCGAACTGGATGGCCGCTGCCGGCCACCCGGGCGAAGACGCGCTGCTGTACGACGCGGTGAAGGCGGTGGGCATGGAACTGTGCCCGCAGCTGGACATCAGCATCCCGGTGGGCAAGGACTCGCTGTCGATGCAGGCGCAGTGGCACGACCAGGGGCAGGCGCACAAGAGCGTGTCGCCGGTGTCGCTGGTCATCACCGCGTTCGCGCCGGTGGCCGATGCGCGCCAGCAGTTGACCCCGCTGCTGGACCGCGATATCGACAGCGAGCTGTGGTTGATTGGCCTCGGTGCCGGCAAGCAGCGCCTGGGCGGTTCGATCCTGGCCCAGGTGCATGCCGACCACGGCGACCTGCCGGCCTTCGCCGGTGCCGCCCCGGACCTGGACGACCCGCAGCGCCTGCGTGGCTTCTTCGAGCTGATCCGCGATGCACGCCAAGCCGGCCTGCTGCGCGCGTACCACGACCGCAGCGACGGTGGTGCGTTCGCCGCGCTGTGCGAAATGGCCTTCACCTCGCGCCTGGGCCTGGACATCACCCTCGATGCCTGGGGCGATGACCCGTTCCGCAGCCTGTTCAATGAAGAGCTGGGCGCCGTTGTGCAGATCGCCCGCGAAGACCGCGCCGCGTTCGCCGACCTGGTCGAGCGCCATGCGCTGACCGAGTGCGCACAGCGCATCGCCAAGCCGACCACTGCGCCGGTGGTGCGGGTGTCGCTGGGTGGTGATTCGCTGGCCGAATGGCGCTGGGAAGCGCTGTTCGATGCCTGGTGGTCGGTCACCCACGCCATGCAGAAGCGCCGCGACAATCCGGCCAACGCCGATGCCGAGCGCGAGATCGCCCGCGCCTTTACCGCGCCGGGCCTGAAGCCGAAGTTGAGCTTCGATCCCAATGAGGATGTTGCCGCACCGTTCGTGCAGACCGGGGCGCGTCCGCGCGTTGCGATCCTGCGCGAACAGGGCGTCAACGGCCAGATCGAAATGGCCAACGCCTTCGAACGTGCCGGCTTCCGCGCGTTCGACGTGCATATGAGCGACCTCATCGAAGGCCGCGTGGCGCTGCAGGACTTCACCGGCCTGGTTGCCTGCGGCGGCTTCAGCTACGGCGACGTGCTCGGTGCCGGCCGCGGCTGGGCGACCTCGATCCTCGAGCGCACCGCGCTGCGCGATGCCTTCGCCGCGTTCTTCGCGCGCGAGGACAGCTTCGCCCTGGGCGTGTGCAACGGCTGCCAGATGATGAGCCAGCTGAAGGACATCATCCCCGGTGCCGAACACTGGCCGCAGTTCCGCCGCAACGCCAGCGAGCAGTTCGAAGCCCGTACCGCGCTGCTGGAAGTCGTGGAGTCGCCGTCGATCCTGCTGCGTGGCATGGCCGGGTCGCGCCTGCCGGTGGCGGTGGCACATGGCGAAGGCCAGGCGGTGTTCGACAACGCCGTCGACCAGGCCACAGCCCGTGTCGCACTGCGCTACATCGATGGCAACGGCAACGTCGCCAGCCAGTACCCGCTGAACCCGAACGGCTCGCCCGACGGCATCACCGGCCTGACCAGCACCGACGGCCGGGTGACCATCATGATGCCGCACCCGGAGCGCACCCCGCGCGCGCTCAACCTGAGCTGGGCCCCGTCCGAGTGGCAGGGCGATTCACCGTGGATGCGCATGTTCCGCAACGCACGGGTGTGGTGCGGTTGATCGCACGCGCATTGCGCAGCTGACGATGCCATCGCGTATGGAGAACCCGCCGGGAAACCGGCGGGTTTTTCTTTGTCCATACGGAAACTCCTGAACTGGCCATCAGTTACATGCGTTTTCATAAGTGAGGATTTCCTCACGTGCGCCTAACAAAATGCGTACATAAACAAGTGAAACAGTGAACTGCTTCACGGCAATGGGTTTTGCTGCGTCAAACTCTTGACGATCCGCAAAGATGCCGTTAACACTTGACCCCCGTTTCAAATCTGTTCATCCCGCAGTAACCGCACGGCGCATGCGCTCGGTTTTCTGTCCCTGCGCGCCGTTCGGCAATACCCGCAGTAAATCACGCGAATAAACGCCCCCAGGGGACGTTGGGCCACGAAGGCTCGGCGGTGGCGTTGCTTTGCCCAAAACCAGTCCAATCAGGAGCCGTACCGATGAATCGGATTTATCGCAAGGTCTGGAACAAAGCATTGGGTCAGTTGGTGGTGGCCTCGGAACTGGCCTCTTCCAGCTCATCAGGCGGGGTCGTCGACCAGCGCCGCGGTGCGACCGATGCCGCGCCGGCACGACTGGCTGCAGCGCTGGCCTTGGCAATGGGACTGGGCATGACCGGCATCGCTGCGGCGCAGTCGGTCGAGATTGGGGGCAGCGCGAACTGCGTGGTGCTCAACAGCAAGGTGCTGGACAAGTGCGTGGTCGATGGCAGCGCCAGCGCCAAGGGCAGCAACGCGGTGGCGATTGGTGCGGGTACCAGCGCCACCGGCGCCAACAGCGTGGCGCTGGGCGCCGGCTCCAAGGCAACGCGCGCCAACACCGTTTCTGTCGGTGATGCAGGCAAGGAACGGCAGGTGACCAATGTCGCCGCCGGTACCGCCGCCACCGATGCGGTGAACAAGGCACAGCTGGATGCACAGGCGCGCGCCACGCAGGCCGCGCTTGCGCAGGCGGCGGCCGAGGGCAGCCGCTATTTCAAGGCCGATGGCGCTGGTGATGACAGCGACGCGGCAAAGATCGAAGGCCAGGGCGCCATCGCGGTCGGTAGTGGCAGCCAGTCGCTGGCCAACGCCACCACCGCGGTCGGCACCCAGGCGATTGCCGCAGGACTTGGTGCCAGTGCTTTCGGCCAGAACGCGCTCGCCTTGGGTGATGCCAGCGTAGTGGTCGGGCAGAGTGCGGCCGCCTTCGGCCTTGGCGATACGGCGGTAGGTGCAAGTGCCGTAGCCGCCAGCGAGAACGGTGCAGCCACCGCGTTGGGTGCACTGTCCGAAGCCAGCGCCGATGGCGCTACTGCGGTCGGCGCGGGTGCCGTGGCGATGGGCCCCGGCAGCACCTCGCTGGGCCGTGGTGCGACTGCCGCCAACGAAGCCTCCATTGCCGTCGGTGCGTTCAGCACGGCGGTGGGCGAATACAGCACCTCGCTGGGTTCCAATTCGGCGGCCGTGGCTACCGGCAGCGTGGCGCTGGGCGCCGGCTCGCTGGCCGACCGCGTCGATACCGTGTCGGTGGGTGCGGTCGACTACGGCTTGACCCGGCAGATCACCAGCGTTGCCGCCGGTACCGAAGATACCGATGCGGTCAACGTCGCTCAGTTGAAGGACGTGGCAGCGGTAGCCGATACCACCGCCAAGCGATTCCAGGCCACCGGCAGCAGCAACAGCGATGCCGGTGCGTTGGCCGAGGGAGATGACGCGCTCGCCGCTGGCGAAGCCGCCAATGCGATCGGCAACGGTACGACCGCCGTCGGTGCAGGTGCGACCGCCGTCGCGCAGAACGCCACCGCCGTCGGCAACAACGCGCTTGCATCTGGCCAGAACAGCGCGGCCTTCGGCAACAACGCGCAGGCAGTCGGCCCGGGCAGCGTCGCCGTCGGCGGTGCTGCGGTGGATGCCGATGGCAATCCGCTGATCACCAGTGGTGGCGTGCCGGTAGAGACCGGCGCCACCAGTGCCGGGGTCGGTGGTACCGCCGTCGGCGCCAGCGCCGATGCCGGTGGTTTCGCAGCGTCGGCGTATGGCGTGGGAGCCTATGCGGCAGGTGCGCAGTCGTCGGCATTCGGTGCTGTCTCCAATGCCATCGGCGACTATTCCACGGCCGTCGGTACGCAGAGCAACGCTACCGGCACCAGCAGCGTGGCCATCGGTGGCCCGGCCGATCTGATCCCGGGCCTGGGCTTCTTCGTGCAGACCCAGGCCAGTGGCGAAGCCGCCACCGCCGTCGGCGCCGGTGCCATCGCCAGCGGCGACCAGGCCGTGGCCAATGGCAGCCTGACCGAGGCCTCCGGTGCCGAGTCGGTCGCAGTGGGCTACTTCGCCTATGCACCGGGCGAGAACGCCAGTGCGCTGGGCGCGCAGACCTGGGCCAGTGGCACGCAGAGCACCGCCGTCGGCTACTACGCCACTGCGCGTGGTGCCAACAGCGTTGCACTGGGCGCCAATTCCGAAGCGGTGCGCGCCAACAGCGTGGCCGTGGGCAGTGCCGGCAACGAGCGGCAGATCACCAGCGTGGCGGCCGGCAGCGAAGCCACCGATGCAGTGAACAAGGCCCAGCTGGACGCCGTGGCCAGCACCGCCGACACCACCGCGCGCTTCTTCCAGGCGCAGCCGGAAAGCGGCAGCGATGCTGGCGCCTATGCAGAGGGCGAGGGTGCGGTAGCGGCGGGTTCGGCCAGCAACGCCATCGGTGCCGGCGCGCTGGCACAGGGCGCAGGCGCTGCGGCCATCGGCGCCGACAGCGTGGCACTGGGTCGCAATACCTTCGCCGACGGTGACGGTGCGGTAGCCGTGGGTGGCCTCGGCCAGGCCTACGACGAATACAACCAGCCGCTGCTGGATGAGCAGGGCAACCCGGTGCAGATCGGCACCACCGCTTCGGCCGGTTCCACCGCCGTCGGCAATGCCGCGCAGGCGACCGGTGCCAGCAGCAGCGCCTTCGGCAATGCGGCGCAGGCCACCGGCGACAACAGCTTCGCGGCAGGCGGCAAGTCGCGCGCTACCGGCAGCTATGCCGTCGCCGTCGGCGACAGCGCCTTCGCCAAGGCCGATGACAGCACCGCCGTGGGTGGCTACAGCACTGCCAGCGAGGAAGGCGCCACCGCCTTCGGTGCCGGCGCGTGGGCCACCGGCCGCAATGCCTCGGCGTTTGGTCCGGCGGCATGGGCCAGCGCCAACGGTGCCACCTCCATCGGCTACAACAGCTGGGCCAACGGCACCAGTTCCACCGCCGTCGGCCGCGGCGCCTTCAGCTACGGCGACAACAGTGTTGCGCTGGGCTTCCAGGCACTGGGCAACAGCATCAACAGCATCGCCATCGGCACCAACACGGTGGCCGGCGGTGAAAGTGCGATCGCCCTGGGCGCGGGCAGCACGGCCAGTGGCAACAACGCGGTTGCACTGGGTGCCGGTTCGGTGGCCAGCCGCGACCGCAGCGTGTCGGTGGGCAGCGTCGGCAACGAGCGGCAGATCACCAGTGTGGCGGCCGGTACCCAGGCCACCGATGCGGTGAACAAGTCGCAGCTCGACGCGGTTGCAGCCAGTGCCGCGACCACCAGCAAGTACTTCCAGGCCAGCGGCAGTGCCGACAGCGACGCCGGTGCCTACGTGGAAGGTGACAACGCGCTGGCCGCGGGTGAATCGGCCAACGCCATCGGCAACGGCGCAACCGCCCTCGGCAGTGGCGCCAATGCACTGGCCGGCAACGCACAGGCCATCGGCTTCAATGCCCTGGCCAGCGCGGCCAATGCCAGCGCCATCGGTGCCAACGCACAGGCGACCGGCGAATACGCCACTGCTCATGGTGCCGAGAGCGAAGCCAGCGGCGAGCAGAGTGCGGCCTTCGGCGCGGCCGCGGTGGCCAGCGGCGCTGGCAGCACCGCCAGCGGCGTGCTGTCCGAAGCCAGCGGCGAAGAAGCCGTGGCGGTTGGCTACTTCAGCAACGCCAGCGGTGAGGCCGCCACTGCGGTCGGCAGTGAAAGCGTGGCCAGTGGCACCGCTTCGGCAGCATTCGGCATCGGTGCCGAAGCGACCGGTGGCTACAGCACCGCCATCGGCGGTTACGCCAACGCCTCGGCATTCAACGCCACTGCCTTCGGCAACTTTGCCAACGCCTCCGGTTCCAACAGCGTCGCGCTTGGTGGCGATTCGGAAGCGTCCGGTGCCTACAGCACCGCCACCGGCCAGGGTAGCCTGGCTACCGGCACCAATGCCGTGGCCGTCGGTGGATCGTTGTTCGGCCTGCTGGCGACCGAAGCATCCGGCGACTATTCCACCGCGGTCGGTGGCGGCGCCTATGCGCCGGGCATCAACAGCACCGCGCTGGGCAATGCGGCTGAATCGCGCGGTGCCAACAGCGTGGCGCTGGGTGCCGATTCGATTGCCGACCGCGACAACACCGTGTCGGTCGGTGGCGGCGGCAACACCCGCCAGATCACCAACGTGGCCGCCGGTACCCAGGGTACCGATGCGGTGAACAAGGACCAGCTGGACGCGGTGGCTGCCGAAGGCGCAAAGACCAGCAAGTACTTCCAGGCCAGCGGCAGCGCCGACAGCGATGCCGGTGCCTACGTGGAAGGTGACAGCGCGCTGGCCGCCGGTGAGGCCGCCAATGCGATCGGCACCGGCGCCACCGCACTCGGCAGTGGTGCAACGGCGGTAGCGGCAAACGCTACGGCGGTAGGCTTCAACAGCCTGGCCAGCGGCGGCAATGCGGCTGCGGTGGGCAACAACGCACAGGCGACGGGCGAAGACAGTGCGGCGCTCGGCAGCGGCGCGGTGGCCAGCGAAACCAGCACCACCGCAACCGGTGCAGGCGCGCAGGCGACGGCGGTGTACAGCACGGCCAACGGTGCCGAGGCGGTCGCCAGCGGTGCGCAGTCGCTGGCCAGTGGCTTCCGTTCGGCAGCCTCTGCAGACGGCACCACCGCAGTCGGCGGCTACAGCGAAGCCAGCGGTCGCCTCGGCTCGGCGCTGGGCTATGGCACCGTGGCCAGTGGTGCCAACAGCACCGCTGCCGGCGTGTTCGCTGCTGCGTCGGGCGCCAGCTCGGTGGCGATGGGTGATTCCAGCGAAGCCAGCGGCGATGAGAGCGTGGCCATTGGTGGCAGCACCTTCTTCGGCCTGGTGCCATCACGTGCCAGTGGCTACGGCGCAGCGGCGTTCGGTGCCGGTGCCTGGGCCACCGACGACTACGCCACTGCAATCGGCTGGAATTCGTGGGCCGATGGCGCCGAGTCGACGGCACTGGGTGCCAGCGCTACCGCCAACGGTGCCAACAGCGTCGCCCTGGGCGCAGGCTCCAAGGCCGACCGTGACAACACGGTGGCCGTCGGCAGCGCCGGCAGCGAACGCCAGGTGACCCACGTGGCGGCTGGCACCGAAGGCACCGATGCGGTCAACAAGAACCAGCTCGATGCTGTCGCCGCAACGGCCGACAAGACCAGCAAGTACTTCCAGGCCAGCGGCAGCGCCGACAGCGATGCCGGTGCCTATGTGGAAGGCGACAACGCACTGGCTGCCGGTGAAGCGGCCAATGCGATCGGCAATGGCGCCACCGCGCTCGGCAGTGGTGCCACGGCCGTGGCCGCCAACGCGAGCGCCGTGGGCATCAACTCGCTGGCCACGGGCAGCAATGCGGCTGCGGTAGGCAGCAACGCGCAGGCCACCGGTGAAGACAGTGCCGCACTCGGCAACGGCGCGGTAGCCAGTGGCATCAGCGCCACCGCTACCGGCACCGCTGCACAGGCCAGCGGCGTCTACAGCACCGCCAACGGTGCGGAGGCCGTCGCCAGCGGTGCGCAGTCGCTGGCCAGCGGTTTCCGCAGTGCCGCTTCGGCCGATGGCACCACCGCCATCGGTGGCTACAGCGAAGCCAGCGGCCGCCTCGGCACCGCACTCGGCTACGGCTCGGCGGCGACCGGTGCCAACACCACGGCTGTCGGCTTCGGAGCGGCGGCAGCAGGCAGCGGCGCCGTCGCCGTCGGCCAGTCCAGCGAAGCCAGTGGCGCAGAGAGTGTCGCCATCGGCGGCAGCACCTTCTTCGGCCTGATCCCGTCGCGTGCCAGCGGTACCGGTGCGGCGGCCTTCGGTGCCGGTGCCTGGGCGACCGATGACTACGCCACCGCGATCGGCTGGAATGCATGGGCCGATGCGGCTGACAGCACCGCCCTGGGTGCCAGCGCGACCGCCAACGGTGTCAACAGTGTCGCCCTTGGCGCGGGCTCGAAGGCCGACCGTGACAACACGGTGGCCGTCGGCAGCGCGGGCGGTGAACGCCAGGTCACCCATATTGCCGCCGGCACCGAGGCCACCGATGCAGTGAACAAGGGCCAGCTGGATGCCGTGGCCAGTGTCGCCGACAAGACCAGCAAGCACTTCCAGGCCAGCGGCAGTGCCGACAGCGACGCCGGTGCCTACGTCGAAGGTGACAATGCGCTGGCGGCCGGTGAAGCGGCCAATGCGATCGGCAATGGCGCCAGTGCGCTCGGCAGTGGTGCCACCGCGGTCGCGGCCAACGCCACCGCCGTCGGCTTCAATGCGCTGGCCAGTGGTGAAGACGGTGTGGCGATCGGCAGCAGCGCCAGCAGCACGGCCGGTGGCGCGATTTCCATCGGCGTGGAAAGCAGCAGCGCAGGCCCGGCCAGTGTGGCCCTCGGTGCGCAGTCCCAGGCGCAGGGCATCGGTGCGGTCGCCGTCGGCGGCATCGCCCAGGCCAACGGGCTGGCCGCAACGGCCGTCGGTTATGGCGCAACCGCTGATGGTCGCGAAGCCACCGCCGTCGGCAACTTCGCGTCGGCCAACGGCTGGCAGTCCACCGCCTACGGCGCCGGTGCCACGGCCGCCTTCTTCGGCACCGCGCTGGGCAGTGGCGCGCAGGCCGCCGAAGTGTCCACAGCCGTGGGCCAGGGCACCGTCGCGCAGATCGCCGGTGCTGGTTTCGGCGTGCAGGCGCGCGCCGGCCAGTTCGGTACCGCACTGGGCAACAATGCCACCACCGGGCTCAATGGCGTGGCGGTCGGCTTCAACGCGCTGGCCGGACAGGACGCCAACAGCGTTGGCACGGGCCAGCACACCACCGCGATCGGCAGCGAGGCATGGGCCACCGAGGACGGTGCCACCGTGGTCGGCTACAACAGCTATGCGCAGGCCACCAATGCCACCGTGCTGGGCAGCAATACCTGGACCACCAAGGACGCCGACAACAGCGTGGCGCTCGGTGCAGGTTCGCTGGCCGACCGTGCCAATGCGGTATCGGTGGGTGCGGCGCAGGAGTGGGTCGATGCTGCCGGGGTCAGCCACAGCGCGATCAACCGCCAGGTGACCAACGTGGCCGCCGGTACCCAGGCCAACGATGCGGTGAACAAGGGCCAGCTGGATGCGGTGGCCTCCACCGCCGACGCCACCAGCAGGCACTTCCGTGCCAACGGCAGCGGCACCGCCACTGCCAGCGGTACCAACGCAGTGGCGGTGGGCTCCAGTGCCACTGCCAGTGGCAACCGCAGCAATGCACTGGGCAGCAACGCCAGCGCCGTCGGCAACGCATCACTGGCCGTAGGCGCCAATGCCGCCGTCACCGGCAGCAACTCAGTGGCACTCGGTGCCGGCGCGCGTGCGGTGGATGCAAACGTGGTGTCGGTCGGCGGCGGCAACGGCACGGATGGTCCTGCTACACGCCGCATCGTCAACGTTGCCGATGGCCGTATCGCCGCCGGCAGCAGCGACGCCGTGACCGGTTCACAGCTCAACGTCACCAACCAGCGCGTGGGTGCGGTGGAAACCCGGGTCGGTGATTTCGACTCGCGCATCGCCACCGTTGAAACCAGCGCGGCCAGCTCGGTCGGCTACGACGATGCCAGCCGTGACCGCCTGACCCTGGCCGGTATCCAGGGCACCACCATCGACAACGTCGGCGCCGGCAGCATCGCCTCCGGCAGCCGCCAGGCGATCAACGGTGGGCAGCTGTTCCAGTCGCTCAGCGATGCCGCCAGCTTCCTCGGCGGCGGTGCCAGCGTCGGCATGCAGGGCGTGTTCGTCGCGCCGAACTATGTGATCCAGGGGTCCACCTACAGCAACGTCGGCGACGCGCTGGGCGCACTGGACCGCAAGGTCAGCGAGATCGATCGTCGCACCGCCAGCGGCACGCGTTCCGGCGCGGCCAGCCTGCGTTCGATGGCCGCTCCGCTGGACGCAGACGCTTCCAATGTGGCCACGGCGTCGGCTGCCACCGACGCGAGCATGGCTGATGGCGGATCGGCAACGGCCCGTGTGCAGGGCACGCCGACCGCCGCCAGCGCAGGCAGTGCTCAGCCAGCACTGGTCGCAGGCGGTGGCGTCAACGCCGTCGCGATGGGCGATGGCGCTGTCGCCAGCGGTGCATCGTCCACCGCTGTCGGCCAGGGCGCGAGTGCAACGGCGGCCAATGCGGTGGCGCTGGGCCAGGGCTCGGTTGCCGATCGCGCCAACACCGTCTCGGTCGGCAGTGAGGGCAACGAACGCCAGGTCACCAACGTGGCGGCCGGTACCACCGCAACCGATGCGGTCAACAAGGGCCAGCTGGATCGTGGCATCACCACCGCCAACAGCTACACCGACAGCCGCGTGCAGGCAGTCACCGACAGCTTCGATGTGTTCAAGGGTGAAGTCGATGGGCGCCTGCGCCACATGGATCGCCGCATCGACCGCCAGGGCGCGATGAGCGCAGCGATGCTCAACATGGCCACCAGTGCCGCCGGCATCCGCACCCAGAACCGGGTCGGCGTCGGCATCGGTTTCCAGGGAGGTGAGTCGGCCATGTCGCTGGGCTACCAGCGTGCGATCAGCGATCGCGCCACGGTCACCGTCGGTGGTGCCTTCAGCAGTGATGACAGCTCGGTCGGCGTGGGTGCCGGCTTCGGCTGGTAAGTGCGCAACAACGTGCCGATGGGCAACCCATCGGCACGTCGAGCAGTGAGCGCCAAAGGGGCGTGGCATGGCAACCCTGGTGGGCCAGCCAGGGCAGTCGCAGGGAGTGATGGCCGTAGTGAGCTCCGTCCGTGCAACGGGCGGAGAAGGAAAGCTCAACCATGACCTTGAAGAGGATTTCGAACGTGACCAAGAAGCAGACCCTTCGCATCAATGTGCTGGCTGCCGCCGTGTTGTCGCTGACTGTCGGCGTCGGTGCGGCGCATGCGGCCAAGCCGGGCGTGGCCAAGGAACCGGCGCGCGTGGCCAGCACTGCCCAGCAGAGCGTGGACGGCATCATCGTGAAGTACCGCAACGGCACCGCGGCCGCCAGCGATCGTTCGACCAAGCTCTCGGTCGTGCAGTCGGCACTGTCGCGTGCCATCGTCAGCAGCGGCACCACCAGCCGTGCTGCGGCACTTTCCCCGCTGGTGGAGCGCAAGCTCGGTACCGGTGGCGACCTGATCCGCCTGAAGTCCCGGCTGGGCTCGGCCGACATGCAGAAGGTACTGGCTGAACTGAATGCCGATCCGTCGGTGCAGTACGCGGTGGCCAACGTGCGCCTGCAGCGCTCGGACCTGCGTGCCACCAATGCGCAGCCGGCACTGGTGCCCAACGATCCCAACTACGCGCAGTACCAGTGGAACTTCTTCAACGCCACCGGTGGTGTGAATGCACCGGCCGCGTGGGATCTTTCGCAGGGCGAGGGCATCGTGGTCGCCGTGCTCGATACCGGCATCCTGCCGGGCGTGCCGGATTTCGGCAGCAACCTGCTGGAAGGCTACGATTTCATCAGTGACAAGGAATCCTCGCGCCGCCCGAACGATGGCCGCGCACCGGGTGCCACCGACTACGGCGACTGGGTGGAAACGGCCAACGAGTGCTACACCGGTTCCGAACCGGAAGGCAGTTCCTGGCACGGCACGCACGTGGCCGGCACCATTGCCGAGGTGACAAACAACGGCAGTGCCCTGGCAGGCCTGGCCTACAAGGCCAAGGTGTTGCCGGTGCGCGTGCTGGGCAAGTGCGGCGGCACCCTGGCCGACATCAGCGACGCCATCACCTGGGCGTCGGGCGGCACCGTGCCGGGCATTCCGGCCAACACCAATCCGGCGGAAATCATCAACATGAGCCTGGGGGGTGGTGGCGCCTGCGATGCCGCCTACCAGGACGCGATCAACGGCGCCGTGTCGCGCGGCACCCTGGTGGTGGTCGCGGCCGGCAATGAAACCGACAACGCGTCCAAGTACCGTCCGGCCAGCTGCAACAACGTGGTGGCGGTGGGTGCGACCCGTGTCACCGGTGGCATCACCTATTACTCCAACTACGGCACCGCGGTCGACCTGTCGGCCCCGGGCGGTGGCGGCAGTGTCGACGGCAACCCGAACGGCTACATCTGGCAGGTCGGTTCCAGTTCGGAAACCACCCCGGACGCCGGTGAGTGGGTGCTGATGGGCAAGGGCGGTACCTCGATGTCCTCGCCGCACGTTGCCGCGGTGGCTGCCATGGTGCAGAGCGCGCTGATCGCCAAGGGCAAGGAGCCGCTGGCGCCGGCCGCGCTGGAAACCCTGCTCAAGCAGTCGGCGCGCAAGTTCCCGGTGACCATCCCGGCGGCCACCCCGATCGGTACCGGCATCCTCGATGCCAAGGCCGCACTGGATGCCGCGCTGAAGGAGCCGTGCACCGAGAACTGCGAGCCGGAAGGCATTCCGCTGACCAACAAGGTGACCGTGGGCGGGCTGGCCGGTGCGGCCGCCAGCGAAACCGTCTATACCTTCGAAGCGGCCGCCGGCAAGACGCTGAGCGTGCTGACCTACGGCGGCAGCGGCAACGTGTCGGTGTACCTGGCGCAGGGCCGCGTGCCCACCGCGACCGACAACGATGCCAAGTCGACCCGCCCGGGCAATACCGAAACCGTGCGCGTGGCCAAGCCGGTGGCCGGTACCTACTACATCAAGGTGGTGGGTGAGGCCGCTTACAGCGGGGTGAGCATCCTGGCGACCCAGTAATAACCGACTGTCGTAAATGAACAAGCGGGGCCCGTCACCTGTGTGACGGGCCTCGTCTTTTTACGAAAGAAGAACCGGAGAGGGTGGAAACCACGGCTTAACTGCTAAAGTCGGGACGATCGACAGGAGAGTCACGTGAACGCGCTCGCTGCCACTGCCATCGACGACACTGAAGGCCGCATCCTCGATGCGCTGCTGGCACGTGGTCGGCTCAAGGAAGGAGATCTGGCACGTGCGCGGCCGCTGCATGCCGAGTCCGGTGGCAGCCTGCTTGGGCTGCTGGTACGGCTTGGGCTGGTGTCCGAACGTGACCAGGCGCAGGCCAGCGCCGATGTGCTGGGCCTGCCGCTGCTGGAAGGACGGCAGCTGCCTGAATCGCCACCGCAGGCGCTGGCCGAAGGCCTGCCGCTGTCGCTGCGCTTCCTCAAGCAATTCCACGTGTGCCCGCTGGCGCTGGATGAAAACGGCGTGCAGCTGTGGTTGGCCGACGCCCACGATCCTTACCCGCAGCAGGCCGTGCAGTTGGCACTGGGTGTACCGGTCACGCCGCTGCTGGGCATGCGCGCGGAGATCGATGATCTGGTCGAGCGCTGGTTCGGCCAGGGCCGCAGTGCGATGGGCGCGATCGTGGAAACCGCCGATGGCGAGGGCGGCGCAGTGGACGATATCGAGCACCTGCGCGATCTCGCTTCCGAAGCGCCGGTGATCCGCCTGGTCAACCTGGTGATCCAGCGCGCGGTCGAACTGCGCGCGTCGGACATCCACGTAGAGCCGTTCGAAAACCGGCTGAAGGTGCGTTACCGCGTCGATGGCGTGCTGGTCGAAGGCGAGAGTCCGCCGGCCAACCTGACCGCCGCGGTGATCAGCCGCATCAAGATCATGGCCCGGCTCAACATCGCCGAGCGCCGCCTGCCGCAGGATGGCCGCATCATGCTGCGCGTGCAGGGCAAGGAACTGGACCTGCGTGTCAGCACGGTGCCCACCGCGCACGGCGAAAGCGTGGTGATGCGCCTGCTTGATCGCGAGACGGTGGTGTTCGACTTCCATCGGCTGGGCTTCACCGATGCCTTCCTGCCGCAGTTCCGCAAGGTGCTTGAACAGCCGCACGGCATCCTGCTGGTGACCGGCCCCACCGGGTCGGGCAAGACCACCACGCTGTACACCGCGCTGAGCCAGCTCAACACCGCCGACGTCAAGATCATCACCGTTGAAGATCCGGTCGAGTACCAGATCGAAGGCATCAACCAGATCCAGGCCAAGCCGCAGATCGGGCTGGATTTCGCCAATGCGCTGCGCAGCATCGTGCGCCAGGATCCGGACATCATCATGATCGGCGAAATGCGCGACCTGGAAACCGCGCGCATCGCGATCCAGTCAGCGTTGACCGGCCACCTGGTGCTCTCCACGCTGCACACCAACAATGCCGCAGGCGGCATCACCCGCCTGCTCGACATGGGCGTGGAAGATTATCTGCTCACCTCCACCATCAACGGCATCCTGGCCCAGCGCCTGGTGCGCCGGCTGGAGCCGACCCACGCCGAACGCTACGAAGCCTCGCCGGAAGAGATCGAACGCTTCGACCTGCGCCGCCTGCAGCCGGATGGAACGATCTACCTGTATCGCCCGAAGCCTTCGGCGCTGGCGCCGACCGGCTACCTGGGGCGCACCACCATCATGGAATTCCTGGTGATGAACGACGCGCTGCGCCGTGCGGTGATGCGTCGCGATGGCATGGGCGAGATCGAGCGCATCGCCCGCGAAGCCGGCATGCGCACCATGTACGAGGACGGCCTGAGCAAGGCCCTGAGCGGGCAGACGACCCTCGAGGAAGTCCTGCGCGTGACCGAGGAAGGCTGATGCGCGTGCAGGGACGACGCTGACATGCCGAACTACCGTTACAAGGCACTGAACCCACACGGTGAAGTGTTCGACGGACAGATGGAAGCGGCCAGCGAGGCCGAGCTGGTCGCGCGCCTGCAGGACCAGGGCCATCTGCCGATGGAAACGCAGCTGGCCGACGGGGGGGCGGTTGGCGGCAGCAGCCTGCGCGGCCTGTTCCGCCAGCGTCCGCTGCAGGGCGCGGCATTGCTGCAGTTCACCCAGCAGCTGGCCACCCTGCTCGGTGCCGGGCAGCCGCTGGACCGCGCGCTGTCGATCCTGCTCAGCCTGCCCGAAGACGAGCGCTCGCGCCGCGCGATCACTGACATCCGCGACGTGGTGCGTGGTGGCGCGCCGCTGTCGACTGCGCTGGAACGCCAGCACGGCCTGTTCTCGCGTCTATACGTGAACATGGTGCGCGCCGGCGAAGCCGGTGGCAGCCTGCACGACACGCTGCAACGCCTGGCCGACTACCTCGAACGCAGCCGTGCGCTGCAGGGCAAGGTGATCAACGCGCTGGTCTACCCGGCGATCCTGCTGGTGGTGGTGGGTGGTGCGCTGCTGTTCCTGCTGGGCTACGTTGTGCCGCAGTTCGCACAGATGTACGAAAGCCTGGACGTGGCGCTGCCATGGTTCACCAACCTGGTGCTGCAGCTGGGCCTGTTCGTGCGCGACTGGTGGGTGCTGCTGCTGGTGGTGCCGGGCGTGCTGCTGCTGTTGTTCGAACGCAAGTCGCGGCAGCCCGCGTTCCGTCTGGCGCTGGATGGCTGGCTGCTGCAGCGCCGGGGCATCGGCCGCCTGCTGGGCGAGCTGGAAACCGCACGGCTGGCGCGCACCCTGGGGACACTGCTGCGCAACGGCGTGCCGCTGCTGGGGGCGCTGGGCATCGCCCGCAACGTGCTCGGCAACCGCGCCCTTGCCGCAGACCTGGAGACCGCCGCCGACGAGGTCAAGAACGGCACCGGCCTGTCGCTGGCGTTGTCGCGCGGCAAGCGTTTTCCCCGGCTGGCGCTGCAGATGATCCAGGTCGGCGAGGAGTCCGGCGCGCTCGATACCATGCTGCTGAAAGCTGCTGATACCTTCGAACAGGACAGCGCCCGCCGCATCGACCGCCTGCTGGCGGCGATGGTGCCAGCGATCACCCTGGTGCTGGCCTCGGTGGTCGGCGCGGTGATCGTGGCCGTGCTGGTGCCGTTGTACGACCTTACCAACGCCATCGGCTGACGATGGCCTCCTTCGCAACCCCGACATCCCGTACCTGAAAGGACCGACCATGATTGCTTCCCGTCGACCGATCCGCCTTTCCTTCACCGCCGCACGCCACCAGTCGGGCATGAGCCTGCTGGAGATCATCATCGTCATCGTGCTGATCGGCGCGGTGCTGACCCTGGTCGCCAGCCGCGTGCTCGGCGGCGCCGATCGAGGCAAGGCCAACATCGCCAAGGCGCAGGTGCAGACCGTTGCCTCCAAGGTCGACAACTACCAGATCGACACCGGCAAGCTGCCCGCCTCGCTCAACGACCTGGTGACCGCACCGGCCGGCGTCGGTGGCTGGCTGGGCCCGTATGCCAAGCCTGCCGACCTCAACGACCCGTGGGGCCACGCGCTGGAGTACCGCGCACCGGGCGAGGGCCAGGCGTATGAACTGATCAGCCTGGGCAAGGACGGCAAGGCCGGCGGCAGCAGCGTCGACGCTGACATCCGCTACCAGCCGTAAGCACGCATGCTGCTTTTCCTGCCGCGCCGGGTGTCACGCCCGCGCCTGCACGGCAGGCGCGCGGCGGGCCTGTCGCTGCTGGAAATGCTGCTGGTGATCGCGTTGATCGCGGCCATCGGCCTGATCACCGCCGCTGGCATGTCGCGCGGCTTTGCCGGCATGCAGCTGCGCAGTGCCGGCAAGGACATCGCCAACCAGCTGCGCATGGTGCGCGCGCAGGCCATTGCCCGCGGCGAACCGCAGCGCTTCGTGATCGAACCGGCGCAGCATCGTTGGCAGGGCGCCAGCCAGCGCCACGGTGAAGTGCCGGCCAAGCTGAAGGTGCAGTTCGAAGGTGCCGCGCAGTTGGCCACCGCGCCCGGCCAGGGCGTGATCGAATTCCATCCCGACGGCGGCTCCAGTGGCGGCCGCATCCGCCTGCAGCTGGAGAGCGCCGAGTGGCGCATCGATGTCGGCTGGTTGACCGGTGAAGTCCGTTCCGGACCGTGGCGGGCGCAATGAGGTCGCGCGCCCGTGGTTTTACCCTGCTGGAAGTGATCGTTGCCTTCGCCTTGCTCGGGCTGGCGCTGACGCTGTTGCTGGGCAGCCTGTCCGGTGGCGCGCGGCAGGTGCGCGACGCCGAGCTGCGCACGCGCGCGGTGCTGCACGCGCAGTCGTTGCTGGCCGCCGCCGGCGTGGAAGCACCGCTGCAGGTCGGCAGCCAGCAGGGCGAGTGGGAGCAGGGGCGTTATCACTGGCAGCTGCAGGTGCAGCCCTGGGCCGAGCCGCGCAGTGGTGCGCTGCCCGCAGCGCAGTCGCCGGGCGCACCCTGGCTGGCGGAACTGCAGCTGCAGGTGCGTTGGGGCGACAGTGAACGCGAGCAGTTGCGCTGGCGCAGCCTGCGTCTGTTGCCGCCCGCGCTGGAGAATGCGCGATGAGGCGCCGCGCGCGGGGCTTCACCCTGGTCGAAGTGATGCTGGCCACGGTGCTGCTGGCAGGCGGCCTGGCGCTGGCGTTCGCCAGCGTTCGCTCGGCGATGGCGATCAGCCAGCGCGGCGAGCAGATTGCCGCGCAGAGCGAACGCATGCGCGCAGTGCAGGCCCTGCTGCGGCGGCAGCTCGCCAGTGCCCTGCGCAGCCCGCTGGAAGTGCCCGATCCCACCCGCGAACCGGTGTTCTTCCAGGGTGACGATCAGGGCATGCAGTTCGTTGCCGACCTGCCGGGCTATCTCGGTCGTGGCGGCCCTTACCTGCATGCGCTGCAGGTGGATGGCGCAGCCGGCCACCGCCGCTTGCTGCTGGGGCTGGTGCTGCTGCAGGAAGGCGAGCGCATCGAAGAGAACCCGCCGCGCCCGCCCGAAGTGCTGGCGGAGGAGTTGAAGGACGTAAGGCTGCGCTACCGCGGTGTCGACGCCAGCAACGGGCAGCTGACCGAATGGTTGCCACGCTGGGAGGACACCCGACGCCTGCCATTGCTGGTGGAAGTACAGATCGTGCCGGCCAGGGGCACGCCGTGGCCGCCGCTGGTGGTGTCACTGCGGGCCGGTGGCAGCGGAGGTGCGCGATGAAGCGTCCACGTGGTGCCGCGCTGGTCCTGGTGCTGTGGTTGATCGCGCTGATGACCGCGCTGGTCGGCGCCTTTGCGCTCAGCGCACGGGTCGAACACCTGCAGCAGCGGGTGCTCGGTGACGACGCACGCGGCCAGGAGCGCGCCCGCGCCGGCCTGGAATACGCGTTGCTGCGGCTGCAGCCGGACCCGCAGCGTCCGCCGTGGCAGGCTGATGGCCGCGCCTATCGCTGGCAGTTCGACGACGCCCGCATCGAGATCCGGGTGCTGGACGAGAACGGCAAGATCAACCTCAACCTGGCCGATGCGGCCCTGCTGTCCGCATTCATGCAGGCACTGGGCGAGCCGGCAGAGAGCGCCAGGCAGCTGGCCGGTGCGATCATCGACTGGCGCGACGAAGACAGCCTGCTGCAGCCCGGTGGCGGTGCCGAGGCGCCGGAGTACGCCGCCGCAGGCCTGCCCTATGGCCCGCGCAACAAGCGCTTTGAAACCCTGGGCGAACTGCAGCGGGTGCTGGGGATGCGCGGGTCGCTGTATGCCGCGATGCTGCCGCACCTGACGCTCTACAGCAGGCAGGCGCGCCCGGATCCACGTTTCGCCAGTGGACCGGTGTTGACGGCATTGGGCCTGGATGCGGAACAACTGCTGGCGCAACGCGCCCAGCAGGAGCGTGACGGAGATAACGCTGCGGGTGCATCAGCGCTTGCCAGCGGCAGTGGCACCTATAGTATCGAGTCCCGCGCCACTGACGGCAGCGGACGCCTGTCGGTGCTGCAGGCGGTGGTGCGCAACGGATCGGGCGGGGTGCCCGGCCGGACCTACACAGTGCTTCGCTGGGAGCAGGGAATGGCAGCAAGATGACGGCGTGGCAGGACAGTCTGCGGCAGGTGCAGGGCCAGATCGGCCCCGGTGCCGGCCGTTTCCTGCGCTGGTGGCGGCAGTCGTTGCTGGCCTGGGTGCCGATGCGTTGGCAATGGGCGCTGGGCTGGTCGCAGACCCGCCTGCTGCTGCAGTGCGAGGACGGGCAACTACAGGTCTGGCGTGAAACCGGCGACGGTCTCGAGCCCGTGGCCCGCCTGCCGTGGCCGCTGCAACCGGCGGACCTGGACCGCGTGCTGGAGCCGCGCCTGCGCAGCCTGCCACGGGTGTGGCTGCTGCCGGCCGGGCAGGTCCTGCGGCGGAATCTGCGTCTTCCTGCCGCAGCCGCTGACCGCCTGCGTGCGGTGGTCGGCTACGAGATCGACCGGCAGACACCGTTCGAAGCCAGCCAGGTCAGCTATGACATCCGTGAGCTGGGCAGTGCCGGCGAAGGCCTGCTGCAGGTGGAGCTGGTGGCCTGGCCGCTGCGCCAGCTGGATGACTGGCGCGCGCAGATCGGAGCGTGGGCCGACGTGCTGGCCGGTGTCGATGCGATCGATGCCCAGGGCCGCGCGCTGCAGGTCAACCTGCTGCCGCCCGCGCAGCGTCAGCAGCGACCGGACCCGATGCGGCGCTGGAACCTGCTGCTTGCCATGGCTGCGCTGGTGATGCTGGTGCTGGCGGCGATGCAGTTGCTGGACAACCGTCGTGACGCCGTCGATGCGCTGCGCGCAGACGTCGAGCGCAGCGCCCGCAGTGCACGTGGCGTGGCCAGCGAACGCAGCCAGCTGCAGGCGCTGCTGGATGGAGCGGCGTTCCTGGAAACACAGCGCAACCAGCGCGCCAGTACCGTCGAAGTCTGGAACGAGCTGACCCGACGCCTGCCCGATGGCACCTACCTGGAAAAACTGGCGATCGAGAACAACAGCCTGCAGTTGATCGGCCTCAGCAGCGAAGCATCGCAGCTGGTCACGCTGCTGCAGGACGCGCCGCAGTGGCGCAAGGTCAACCTTACCGGCGTGCTGCAGGCTGACGGTGCCGCCAGTGGCCGCGACCGCTTCACCCTGACCGCCGAGCTGCAGCCATTGCCTTCGGCGGCAGCGGCACCGGCCCCGACTGCAACCACGGAGGCGGCCAATGCCGATGCCAAGCGCACGCCGTGACCGCTGGCTGGCACTGGCACTGCTGTTGGCAGTGCTGGGCCTGGCCTACCTGCTGCTGGTGCACCCGTGGTTCACCCAGCCGCTGCGCGCCATCGATGCCGATGCCGCCGCCCTGCGCGAGCGCCAGCAGCGCGTGCAGGCGCAGCTGCAGCAGCAGCCGCAGATCGAACAGCGGCTGCGCGCAACCCGCGACGCCCTGCAGCAGCGCCCGGGGTTCCTGCAGGAAGCCACCGCCGAGGCCGCCGCGGCCGCGCTCGGCGCACGCCTGCAGGATGCGGTGGCGATGGCCAGCCCGGGCAACCGCAGCTGCACCATCAGCAACCGCACGCCGTTGAGCGACAACCGTCGCGATGCTGCGTTCGTGCGCGTGGCCATGCAGGTGCGCCTGCGCTGTGGCGTGGCCGAACTGGCCACCGTGCTGCACAGCCTGGAGACCGGCAGCCCGCGCCTGTTCGTGGACAACCTCAACCTGATCGCACAGCGCTTCCAGCAATCGCCCAACGAATCCGGCCTCGGCCTGGACGTGTCCTTCGAGCTGGCCGGCTATCTGTTGCCGGCGGCTGCTGCCGATCCCTCGACAGCACCCGTGGCCACGCCGCCTGCAGCAGCGCCGGTGGCGTCGCCGCCGGCACCTGTGCCGTCACCGGCGGAGCAGCCTGCCACCGATGCGCAGGAGGTGGCCGATGAAGCTTGAGCAGATCAGCCTGCGCACCGGGCTGTTGCTGGCGCTGGCCGGATGGGCCGCAGCGATCTGGCTGGCCACCGGCTTCGGTCTTGGCAGCCAGCTGCCCACGGTCAGTGCGGAGGGCGACGCCCAGGCCGCGCTGCCGGCGCTGCCCGTGCTGGCGCCCGAACGCATGGCCGGCGCAGACAGCTACAGCATGATCAGCGAACGGCCCCTGTTCGCCGAAGACCGCAAGCCGCGCCCGTACCTGCTGGGGGGCAGTGAAGCCGCCGCCAGTCCGGCACTGCGCCTGACCGGCGTGCTGATGACCGGCGACTTCAGCATGGCCACCTTCACCACCGAGCAGGGCCGGTCGCTGCGCCTGCGCCTCAACGGCGATGCAGTCGATGGCTGGCAGCTGGTGGCATTGGAACCGCGCCAGGCCACGGTGATCGGCTCCAGTGGCAGCCAGGTGCTGGAACTGGCCGTGTTCAATGGCCAGGGCGGTGAAGCGCCGACCGCGCTGCGCGGAGCCACTGGCACACCGCCTGTGCCTGGCGCGGTGGTTCCGCCGCCGCCACCGCAGCCAACGCCCAGCCAGACGCTGCCCACCCCCCGTGCCGCCGATGGCAACGTGGCTCCCGCCTCGCCTGCACCGGCCGCGGCCGCCGCACCCCCTGCAAACACCAACGGTCCCAGCGAAGCGCAGATGCAGGCCATCCGCGAACGCATCCAGGCCCGCCGCCGTCAGCTGCAGCAACAGCAGCAACAACCGTCGCCGCCCCCGGGCGATGGCACCAACCGATAGAGTGAATGCATGAATCTGCGTTTTCTTCCCTGGTCCTTCGCCCTGACGCTGCTGGTCGGCTGCAGCACCGTGTCGGCCCCGCATGTGCAACGCAACGGCAACCTGCAGCCCTCGGCCAGTGCCGGCCAGGCTGCCGTCGATGCGCAGACCGAAGCGGCCGATCAAGCCCAGGGGGCGCCGCAGGCGGTGATCCGCCGTGGCACCGGCACCATGATCAACCGCGAAGCCGCGCGCAAGCCGTCGCCCGCGCTGCATGCGGCCAGCTCCGGTGAGGCGACCTTCAACTTTGAAGGCGAGTCGGTGCACGCGGTGGTCAAGGCCATCCTCGGGGACATGCTCGGCCAGAACTACGTGATCGCCCCGGGGGTGCAGGGCACGGTGACGCTGGCCACGCCCAAGCCGGTATCGCCGGCACAGGCACTGAACCTGCTGGAGATGGTGCTGGGCTGGAACAACGCCCGCATGGTCTACAGCGGTGGCCGCTACAACATCGTCGCCGCCGACCAGGCACTGGCCGGCACCGTTGCGCCGAGCACCGCGCCGGCCTCCAGCGCACGCGGTTTTGAAGTTCGCGTGGTGCCGCTGCAGTTCATTTCCGCCACCGAGATGAAGAAGGTGCTGGAGCCCTATGCGCGGCCCAATGCCATCGTCAACGTCGACAGCGGCCGCAACGTGATCACCCTCGGCGGTACGCGTGCGGAACTGGAGAACTACCTGCATACCGTCGAGATCTTCGACGTCGACTGGCTTTCGGGCATGTCGGTGGGTGTATTCCCGATCCAGTCCGGCAAGGCCGAGCAGGTCGCGGCGGATCTGGAGAAGGTCTTCGGCGAAGAGAGCAAGACGCCCAGCGCCGGCATGTTCCGTTTCCTGCCGCTGGAAAACGCCAATGCAGTGCTGGTGATCACCCCGCAGGTGCGCTACCTGGACCAGATCCAGCAGTGGCTGGACCGCATCGATACCGCCGGCGGCAGCGCGCGCCTGTTCTCGCATGAACTGCGATACATCAAGGCACGCGACCTGGCCGAACGCCTCAGCGAAGCCTTTGCCAGCAGCGGCAACCGCGGCGGCTCCGGCTCGGCATCGCTGGCGCCGGGTGCCATTCCCTCGCAGCTGGGCAGCGAGGGCGACCGCGGTATGGACGCGGGCAACAGCAGCAGTTTCAACAACCAGGTCGGTAGCGGCAGCAGCAGTGGTAGTGGCAGCAGCGCCGGCAGCCTGAACCTGCCGCAGCGCCAGTCGGGCAACGTCAGCATCAGCCTGGAAGTGGAAGGCGATCGTGTCGGCGTGTCGGCGGTGGAGGAAACCAACACGCTGCTGGTGCGTTCGACACCGCAGGCCTGGCGCTCGATCCGCGAGGTGATCGAAAAGCTGGACGTGATGCCGCTGCAGGTACACATCGAAGCGCAGGTGGCCGAAGTCGGGCTGACCGGCGACCTGAAGTACGGCGTCAACTGGTTCTTCGACAATGCCGTGGCGGGGCGCGCGCTGACCGGCGCGCTGTCCGGGTTGACCCTGCCCGCAGCGGCCGGCGGCTCCTGGAACACCTTCGCCGGTGCGGTGACCGGCACCGATGGCGCCAACTGGGCGTTCACCGGGCACAACGGTGCAGCCGTGGTCAGCGCGCTGGACAAGGTCACCGACGTGCGCCTGCTGCAGACGCCCTCGGTGTTCGTGCGCAACAACGCCGAAGCCACGCTCAACGTAGGCGACAAGGTGCCGATCAACACCACCACGGTCAACACCGGCATCGGCACCAGCAGCTACAGCTCGGTGCAGTACATCGACACCGGCGTGATCCTCAAGGTGCGCCCGCGCGTCACCCGTGACGGTACGGTGTTCCTGGATATCGTGCAGGAGATCAGCAGCGCATCGGACGTGCCGGAGAACTGCAATCCGCAGGAGCGCAACTGCAATCCGCGCATCTCCACCAAGAAGCTGGCCACCGAGGCGGCGGTGCAGAGCGGGGACACCATCATGCTGGCCGGCCTGATCACCGATTCGGCCACCGATGGCAGCAGCGGCATTCCCGGCCTGAGCCGGATTCCGGTACTGGGCGCGCTGTTCGGCCAGAAGAGCCGCACCAGCCGTCGTTCGGAAGTGATCGTGCTGCTGACCCCGACCATCGTCCGCAACGGCCAGGAAGCCCGCACCCTGACCGACGAGTACAGCCAGCGCTTCCGCGCGATGGAACCGCTGAACCAGCCGCGCGCAAAGAAGTAAGGGGGGCGGCAGGGCTGCGCCCTGCACCTGCCGAATCAACAGCAACAGCAACAGCAACAGCGGGTATTCCGTGGGATGGCGGGGTGGGGGGGGGGGGGGGGGGGGGGGGGGGGGGGGGGGGGGGGGGGGGGGGGGGGGGGGGGGGGGGGGGGGGGGG
>NZ_JBYTEK010000047.1:20537-30285 GCF_058783335.1 Stenotrophomonas sp. FW305-C-20-S1 | reverse complement strand
TCCGCGGCATGGATGCCGCGGCCAAGCCCCCAGGGATGGGTTTACGGCGTCCCCCGCAACCGGACCCACCCCGCCATTCCACGGAATGCCCGCTTTTGACGTTGACGTTGGCGTTGACGTTGACGTTGATTCGGCAGGTGCAGGGCGCAGCCCTGCCGATCATCCCACCTGCACCCGCCGCCCTTCGCGCGCGCTATCCATCCCCGCCTGCAGCAGCCGCATCACCTGCAGCGCCTGCTGCGCGCTGACCGTCGGCTCGCCCTCACCCTGCATCGCCGCCGCGAAGTCGGCATACAGGCGCCGATAGTCGCCCGGCAGGTTGTCCACGGTACTGCGCAGGACGTTGTCCTCCGCATCGCAGTGCAGCAGCTCGCCGTGGCGCGGATCGATACCCCATCCCGGCGCACCTGGCGCGATGCCGCGACGTAGCTGCCCCTCCTGCACGTCCAGGCCCTGCTTGATCCAACTGGCCCGCGTGCCATGCACGGAAAAACGGGGGGCAGGCGCAGCGACCAGTGAACCGGCATGCACGATCGCGCGATGGCGCGGGTAATGCAGTACGGCGTGGAAATAGTCGACGCCGCTGCCGCCTTCGCGCTGCACTGCAAGGTCCGCATCGATCGCCTGCGGACAGCCGAACAGCACCAGCATCTGGTCCAGCAGGTGCGGCCCCAGGTCGTACCACAGGCCGCTGCCCGGCCCGTCCTGCTCGCGCCAGCGTTCGCGCACCTGCGGACGGTAGCGGTCAAAATGTGCGTGGCATTCGGCGATGTCACCGAGCGCGCCGTCGGCAAGCAGCGCCTGCAGGGTCAGGAAGTCCGCATCGAACCGCCGGTTCTGGAACACGGTGGCGATGCGTCCAGCGTCGCGCGCTGCGGCCAGCACCTGTTCGGCTTCGCGCACGCTCACGGCGAACGGTTTGTCCACCAGCACATGCTTGCCGGCGGCCAGCGCGGCGATGGCCAATGGCGCGTGCTGTTCGTTCGGCGTTGCGATGACCACCGCATCTACCGCCGGGTCATCGAAGACCTCCTGTGCGCTCGCGCGTACGTGGACGTCGCTGAAGGTGCGCAGCAGCGTATCGCGCTGCGAACTGACCACACTGTGCAGGGCCAGCCCCGGCGTGTGCTGGATCAGCGGGGCGTGGAAGACGCGGCCGGCAAGGCCGTAGCCGATCAGGGCCAGTTGCAGCTCAGGGCGCATGGGAGGATCTCCGCGCAGATCGTGAAGTGCAGGACAGGAACCTCAGGGTAAACGAGATGACTACGCGCCCGGAAGCTGAACCATTCCCGCTGCGGGTGCGCCCATTCACGTGAGCGTGACCGCAGCGCCACGCCTGCACTACAAGCACTTGGCGACACTGGGCGCACCAACCAGTAGGAGAACCAAACGATGAGCACCACGACCCGTACGCTGTTGGCTTCCGCCCTCACCCTGGGCCTGGCGCTGTCCTCCTCGGCCGCATTCGCCCAGGACGCCGCAGCGAAGAGCCCGCCGAAAACCGATCATTCGGCGATGACCCACGCAGACCGCCATGATTCCAACGAGCCGGTCACCGACAGCTGGATCACCACCAAGGTCAAGGCCGATCTGCTCGCCAGCAGCAATGTGCCGGGTACCGAAGTAAAGGTGGAGACGGTCAATGGCGTGGTCAGCCTGAGTGGCACCGTTGCCACCAAGGCCGAGCATGACAAGGCCATCGCCACCGCCAAGGGCATCAAGGGCGTGACCCGCGTTGATGCCGCCGCACTGAAGGTCAGCGCCGCCAAGCGTTGATTGACCCCGCAGGTTATCGGCAGGGGCGCTCCCACGGGGGCGCCCCTGTTTTGTGCTGTGGCGCCTGCTCGATGCGTGCTGGTGGGCGCCCCGCCGAATGACCCATTGCCCCAGAGATGTGACCGGCTGCGCTATATTGCCGGTTCCGCCGTGGCCGGTCCTGCCCGGATCGCACTCCCCGGCTGAGCTGACGAGGAACTATGGCGCTGGTTTTCAGTGATGACATCTGGGATCGCTGGCGACTGCCTGCTTTGGCACTGGCAGCGGCAGCCATCATCGTGGTCCCGTGGTTGACCCTGCGCAAACTGCAGCAGGACAACGAACTGGCCATGGGCTGGGTGACCCATACCCAGCAGGTGACCGTGGCCCTGCAGCAGCTGCAGACCGACGTGCGCGACATCGAATCTGCTGCGTTGACGCTGTCCAAGGGCGTGGACGCGCCGGGCCTGCGCGAGCGCATGGGCAAGGCCAACGACATCCCCGAGCGTCTGGCCGAACTGGGCCGGATGACCCGCGACAATCCGGACCAGCTGATCCGCATCGGCCGCATCCAGTCGATGCTGGAAGGTCGGCTGGGGGTTGCGCGTGAACTGGCGAAGTCCGAGCCGAACAGCGACCAGCGCGAGCTGGTGCAGGACCTGAGCACGCGCTACCCGATCCGCGGCCTGGTGGAAGAGCTGCAGGCCAGTGAGGAAGCGCTGCTGGCCCAGCGCACCGCGCAGGCGGAGCGACAGAAGCGGCAGACCAACTTCGTGTCGTGGAGCTCGCTGCTGGTGCAGCTGGCACTGCTCGGCCTGGTGCTGTGGCTGCTGCAACGGCAGATCGGCCGCCGCCTGCAGGCAGAGCGGCAGTCGCAGCGCGCAGCGGCACGCGCGGCGTCGGTGCTGCAGACCGTGCGCGAACCGATCGTGCTGCTGGATCGCGAGCTGCGCGTGCAGCTGCACAATCCCGCGTTCTCCGAGTTGTACGGGCTGCAGGATGAGCGCGCCGACGGCCTGCTGCTGGAAGACGTAGGCGAGGGCGCGTGGCGTGACCCGGTGGTGCGCCAGCGTCTGGCCGATGTGTTGCTGCGCGGCCGCGAACTGTGGGATTTCGAACACGAACAACGCACCGTCGACGGCATGTCCCGTTACATGCTGCTCAACGCCCGGCGCATGCCGCTGCCTGACACCGACGATGAAGTGGTGCTGCTGACCGTCAGCGATGTGACCGTGCAGCGTGCGGTGCAGACACGTGTTGAAGAACTGAACCGGCAGCTGGAGGGCAAGGTTGCCCAGGTCTCGGAGGTCAACCGCGAACTGGAAGCGTTCAGCTACTCGGTGTCGCACGACCTGCGCGCGCCGCTGCGCCATGTCGCCGGTTTCTCGGACAAGCTGTCGCGCCATCTGGGCGAGGCTGCCGACGAGAAGAGCCAGCACTACCTGGGGGTGATCTCCGGTTCAGCGCGGCGCATGGCCACGTTGATCGACGACCTTCTGGTCTATTCGCGCCTGGGCCGCGTGGCGATGCGCCAGCAGACCGTGGACATGCAGTCGCTGGTGGCCGATACGCGCGCGATGCTCGACGCGAACGTGCAGAGCGAAGCCGAGAGCAGTGGCCACGCCCATCAGGTGGAGTGGAGCATCGCGCCGCTGCCGATCGTGGTGGGCGACGAAAACATGCTGCGCCAGGTCTGGCTGAACCTGCTGGGCAACGCGGTGAAGTATTCAGCCAACCGCGAGCCGGCCAAGGTCCGCGTGGACTACCAGCAGCAGCCCGATGGCGGTCATCAGTTCACGGTCAGCGACAATGGTGCAGGCTTTGACATGGCCTACGCCGGCAAGCTGTTCGGTGTATTCCAGCGCCTGCACAAGGCCAGCGACTATCCCGGCACCGGTATCGGCCTGGCCAGCGTTCGCAGGGTGCTGACCCGCCATGGCGGCCGCATCTGGGCCGAAGCCGCACCGGATGCCGGCGCCACCTTCCACTTCTATCTTCCCCCCGTGCTCGACGCGGACAAACAGGGCCCCATCGCATGACGACGCTGCGCACCATCCTCCTGGCCGAAGACAGCCCGGCCGACGCCGAAATGGCGATCGATGCGCTGCAGGAAGCGCGCCTGGCCAATCCCATCGTGCACGTCGAAGACGGCGTGGAAGTGATGGATTACCTGCTGCGCCGTGGCGCCTTCGCCAGCCGCGAAGAGGGCCTGCCGGCGGTGCTGCTGCTGGACATCAAGATGCCGCGCATGGATGGCCTGGAAGTGCTGCGGCAGATCCGCGAACACGATGAGCTGAAGCGGTTGCCGGTGGTGATCCTGTCCTCCTCGCGCGAGGAAAGCGACCTGGCCCGCAGCTGGGACATGGGCGTGAACGCGTACGTGGTCAAGCCGGTGGACGTGGACCAGTTCTTCGGCGCAGTGCAGACCCTGGGCAAGTTCTGGGCACTGATCAACCAGGCTCCGGAGATCGAGTAGGCCCATGCCCCTGACCGGTCCCGCGCTCGGCGCATTGCGCATCCTGCTGGTGGAAGATTCCCCGGAGGATGCCGAGCTGATGTCCGAACAGATGCTCGATGCAGGCCTTGAGGCCACCTTCGAGCGTGTCGAGAGCGCGGACGACCTGCGCCATGCGCTGGCGCGCTTCCAGCCGGACATCGTGCTGTCCGACCTGAGCATGCCCGGTTTCTCCGGCGACGACGCGCTGCGCATCGTGCGCGATGCGTTGCCGGAGGTACCTTTCATCTTCGTCTCCGGCACCATGGGCGAGGAGAATGCGGTGGCGGCCCTGCAGAAGGGAGCCAACGACTACATCATCAAGCACCAGCCGGCGCGCCTGCCGTCGGCCGTGGCGCGCGCGGTGCGTGAGGCACGCAGCGCCATCGAGCGCTCGCGGGTGGAAACCGAGCTGATGCGCGCGCAACGGCTGGAAAGCCTGTCGTTGCTGGCCGCTGGGCTCAGCCACGATCTGCGCAACATCCTGCAGCCGCTGCTGATCATGCCGGACCTGCTGAAGGCGCGTACCGAAGATCCGCAGCTGCACCACCTGGCCGACGTGATCGCCGAATGCGGTCGCCGTGGCCATGAGATGGCCGAATCGATGCTGTCGTTCGTGCGCGGCTCGCGCAAGGCCAGCGAACGCATCCACATCGATGACCTGTTCCAGGCCGTGGCGCTGCTGTTGCGCAGCAACGTGCCCGATGGCGTCCGCCTGGACCTGGTGGTCGAGGATGAGGGGCTGGTGGTCGATGCCAACTACACCGAGTTGCAGCAGGTGTTGTTGAACCTGGCGCTCAACGCGATCCAGGCGATGCCCCAGGGTGGCAACCTGAGCCTGACCGCCAGCCATGGTGGCCAGCGCGATGGCGAGGACTGGCTGCGCATCGCGGTGGTCGATGAAGGCACCGGCATGGATGCGGACACGTTGTCGCACCTGTTCAACCCGTTCTTCACCACCAAGGCCGATGGCACCGGGCTGGGCCTGATTTCCTGCAAGCGCATCGTCGAAGGTGCCGGTGGCAGCATCCACGTCGACAGCCAGCTGGGGCGAGGCACCTGCTTCGAGCTGCGCTTGCCGATGCATGCCAGCGCCGAGGGCGGCGAACCGATCGAACAGCTGGTGGCACTGGGCAGTGGTCAGTCGATCCTGGTGGTCGATGGTGAAGCCACCCGCCTGTCGCTGTTGGGCAATGCACTGTCCAGCCAGGGCTATCAGCTGCAGTTGGCCTCCGATGGCCCGGCTGCGCTGCGCTGGATGCAGCAGGAGGCGATGCCGGCGCTGGTGATTGCCGATGCCGGCTCCAAGCTGTTGTCGGCCAGCCAGCTGCTGGGCGAAATGGCCACGCTCGGCTACCGCGGCCCGGCGCTGGTGCTGGAAGACGCTGCCGGGGAGATGCCGGAAGATGTGTTCCCCGCTGGCATCGAGGTGCACCTGCTGCGCAAGCCGCTGCAGATGCAGCAGGTCTTCCGCGCGGTGGCCGACGCGCTGGGCTGAAACAGGGGTAGTGCCGGCCGCTGGCCGGCATCGGCGTGTGGTCGGATCATTGCGGTTTCCGGCCAGCGGCCGGCACTACCGGCCCTGGGGTTCCCACGGGAACCGCGGCAGGCTTTCCACCGCCTGTTCCAGCCGTCGCGACCAGTTCTGGTGGATGTCGGCATACAGCGGCGAATCGGCGCCCAGCCGCAGCTGCTGGCTGATCCGCAGTTCGCCGGCGCGCAGCAGCGCCAGGTCGACCGGCAGGCCCACCGACAGGTTGGAACGGATGGTCGAATCCAGCGAGACGATCGCCGTGCGTGCGGCATCTTCCAGGCGCGTGGACGGGGTCAGGATGCGGTCCAGGATCGGCTTGCCGTACTTGGACTCACCGATCTGCAGATAGGGCGTCTCCGGCGAGGCGGCAATGGCGTTGCCCAGCGGATAGACCATGTATAGGCCGGGCTGTTCACCGGCAATCTGTCCACCGAAGATCAGCGTCGCCTGGGTGTTCACCCCGTCGTGGCCATGCTCGGTGTGCTGGCTCTGTACCTGGCTGTCCACCAGCAGGGAGCCGACGTAGGCCGCAGCCTCGAACAGATGGGCCATGTCGCGCAGGTTCGGCGTGCGCCGCTCCTCGGCATCGCGCTTCAGCCGCGACACCAGCAACTGGGTCGTGGCCAGGTTGCCAGCGGCCATCACCACATAGGCGGCCTGGCCGGGATATTCGAACACGTGCAGTTTGCGGTGCACGCGGACATCGTCCAGCGCGGCATTGGTGCGGGTGTCGGCGGCGAAGACCAGGCCCTCGTCCACCTCGATTCCAACGCAATAGGTCATGTCGGTGCCCTATCATATGCGTCCCGGATTGTAGGCAGGCCGTTGTGACGATGGCATGCCCGCGCTCCACCTGATTGCCGTCACCGGAACCGCATGACCACCGTGCTCCTGAGCCTGGGCAGCAACGTCCATCCCCGCCGCTACCTCCACGCTGCGGTGGCGGCCCTGCGCGAGCGCTTTGGCGCGCTGCAGGTGTCTGCCGCCTACCGCACCGCTGCCGTCGGTTTCGACGGCCCGGCCTTCCTCAACAACGGCGTTGCCCTCGAGACCGACCTGCCGCTGCAGGAACTGGATGACTGGCTGCATGCGCTGGAAGATGCGCATGGTCGTGACCGCAGCGGCCCACGCTTCTCCGACCGGACCCTGGACGTCGATGTGGTGTTCTATGGCGACCTGGTGGTGGAGGGCCCCGGCCATCTGCGCATTCCGCGCCCGGAACTGAAGCATGCCTTCGTGCTGAAGCCGCTGGCTGACATCGCCCCGGACTTCGTCGATCCGGTCAGCGGCCTGGACCTGGCCACGCTGTGGCGCGCGCACAAGCAGTTTGGTGAAGCGTTCGAGGTCGTGGACCTCGAATGACGGGTGGTTGTTGCCGCTGCGCTCGCCGGGCATGGCCCGGCGCTACCGGTAGTGCCGGCCGCTGGCCGGCAACATTTCAGCTGACCGTACGCCCACCATCCACGCGCAACGTGTGGCCGGTGACGAAGCTGGCCTCGGCCGCCAGCCAGTACACCGCTTCGGCGATTTCCTCGACCGTGCCGATCCGCGCCAGCGGCGTGCGCGCCAGCAGCGCCTCGCGGGCGAAATCGTCCTTGCCCTGTTCCGGCCACAGGATCGCACCGGGTGCCACCGCGTTCACCCGCACCTTCGGCGCCAGTTCCAGCGCCAGCGAGCGGGTCGCCATTTCCAGCGCGGCCTTGGCCATCGTGTAGGCGACGTGGTCGCGCATCGGGTCAGTGCCGTGCAGGTCGGTCAGGTTGACGATGCAGCCGTGCTGGCGGCGCAGGTAAGGAGCCGCGGCCTGGGCCAGCAGCAGCGGCGCGCGCGCGTTGACCGCGTACAGCTCGTCCATCGCCTCGGCGGTGACCTGGCCGAGCGGGGTGGGGAAGAAATTGGAGGCGTTGTTGACCAGCGCATCCAGGCGGCCGAAGTGGGTGACCGCCTGCTCGACCAGATCGGCCAGGGCATCGGCGTCGCGCAGGTCGGCCTGCAACGCCAGCACGCTGCCGGGGCGCTCGTTGTCCAGGTTGAAGGCGGCCTGCTGCAGTTCGGCGCTGGAGGTATGGGCGTGCAGCACCACCGACCAGCCACAGGCGTGGAACTGGCGGGCGATGGCCGCGCCGATCCGGCGTGCGCTGCCGGTGATCAGGGCCACGGGGGCGGTGTCACTCATCGAGGGTCCTCCAAGGCTCGGCTATCCTGTGCACCATTGTCACCGCATTCGAAGACGCCATGCAGCCTACCTTCCCCCTGCCCGAAGCCGATGCCCTGGCCCACAGCGATCAACTGGCCGCCGCCCTGCGTGCCGAGATCCTCGCACAGGGGGGGGCGATGCCGTTCTCCCGCTTCATGGAGCTGTGCCTGTACACGCCGGGCTGGGGCTACTACAGCGCCGGTGCCAGCAAATTCGGCGGCAGCGGCGATTTCACCACCGCACCGGAACTCGGCAGCCTGTTCGCCGGCAGCGTGGCCAATGCACTGGCGCCGGTGTTCGGCCAGCTCGATGCGCACGCGCGGATGCTGGAACTGGGCGGCGGTACCGGCGCCTTCGCCGAGGCGGTGCTGCTGCGCCTGGCCGAGCTGGAGGCGCTGCCGGCCCGTTACGCGATCCTCGAACCCAGTGCGGACCTGCGCCAGCGCCAGCAGGAGCGCCTGCAGCAGAACCTGCCGCCCGAACTGGCCGGCCGGGTGGAATGGCTTGATCGTCCGTTCGAGGACGACTGGGACGGCGTGGTGTTCGCCAACGAGGTGATCGATGCGCTGCCGACACCGCGCTTCCTCATCAAGGACGGCGAGGTATACGAGGAAACCGTCGAACTGGACGGGCAGGGCAACTTCATCCGTGGCGCGCAGCCGGCCGACCTCCTGCTCAACGGCGCGGTGCGCCATCTCGAGCGCTACCTGGAAAAGCCCTTTGCCGACGGCTACCGTTCCGAAGTGCTGCCGCAGCTGCCGTACTGGCTGCAGGCGGTGGCCGGTGGCCTGCGGCGCGGCGCGATGCTGTTCGTGGACTACGGCTACAACCGGGGCGAGTTCTACCAGGAAGAACGCGATGACGGCACCGTGCGCGCGTTCTACCGTCACCACGTGCACAACGAGATCCATCGTTGGCCGGGCCTGCAGGACATCACCGCATCGGTCGATTTCACTGCCATGGCCGAGGCCGGCCTGCACGGCGGATTTGAATTGGCCGGGTACTGCAGCCAGGCCAGTTTCCTGCTCGGCAACGGCCTGGACCAGGTACTGACCCTGGCCGAGGAGCGCACCGATGAGGTGGGCCGCATCCAGTTGCGCGACCAGGTGAAGAAGCTGACCCTGCCAACGGAGATGGGCGAGCGTTTCCAGGCCATTGGCCTGCAGCGCGACGTCGATTTCGAACCGGCCTTCGAACTGGGCGACCTGAGCTGGCGCCTGTGAGTGCAGCGTTGCCGGTGATCAAGCCGCTGCGGCGACCACGACTGTGGACCGCGTTGTGGGTGTTGGCGGTGCTGACGGTGATCGTGGTCTGCCTGATTCCGCCGCCGCCGATCCCGCTGCCGGAAAACAGCGACAAGGGCGAGCATTTCCTGGCTTATTTCATCCTGGCTGGCAGCGCGGTGCAGCTGTTCCGGCGTGGCCGTCCACTGCTGTGGGTGGGTGCCGGCCTGGTGCTGATGGGCGTCGGCATCGAGTTCGCGCAGGGCGCGTTGACCAGCAACCGCATGGCCGATCCGATGGATGCGGTGGCCAACACCGTTGGCGTGTTGGCGGGGATGGCCACCGCATTGACCCCGCTGCGCGACATGCTGCTGCGCTGGCGGGGGTAAGGCGCGCCAACCAAGGTTGGCGTCTACCAAAGGCAGCCAGGCATGGCCTGGCTCTACAGTAGATCCACGCCATGCGTGGACGGATCTCGCCGGCGCCAACCAAGGTTGTCGTCTACCAAAGGCAGCCAGGCATGGCCTGGCTCTACCGTAGATCCA
>NZ_JBYTEK010000047.1:0-20439 GCF_058783335.1 Stenotrophomonas sp. FW305-C-20-S1 | reverse complement strand
CACGCCATGCGTGGATGAATCTCGGCGGCGCTAACCAAGGTTGGCGTCTACCAAAGGCAGCCAGGCATGGCCTGGCTCGACAGTAGATCCACGCCATGCGTGGATGAATCTTCCCGGCGCCAACCAAGGTTGGCGTCTACCAAAGTCAGCCAGGCATGGCTTGGCTCTACAGTAGATCCACGCCATGCGTGGATGAATCTCGGCGGCGCTAACCAAGGTTGGCGTCTACCAAAGGCAGCCAGGCATGGCCTGGCTCTACAGTAGATCCACGCCATGCGTGGATGGATCTCGCCGGCGCCAACCAAAGTTGGCGTCTACCAAAGGCAGCCAGGCATGGCCTGGCTCTACTGTAGATCCACGCCATGCGTGTCCGCCGTTATTTCTCCAGCGTCACCTCATCCAGCACCCACATCGCCGGGCGCGTGTCGCCGGTGAAGTTGATGCACAGATCGCCCGTGCCCGAGGTGCCCTTCGGCAAAGCCGCACGCAGGGTCACGAAGCCGTCGGCATCGGTCTGCGCCGGCAGCGGCACCTGTGCCAGGACCTTGCCGGTGCAATCACCGCGACGGATCAGCATTTCGCCGTGCGCGCTCCGGGCCTTTTCGAAGCGACGCTTCGGCTCGTCGTGGGCCAGCTGGAAGTAGTACGGAATGCGCCCTGCACGCACTTCCACGCTGCCGATGCCATCCAGCTGTGCCTGCGGCCAACGCCAGCACGGCTGGAAGATGTCGACGGTGAACACCGCACGCGCACCTTCGCGCGGACCATCATCTTCCAGGCGCAGGACAAGGCCCTTCTCGCCGACGCAGCTGCGCAGTGCTTCGCTGTGCCGCGACAGCAGCGACTGCGCGGTGTACGCCGCCACCGTCGGCTTCGCAGCCAGCGGCTGGCCCTGGTAGAAGGCGGCAGCCTGCACCGTCGCCGGCAGCGTGGACGTCAGTGGCTGCCGGTACAGCGGCGATTGCGCGGTCACCGGCTTGCCGTCGCTGCTGTAGCGCACTTCATAGCCCAGTGGATTGGCCAGCGACACGGTCACCGTGTTCGCCGCGCGGTCATCGGTGTAGGCCACGCCTACTTCGAACGGCGTCTGCGCGTAGGCAAGGTCCCAGGCCCGATAGCGCTGCAGCTGCGAGGGCAGGCGGGCCAGGAAGTCGCGGAAATCGCGACGCTCCGGCGTGCTCCAGCCGGTCTCGGCCACGGCGGCCAGGCGCGGGAACAGGTTGTGCTGCAGACGCGCGTAGGTGCGCGTGTGCTCGGTGAACATGTTCGCCTGCAGGCCGAGGATGTGCCCGCGCTTGTCGGCGGCCAGTTCGGCCGGCACCGGTTCGTAGTTGTAGAGCTTGGCCAGGTTCACCTGCGTCGGCCGGCCCGGCGGTTCGTTTGGCGAGGCCGTCTGCAGGTAATCCAGGTACAGGTGGCTGACCGGCGACATCACCACATCGTGGCCGGCGCTGGCCGCAGCAAGGCCGCCTTCGGTGCCGCGCCAGGACATTACCGTGGCCTGCGGCGGCAGGCCGCCCTCAAGGATTTCGTCCCAGCCGATCAGGCGACGGTCGTGTTGTTCCAGGAAGGTTTCCAGGCGCTTGATGATGTGGCTCTGCATGGCCATCTCATCCTTGATGCCGAGCGCGCGCATGCGCTGCTGCACCTGTTTTGATGCTTCCCACTGGTCCTTCACCGCCTCGTCGCCACCCACATGCACATACCTGGCCGGGAACAGCTGGATCACTTCTTCCAGCACGTTTTCCAGGAAGGTAACGGTGCCGTCCTCGACGTTGAACAGGTTCGGGAACACGCCCCATTCGCTCAACGGCTTCAACGGCGTGTCGATCGTACCCAGTTCCGGATAGGCGGCGATGGCAGCGGTGGCGTGGCCGGGTACATCGATCTCCGGAATGACCTGGATATGCAGCTTGGCGGCGTAGGCGATCACTTCGCGGATCTGGTCCTGCGTGTAGAAGCCGCAGTACGGATGCTCCTTGCCACTGACCGGATCGATGCCGCCATCACCGGCCGGAAGGCGGCAGCTGCCGACTTCGGTCAGCTTCGGGTAGCGCTTGATCTCCATGCGCCAGCCCTGGTCGTCGGTCAGGTGCCAATGGAAGGTGTTGAGCTTGTGCGCTGCCATCGCATCGAGCACGCGCTTGATCTCGTCCAGGCTCTGGAAGTGCCGCGCCGAGTCGAGCATGAAGCCACGCCAGCTGAAGCGCGGCGCATCCTGGATCTGCACGGCCGGCAGCACGCCGTTGCTGCCGCCGGTGGCGAGCTGGGCCAGGGTGGTGGCGCCGTAGAACAGGCCGGTCTCGTTGCCGGCCTGCACCAGCACGCCCTGCGCGGTGCTTTCCAGCGTGTAGCCCTCGCCGCTGTCGCGGAAGGTCGGCACGATCTGGAAGCGGATGCTGTTGCCCTTGGCGGCGGCCTTGCCGTTGGCCACGGCCAGTCGCGGCCCACCACTGCGCGCCAGCAGGTCGGCGAACTGTGCGGCCACGCGCTGTGCGGCTTCGCCATCGGCATGCAGCACGGTAGCGGCGCCCACGGTGATGCCCGCGCCGTTGCCGCGCTGCACGTTGGCCGGTGCGGGAATCAACATCAGGCTGCCGGCGCGCAGCTGCGGGCCAGGGCCGGTATCGAGTGCCGGGGCATCGGCGGCCAGTGCCGGCAGCACAGGCAGGGCGGCCAGCAGGCTGCCCAGCAACAGAAGGCTGCGCATCCTGGCGCGGGTGGGCTTCGTCATCGGAAGGACTCCTTGGATCGGGTGCGATGTTCGCTATACATGAAAAACGCCGGGCCCGGAATGACCCAGGCCCGGCGTGCGTGCACGACTCGGCGATGAGGCTGCCGCTGGATCAGTACTTGAAGCGGAAGTTCAGGTAGTACTGGCGACCGTTGCTGTAGAACGAGGTCGGAATGGCCGCGGTCTGGTAGTACTTGTAGGTCGGGTTGTTGAGGTTCAGGCCATCCAGGCTGATGCTCAGCCAGTCGGTGGCCTTGAAGCTCAGCGACGCCGACAGCGTGCCGAAGTCATCCTGGTAGTACGGGTTGGTGCCCGACAGGCTGATCAGGAACGAGGAACGGTGGGTATAGCTGACCCGTGCACCGAAGCGCTCGTTCTCGAAGTACGCGCCCACGTTGTAGGTGTTCTTCGAAGTGCCCAGCAGGTTGTGCGAACCATCGGACCAGGTGTGCGCGGTCGTGCCGTTGGCGTAGGTGTAGTTGGCGTTGACGCCGAAGTATTCGCCGATCGGCTGCTCGTAGGCCACTTCCACGCCGGTGACCTTGCCGTCGGCATTGATCGGGGTGGAGATCTGGTAGGTCTCAAGCTGGTTGGTCAGTTCGCTGTACAGCTGGCGCGAGACGACGTCGAAGGCGATGTAGTCCTTCAGGTCCATGTGGTAGGCGCCGATCGACAACAGGCCGCGCGGCATGAAGTACCACTCCAGGTTGGCATCCAGGTTGGTGGACAGGGTCGGCTTGAGGTTCGGGTTGCCGCCGCCGCCGGTCCGGTTCAGGTCGGAACCGTACGAGGACGCGCCCAGTGCCGAGTAGTCCGGCAGGGTCTGGGTCTGCGACGCGGCCACGCGCAGCACGAGGTTGTCGTCGAGGTCGAACTTGATGTTGGCGCTGGGCAGCACGCGGTTGCGCTTGTTCTGGAAGGCCATGCGTTCCCACATGCCGAACAGGCTGCTGACATCCGCATCGGCAGCATTGCTGACGGCGTTGTAGGTATCGATGTCCTGCTTGATGTTGACGTAGCGCAGGCCCAGGTTGCCGCTCCACCAGTCACCGCGGAAATTGGCCTGCACGTAGCCGGCGAAGTTCTTTTCCTTCACCCGCCACTCGGCGCCGTAGTTGTGGCGACCGGTCGGGCCGTCGTTGCCCGCCAGCCAGGTGGAGTTGTTGGTCACCGCCTCCTTCAGCGCACCGGGGGTGAAGTACCAGATGTTGCGCGGGAAGGTGCCGCCGATATCGCCGGCAAAACCGTTCGGGTAGTTGGAGGTGGCGCCGTTCTTCAGTGCACTCCAGATGTCACCCGGGGTGGCGCCTTCCGGCGACAGCGCTTCGCGCTTGTGATCGGCAAAGCGCACACCGAAATCGAGCGAGCTCAGCACGCCGCCGTCGTTGAAGTACTGGTTGAAGTCGAGCGTGGCCCACTTCTCCTTGTCTTCGGCGGTGACCTGCTGGTTGCCCCAGGTGCCGAAGCTGGTGACGCCGTTGGGCGAGAGGTCGCCGCCGACGTTCCAGTCGATCGGCGAGCCGCTGCCGTGCGTGGCCCAGCTGGCGCCACCGCCGCCGGCCAGGGTGACCTCGGCGATGTACTGGCGCGGGGTCTCACCGGTGCCCTTGGTGCTGCCGGCCTGGAACTTGGCGGTCAGGCTGTCGCTGATCTGCCAGTCGGCATCGAAGGTGACGTAGCTCGACTTGGCCTTCGACTCGCGGTAGATCATGTCGTACACCGCGTAGTTGGTGCCCGGCACGCCTGCGTAGGTGGCGTTGGTCAGCACGCCATCCTTGACCACATAGCCCGGGTTCGGCGCCTGCACCTTGGCGAAGCTGTTGCCGAACATCATGAAGTTGCGGTTGTAGTTGTTCGCCTTCAGCTCGGAGCTGAAACCATTCAGGCCCAGGGTGAGGGTGTCGGTCGGCTTGAACTGCAGCGAGACCAGGCCGCCCTTGCGCTCGCGGGTCTGTTCGAACAGGGTCGAACCCAGCAGGCCGGGAACGTTGACGCCGATCAGGTCCGGATTGGTCAGGGCCACCGGATCCTTGGGACCGATCTGGAAGAAGCCACCCGGAATTTCCTGCGCTTCACGGCGCAGTTCGCGCTTCTGGCTGAAGCCCTGCACCATCACGCCGAAGGTGTTTTCTTCGTTCTTGTAGTTGAACAATGCCGAGTACTGCGGGTCGTTCGACTTGGCCTGGTCCGAACGCACCATGCCGATCGAGCCTTCAGCGGTGAACTGCTTGGAGAACTCCAGCGGCTTGCGGGTGATGATGTTGACGGTACCGGTGGTGCCACCGTCCTGCAGCTTGGCCTGCGAGGACTTGTTCACTTCCACCGAGCTGACCAGTTCCGACGGCAGCAGCGAGTAGCTGACGCTGCGGCCGACGTTGTTGCCCTGGCTGAGCACGAACCAGTCGGCCGAACCGACGGTGTGGCCGTTGATCAGGGTCTGGGTGAGGCTGGGGCTGGTGCCGCGCAGGCTGACACGGTCGGCTTCGTCGAAGCCGCCCTCATCGGCGCTGGACGAGCTGATGTTGACGCCCGGCAGGCGCTGCAGGGTATCGGCCACGTTGTGCGCCGGCAGCTTGCCCACGTCTTCGGCGGTGACCACTTCCACGCGCGCATTGGCTTCGCGCTTGGTGTCCAGCGACTTCTCCATCGAACCGCGGATACCGGTAACGGTGACGGTGTCCAGATCGGTGGCGGTCGGGGCGGCCTGCTGCGCGTGCGCACTGAAGGCGATGCAGCTGACGATGGCGGCCGAAAGCAAGGTCTTGCGGGTATTCATGATGTCTCTCCTCATCACTCGATTGGATGCCGGCGGCGATATGGGATTGCGGTTGCGATGACGTGCGCGGGGCGGCGGCGATGTCCCGGCATTGGCGTGCCACGTACTGCGTGCTGCGATTGCGTTGAAGCCGATTGCAGGTTCAGGCGTCGGCGTGGAGCAGGTACCAGCTGGCAGCGCCGATCACGCCCAGCTGTCCGTGCTCGACCACCTTCACCGGGATGCGTGCCAGCGCCTCGCCCATCGGCCCCTTCTGCAGGTAGCGTTCGACGAAGGTGCTGGTACGCAGGTACTCGCGGATCTGCGGCAGGATCCCGCCGGCCAGGTACACCCCGCCGTGGGCGCCGTAGAACAGGGCCATGTCGCCGATGGTGCTGCCGAGCAGGCCGCAGAACACATCCAGCGCCTGCCGTGCCAGCGGATCGGTGCCGGACATCGCCGCAGCGGTGACCGCATCGGGGCTGGCCAGCGCCGGTGCCTGCCCCTGCAGCGCGCAGATCGCGCGGTACAGGTTCATCAGGCCGGGACCGGAAAGGGCATGTTCGATCGACACGTGCGCGCGGTCGCGCTGCATATGGCGGACGATCGCCATTTCCAGTTCGGTGCTGGCGGCCAGGGTCGGCTGCCCGGCTTCGGTGGCGAGCACCACCGGGCCGTTGGCGGTGGGAATCCACAGCGCCGCGCCCAGGCCCGTGCCGGGGCCGACCACCAGGGTCGGGCCGCGCGGCGCCGTTTCCGGGCCGCACAGGTGCAGCACGCCGCTGGCATCGACCTGCGCGGCTGCGTAGGCCACCGCTTCGAAGTCGTTGACGATGTGCACCCGCTGCAGGCCGACGTCGGCCTCGATCTGCCGCGCCGACAACGGCCACGGCACGTTGGCGGTGATCACCGTGCCGTCTTCGCGGGCGTAGCCGGCGGTGGCGACCACGCAATGCGACGGGCGTGGGCCTTCGGCCAGGAAGTCGGCGAGGATCGCGCTGAGCCCGGCGTGGTCGGCGTTGCGGTACTTGCGGTAATCGAGCACCTGCACCGGATGGGCATCGTCGCCGCTGGCCTGGACCCGGGCGACACGCACATGGGTGCCGCCAACGTCGGCAGCCAGGAACGAGGGCGCGACGCGGGACAGGACATGGGCCGGGGCGGGATGGCTGGCGGTCACGCGGGCTCCTGCTGCAGGTGGGGCCGGCCCCGGGAAGGGCAACGATGGAGCCGGCGATTGGGCGGAGTCTGTAACCGCGTTGACAACGATGTCAACGAGTTCGTGACACTTTCGTTGCTGCGCCGCAACGAATGCAGATCGCCGTAAACGTTTACATGGCGTGAGTACTGCATCCCGGGCGGAACCGTTGCAGCAAGGGGCTTCAAGGGCCAAGCGCATTCAGCGGATGGCCGTGCAACGCGCTTGCGCAGTGCAACATGAGGTGTGGTGACCCGCGCATGGAAGTTGACAAACGGTCGCTGTCCATCGAAAGAATGTGACAACGTTGTTCCCAGCCACTCTCCGACGCCGTGTTCTGCGGCCGTCGCCGCAGGAGCCTTCCTGATGTCAGCCGTCCCCGCTGCAAGCGCACGCCCGAACGTGGCCTCGTCCATCGCCATCGTCGGCGTGCTGTTCTTCCTGATCGGCTTCTTCACCTGGCTCAACGGCCCGTTGATCACCTTCGTCAAACTCGCCTTCGAGCTGAGCGAGGTCGGCGCCTTCCTGGTGCTGATGGTGTTCTACCTGTCCTACTTCTTCCTGGCCCTGCCGGCGTCGTGGATCCTGCGCCGCACCGGCATGAAAAAAGGCCTGAGCCTGAGCCTGCTGGTGATGGCCGGTGGTGCGGCGCTGTTCGGTGAATTCGCCACCCAGCGCTGGTATCCCGGTGCACTGGGCGGCCTGTTCGTGATCGGTAGCGGCCTTGCGCTGCTGCAGACCGCGATCAACCCGTACATCTCCATCCTCGGCCCGATCGAAACCGCCGCACGGCGCATCGCGATGATGGGCATCTGCAACAAGATCGCTGGCATCCTTGCGCCGATATTGATCGGCACTCTGGTGCTGCATGGCATCGGTGATCTCGACGCCCAGGTGCAGGCCGCCGATGCGGCCACCAAGGCCACGCTGCTCAACCAGTTCGCGGCCAAGATCCACGCGCCGTATCTGGCCATGGCCGGTTTGCTGGTGCTGCTGGCGGTGGCGGTATTGTTCTCGCCGCTGCCCGAAATCAAGGCCTCCGAGGCCAATGCCACTCCAGCCGGCGTGCCAGGCAAGGCCGAGCGCAGCAGCATCTTCCAGTTCCCGCATCTGTGGCTGGGCGTGCTCTGCCTGTTCGTCTACGTCGGCGTGGAAGTAATGGCCGGAGATGCCATCGGTACCTACGGTCATGGCTTCGACCTGCCGCTGGACCAGACCAAGATGTTCACCGCGTTCACCCTGTTTGCGATGCTCATCGGCTACGTGGTCGGCCTGGTGTTGATCCCGCGAGTGGTCTCGCAGTCGCGCTACCTGACCGTCTCGGCGGTACTGGGCGTGCTGTTCTGCCTGGGCGCCTTCTTCACCCACGGCTATGTGTCGGTCGCCTTCGTGGCACTGCTGGGCTTTGCCAACGCGATGATGTGGCCGGCGATCTTCCCGCTGGCGATCCGTGGCCTGGGCCGCTTCACCGAAACCGGTTCGGCGCTGCTGGTCATGGGCATCGCCGGCGGCGCGATCATTCCGCAGCTGTTTGCCGTGCTCAAGCAGCACATCGACTTCCAGCTGGTGTTCCTGCTGCTGATGGTGCCCTGCTACCTGTACATCCTGTTCTACTCGGTGGTCGGCCATCGCGTCGGCCTGCCGCAGGACAAGGTCTGATCGGCGATGATGGACGGCAGCCAACCCCAGGAAAAGCCGATGCGCAGAGCGACCATCAAGGACGTTGCCGAAAAGGCCAAGGTCTCGCTGAAGACGGTGTCGCGGGTGATCAACAACGAGCCCTCGGTCATGCAGGCCACCCGTGCGCGGGTGCTGCGTGCCATTGCTGAGCTCGACTACGAACCCGATCCGTCGGCGCGCAACCTGCGCAGCGGCACCACCTTCGTGATCGGGCTGGTGTACGACAACCCCAACCCGTACCACATCATCGGCGTGCAGAACGGCGTGCTCGCGGCCTGCCGCGAAACCGGCTTCGGCCTGCAGATCCATCCGTGCGATTCCAGTTCGCCGCTGCTGGCCGATGAACTGGCCGACTGGGTGCAGCGCTCGCGCCTGGCCGGGCTGGTGCTGACCGCACCGATGTCCGAACGTCGCGACCTGGTCCAGGCGCTCACCGCGCGCGGGATCAAGCTGGTGCGGATCATCGCCGCCACCGAAGATCCGGCTGATGGCGCCTGCGTGTTCGTCGACGACCGCGAAGCCGCCTATGAAATCACCGAGCACCTGATCCAGCTGGGCCACCAGCGCATCGGCTTCCTCTGGGGTGGCACCTCGCACCGTTCTTCGGGCGAACGCTACGCCGGTTACGAGGCCGCGCTGAAGGACTACGGCATGACCGTGGACAAGCATCTGGTGGTGCAGGGCGACTACACCTTCGACGATGGTTTCCGCGGTGCGCGGCGCCTGCTGGCACTGCGCGAACCGCCCACCGCCATCTTCGGTTCCAACGATGAAATCGCCGCCGGCGTGCTGGCCGCAGCGAAGTCGGCCGGCATGAACGTGCCCTACGACCTGTCCATTGCCGGCTTCGAGGACAGTCCGTTCTCGCGCCAGTCGTGGCCGCCGCTGACCACCGCCAAGCAGGCCACCGAAGACATCGCCCGCCATGCCGCGCGCCTGCTGATCGCACAGCTGCGCAGCGATGCCTACGACGATGCGCCGGCGCCGCTGCACAACCAGGGCTTCGTGCCGCAACTGGTGGTGCGCGGCTCGACTGCTCCGATGCGTCCTGCCGCCGCGCGCCCCCTTCCTTCCGATCCTTCCTGAGCCTGCCATGTCGCTGTCCGATCCCCCCGCCACCCTGATGTTCGCCGAGGCTGCCGAAGCGGCCGAGGTCGTTGCCCGCCAGTTCGCCCGCAACCACGCCGTGATGGAGACGCTGGCAGCCAGCCTGCGCGCTGCGCCGCCGCCGTTCGTGGTGACCTGCGCACGTGGCAGCTCCGACCATGCCGCCACCTACGGCAAGTACCTGCTGGAAACCCAGCTGGGCCTGGTCGTTGCCTCGGCCTCGCCATCGGTGGGCTCGGTCTACGCGGCACCGCTGCAGCTGCGCGGTGCGTTGTTCATTGTCATCTCGCAGTCCGGCAAGAGCCCGGACCTGCTGCGCAATGCCGAAGCGGCCAAGGCCGCTGGCGCGCGCGTGGTGGCGCTGGTCAACGTCGAGGATTCTCCGCTGGCACAACTGGCCGATACGGTCATTCCGCTGCATGCCGGCGTGGAGAAGAGCGTGGCAGCGACCAAGAGCTACCTCGCTTCGTTGTCCGCGCTGCTGCAGCTGGCCGCGTACTGGAAGCAGGACAGCGCGCTGCGCAACGCTCTGGACCTGCTGCCCGATGCCATGCGCGAGGCCTGGCAATGCGACTGGAGCGCGGTGACCGATGGCCTGGTGGAGGCCAACAACCTGTTCGTGCTCGGCCGTGGCCTCGGCCTGGGCGCGGCGCAGGAAGCGGCGCTGAAGTTCAAGGAAACCTGCAGCCTGCATGCCGAGGCCTACAGCTCGGCCGAGGTCAAGCATGGTCCGATGGCGCTGGTCGATCGCGGCTTCCCGGTGCTGGCCTTTGCCCAGCCCGATGAGACCGGCGCCGGTACCCGTGCCGTGGCTGAAGAGTTCACCGCACGTGGCGCCAAGGTGTGGCTGGCCGGTGCCGGCGGCAACCTGCCGGTCGCTGCCGCGCCGCATCCGCTGTGCGCGCCGCTGCTGACGGTGCAGAGCTTCTATCGCGCGATCAATGCACTGGCGCTGCGCCGCGGCTTCAACCCGGATCTGCCGCCGCATCTGAACAAGGTGACGGAGACGGTGTGATGGCAACCGTCCTGCGCAATGCCCGCATTCTTGCCGGCGATGAGTTCCGCGATGATCTTGCGGTGGTGATCGAAGACGGCCACATCAGCGCGCTGCTGCCCGACGCGGCGCCGCAGCTGGGTACGGCCGACGAGCAGGTGGATCTGGGCGGTGGCTGGCTGCTGCCCGGCTTCATCGATGTACAGGTCAATGGCGGTGGCGGCGCGCTGTTCAACAACACGCCCGACGTCGAGTCGCTGCGTACGATTGCCCGTGCGCATCGCCGCTTCGGCACCACGGCGATGCTGCCGACCCTGATCAGTGACGACGTGGTCGTGATGCGCGAGGCGATCGGCGCGATGCGCCAGGCGATCGCACAGGGCGTGCCCGGCGTGATCGGCATCCACCTGGAAGGCCCGTACATCGCACCGGCGCGCAAGGGCACGCACGATGCCAGCAAGTTCCGCGTGCCGGACGAGCAGGAAATCGAACTGGCGTCGTCGCTGGACAACGGCGTGACCCTGCTGACCCTGGCGCCCGAGCGCGTGCCGCTGGAGACCATCCGCGCGCTGGTCGAGCGCGGTGTGATCGTCGCTGCTGGCCACACGGCCGGCACCTATGAAGAGATCCGTGCCGGCCTCGATGCCGGCGTGCGTGGCTTCACCCATCTGTACAACGCGATGTCGCCGCTGCAGGGCCGCGAACCCGGCGCAGTCGGCGCGGCGCTGGAAGATCGCGACAGCTGGATCGGCATCATCGTCGATGGCGTGCACGTGCATCCGGCCAGCCTGCGGGTGGCGCTGGCGGCCAAGCCGCGTGGCCGCCTGCTGCTGGTGACCGACGCGATGCCGCCGGTCGGTGCCGACGATCCGAGCTACGTGCTGTATGGCGAAACCATCACTGCCATCGACGGCGTGGTGCGCAACGCGGCCGGTTCGCTGGCCGGTTCGGCGCTGGACATGGCCACCGCCGTGCGCAACACCGTGCAGTTGCTGCGCCAGCCGCTGGCTGAAGCCGCGCGCATGGCCTCGACCTATCCGGCGCAGTTCCTCAATGTCGATGATCGCCTGGGTTACATCGCCGAGGGCTACCAGGCCGACCTGGTGCTGCTGGACGACGCGCTGCAGGTGCGTGGTACGTGGATCGCCGGCCAGTACGAGGCGTCCTGACGATGAGCAGCGCGCCGCCACGCCGGTTGGGCTCGATCGACGCCCTGCGCGGCATGACCGTGGCGGCGATGCTGCTGGTCAACAACCCAGGCGACTGGAGCGCGGTGTTCGCACCGCTGCGCCATTCCGACTGGCACGGCTGCACGCCGACCGACCTGGTGTTCCCGTTCTTCCTGTTCTTGGTAGGCGTGTCGATGGCCTTCAGCGTTGCACCGCGCGCGCTGGATGCGGCCGCACGGCCAGCACTTGCACGTGGCGTGCTGGAACGCGCACTGCGCATCGCCGTTGCCGGTGTGCTGCTGCACCTGCTGGTGTGGTGGGCACTGCACACGCACCATTTCCGCATCTGGGGCGTGCTGCAGCGGATTGCGCTGTGCGCGGCCGTGGTGGGCGTGCTGGCGGTGTATGCGCGCCCGCGCGTGCAGGCGGCCGCGCTGGTGACGCTGCTGGTGGGCTACGCCGCGCTGCTGCTGGGCGTGGGTGACCTGGCGCCGTGGACCAACCCGGCCAGTCGCCTGGATACCACCTTGTTCGCGCCATGGATCTACCAATGGCAGGCCGATACCGGTCTGGGCCATGACCCGGAAGGATTGCTGAGCAGTCTGGGCGCATTGGCCAGCACCGTGCTGGGCCTGCTGGCAGGTGGCCTGCTGCGCAGTGGCCGCGCCGGTGCATTGGCCGCGCTGGGTGCGGTCACCGCCGTGCTTGGCCTGCTGCTGGCAACCGTACTGCCGCTCAACAAGCAGCTGTGGACGCCCAGCTACGTGCTGTGGACCGGTGGCCTGGCCGCGCTGGCATTGTGGCTGGGCCACCTGCTGATCGACCGCAAGGGATGGCCGGCACTGGGCCGGCGCTTCGGCGTCAATGCCATCACCGCCTATCTGGGTGCCTCGGTGATGTCGGTGATCCTGTTGGCCACCGGCGCCTGGGGTTGGGTCTGGCAACAGTTGGCCGCAGCAATGCCACAGGCGCTGGAGCTGGCCTCGATGCTGCAGGCGTTGGCGTTCGTCGCGCTGTGGTGGGGCGTGGCGTGGTGGTTGGACCGACGTCGCATTTATCTGAAGATCTGAGCGCGGCAAACATCGTGGAGAACGGCCCATCCACGCATGGCGTGGATCTACTGGGCGTGGCCCATCCGGGTGTGGATCCATGGCTATCCACGTGTGGCATGCCCGCTGTGCCATGCGTGGATGTTAAATCCGGGCGATGGGAAATGAATCGGTTCATCGACATGCGGGCTGCGTGACTACTCCCGGTTTCACAACGAAAGCGTGACCGACTGCCGATAAGTTCACCTATCGAAACCATTCATGGCAGGGCAGACTGCATCAGCAGTGTCGTACAGAGCATCCGCAGTTCCTGATCCCCCGACCCAGGAGTGCTGTATGTCCCATGTCGTCCCGCGCGGGTTCCGCCAGCGCCGCTTGACCGTTTCCCTGCTGCAGATCCTGGCGATGCCCTCGCTGCTCGCCCTGTCCGCCCCTGCCGCCTGGGCCGGCTGCGACGCGACGGCTCCCGTGGCCGGGCAGACCGTCACCTGCAGCAGCACCGCCCCCAATCCCGAGACAGCAGCCATCAGCGCCAGTGGCGCGGCAGGCATCACCGTGAATGTTGGCAATGGCGCGCAGCTGCAGCAGGCCGGCGCGGGCAGCGCCGTCTCCCTGCTCGGCGCTGGCGGGCACGTGCTCACCAATCTCGGTGCCATCAGCTCGGCGAGCGGTACCGCGGTACAGCTTGGCGGCGGTAGCCGCGTCGACAACACCGGCAGCATCAGTTCCGGCAGCGGTATCGCACTGCAGTTCAGCGGTGCCGGCGACAGCGAACTGGTCAACCGCGGCACCATCAGTGGCAGCAGCGGCGTGCAGTTCGGTGCCGGCAACGATCGTCTGCAGATGCTGGCCGGCAGCATCAGCGGCGGCGTGCAGCAGGGCGATGGCAACGACGTGCTGCTGCTCAGCGGCGGCACCATCGACAGCCTCGACCAGGGCAATGGCGATGACCAGCTGACCGTCAACGCCGGCACCATCACCGGGCTGGTGACGCAGGGCAGTGGCCGCGATGATTTCGTCATGACCGGCGGCACCATCGGCGCCCTGCAGCAGGGCGACAACATCGACACCTTCCGCATGAGCGGTGGCCGCATCGTCGGCGCGTTCGAAGATGGCGACCAGGCGTGGATGACCGGCGGCCGCATCGGCCGCGTCAACATGAAACTGGACAAGAACCTGTGGGACATGTCCGGCGGCACCGTCGACGGCAACGTGGTCACCGGCTTCGACACCGACACCATCATCATCTCCAACGACGCCTACATCGGCGGCAACATCAGCGTCAGTGGCGGCGCCGACAGCGTCACCATCACCGGTGGCACGGTGCGTGGCCAGGTGCTGCTGAGCACCGGCAACGACACCTTCAACTGGAATGGCGGCGGCATTGTCTACGGCGCCATCGACATGGGCCCCGACGATGACGTCGCGACCCTGGGCAATCTCAACCAGGCCAACCTGGGCGCTGTACCGCTGTTCGATGGTGGCACCGGCAGCGATCGCCTCAGCTTCAACAACGTCAAGACCGCTGGCGTCGGACGCTTCCAGAACTGGGAAGCGATCAGCCTGGCCAGCAGCACCGAGCTCACCTTCGATGGCGACCTGGTGCTGGGCGACAGTGCCACCGGCACCGGCAGCTTGAACGTGGACGAGACCAGCACGCTGTTCGGCGGTGGCGGCAACCATGCGATCCGTCCGTTCGCGACAGCTGCGCTGGTGAACATGGTCAACGCCGGGCGCATTGATCTGACCAACAACAGCGGCGCCGGCGATGCCTTCACCATCCGTGGCAACTATCGCGGCGACGGCGGTGGCGTGTACCTGCAGACCGTGCTGGGTGCGGACGACTCAGCCAGCGACCGCCTGGTCTTTGATGGCGGCACCGCCACCGGCAGCACCGGCCTTGGCATCATCAACACCGGTGGCGGAGGAGCGGCCACGCTGGTCGACGGTATCCTGGTGGTGCAGGCGCTGAACGGCGCAACCACCGCGCCAGGCGCGTTCTCGTTGTTCGCACCGGTCTCGGCCGGTGCCTACGAGTACTTCCTGTTCAAGGGCGGCGTCAGCGCCGGCACCGGCGAGAACTGGTACCTGCGTTCGACATTGGCGGCCGGGCCGACGCCCGCGCCGAACGGCGGCGGCGAAGTACTGCCGCCGCCACCGCCGACGCCACCGGTGGCGCCACCGCCGCCGATTCCCCCGGCACCCCCACCGCCGCCAGAGGGTGCCATCGATCCGGACCTGACCGCAGGCGAGACCGCACCGCCGCCACCGCCGCCGGAACCTGCGCCCGTAGCGCCGCCCAGTGATCCACCCGTACCGGACGTGCCGGTGGCCGGTGGCAGCCTGCCCGGTACCGGTTCGCCGCCGCCCAGTGCGGGGGCAAGGCCCGCCGCGCCGAACGAGAACGGCCTGGTGCCGCTGTACCGCCTGGAGACCGCGGCCTACGCCGTGGTGCCACCGCTGCTGCGCGAGACCTCGCTGGCCAGCCTGGGGACCTTCCATGAGCGCCAGGGCGAACAGCGCCTGCTGTACAACCAGGGCGCCTTCCGCACGGCATGGGGACGGCTGGTCGGGCAGAGCAGCGAGATCCACTGGAAAGGCGATGCACGGCCCGGCTTCGATGGTGACGTGATGGGTGTGCAGGCAGGCCTGGATGTGTGGGCTGCCAGCGGTGACAGCCACCGCAACCAGATCGGCGTGTTCGTCGGCCGCACCCGCGCCGATGGCAGGATCACCGGCCTGGCGGTGGGCTGGGACAACGTGTTGGTCGGCCAGAGCCGGTTGGACGACAAGCACGTGGGCCTGTACTGGACGTTGACCGACAGCAGCGGCGGCTACATCGACGCGGTGGCGATGCAGAGCCGCTACGACGGCCGCACGCGCTCCTCGCGCGGGCTGGGCATCGACCTCAAGGGCGATGGCACCACGCTGTCGCTGGAAGCGGGCAAGCCACTGCTGCAGTTCGGGCAGTCATCGTGGTGGCTGGAACCGCAGCTGCAGGTGATCTGGCAGCGCAGTTCACTGGATGACCAGCGTGATCTGGTGTCCACCGTTTCCTTCGACAACGACAACGCCTGGACCGGCCGCGTCGGCCTGCGCCTGGCGGGCGATTACCAGTTGGCCGACAACGGCTGGCAGCCGTACTTCAAGTTGAACTACTGGCATGGCCGTTCGGGCGAGGACCGCATCCTGTTCGACAGCGACGCGATCATCAATTCGCAGCGCTCGCGTGCTGTGGAGGCCGGTGTCGGCGTGGTCGGGCGCTTCAACCGCACGATCAGCGCGTATGCCGTGGCCGACTACACCCGCGAGGTTGGTGGCAGCGACAACGGCAAGCGCCGCATCATCGAAGGCAACATCGGCCTGCGCGCGGACTGGTGACGACCTCCGCTTGGGTGGGTGTCGACCTTGGTCGACACGAATCCAACCGACGCCATGACCCGCTCTGGTGGGTGCCGACCCAGGTCGGCACGAATCCCCCCGGCGCCATGATCCGCTCTGGTAGGTGTCGACCTCGGTCGACACGAATCCCTCCAGCGGCATGACCCGCTCTGGTAGGTGTCGACCTGGGTCGGCACGAATCCCTCCAGCGCCATGACCCGCTCTGGTGGGTGTCGACCCAGGTCGGTACGAATCCCTCCAGCGCCATGACCCGCTCTGGTAGGTGTCGACCTCGGTCGACACGCCCTGGCTACCAATCAAGCAATCCCAACGCCGCTGCATCACAACGGCGAACGCCCCAGCAACGCACCCGCGTGTTCGGCCAGCAGCTGTACCGCATGCAGCAGCCCTTCCTCCGTCAGCGGCGGGCACTGCGCCTCCGCGTCGTCCAGTTCACGCGCTGCCTGCGTCGCCAGCAGCACACCTCCCAGCGCCGACAACGCCAGCAGGCAGCGCGTGGTGCAGGCCAGATCGCGCGCCCGCGCCGGCGTGATGCGCAGTTCCGTCCACGGCTCGCCGTCAGCGGCGTGGCAGCGCGTGACGTCGCGCAGCCGCTTGAAGAAGGCGGGCGTGGGGGCAGCTTCATCGGCTTCGGCCAGCGCGTCTTCCAGCGCTTCGGCGGTGGCGTTGGGCAGCTGCAGGTCGGGCAGGGCATCACCCAGCAATGTGTGCAGGCGCGGATAGGTGGGGTAGAGCGTGGTCATGACAACAACCTCACAGGGCTGGGCCACCTGCGGGATGCAAGGTGGCGGGCGGTGCGGGTTGGCGTGCCGGTCAAGAGCAAAGAAGAAGCCGACGGACCCAAGGGTCCCCACGCACCGCCCGCCATGGACCGGCAGGTGGTGCATTGTCGCGAGTGCCTGCATCGAGGCAATCGGTCATCTTTGCTCATTGATTCAGGACGCCAATCCCGGCCAGCGCAGGTGGCGCCGGCACAGCGACCTTCGCGCGTTTGCCAGCGTGCCGACATGGGCAAAGTTGTAAATCGCAGTCCGATCCTGACGTGCCTGATGCGACACGCCGCGCGGCGGCCAAGGCGTTATGCTTCGCCTTCATTCAACGACAGGGAGATGTCGATGCGGAACAGCAAAGGATTGCCGGGGCGTGCGCTCCTCATCGCCGCGCTGCTGGCAACGACCGCTGCCACTGCGGCCGACGCCATCGAGATTCCATCACCCGCCGCACAGGAACAGCTGCTGGACATGCTTGAACGCGAGGCGCTTTACCGAGGCAGGGTCGATTGGCTTGCTACGCGCACGCGGCTGAAGGATGCGCAGGGCGATCCGGCCAAGGTCCGGACCGTCCTGGCCGAGGCCATCGGTCGCAGTTCAGGCGGTCATGGCAGCTGGATGACCCCGCAACGACAGCAGCAACGCGTGGAGCGTTTCGCCCGCGAAAATGCCACCGCCGCTGCCCGCAGCGAAAGTGACACCACTCGCGCACGTGACCCGCGTATCGGCCAGGTGCTGATCGAGGGCTATGCGGCAGACCCCGGTGCGCCGCCGCAGCAGCTGCAGCAACAGAACATCCAGCGTGCGGTGCGTTGGCAGAACGTCATCCGTGAAAAGGACAGCACGCCTCGCTGTGGCTGGATCGTCGACCTGCGCGACAACACCGGCGGCAACATGTGGCCGATGCTGCTGGGCGTTGCGCCGCTGCTGCGCACCTCGGCGATGGCTATCGAGGATGTGGGCTCATTCGAGACCGCCGACGGTCCGGTACGCTGGCAGACCACTGCCAGTGGCGTGCGCATGGGCGAGGCGACGCGCCTGGATTTCGGCCAGCCCGGCTATCTGCCCCGCCAGGTTGGCGCGCCGGTGGCGGTGTTGACCGGCCCGCGCACCGCCAGTTCCGGCGAAGCGACCGTACTGGCATTCCGAGGCCGGGCGCAGACCCGCAGTTTCGGACAGCCCACGGCAGGTGTATCGACGGCCAACGTGGTGCGCCGGCTGGTGGACGGCAGCGCGTTGGTGCTGACCACCAGCGTCATGCGCGATCGCAATGGAAATGGCGACGGGCGGAAGATCGCGCCGGACCAGGCCACCGCTGGCGATGCCGCCACGGTGGCGGCGGCCGAAGCCTGGCTGCTGGCCCAGCCCGCCTGCAAGGAGGGCTGAACGTTGCTGCTGATCGGCCAACACGAACGGGTGCTGATTGTCGGCCCCACCGAATCGCACCACTGCCTGCGCTGCCAGACCGAAACCGAATTCGCCCCGCAGCTGCGCTACAGGATGGCGCGCATCGACCTGCTGTTCGGCTTCGTCTACCAGCGCCGCTACGAGCTGGCCTGCACCGGCTGCGAACATGGCTGGGTGTTGGATACCGAAAGCATGGACCAGCAGCTGGGCGGGGTACCGATCCCGTTCCGGCACCGCTTTGGCCTGCCGGTGATGCTGATGGTGGTGGCCGGGCTGGCGGTGGCGGGGTGGATGTGGCGGCATGGACACGTCGCTTGAAGACGCGGGCTGCTAAAGTTGCAGCCAGTAGCCACGCAGTCGGACCCCACCATGGACCACGAAACGCCGTTCGAACCCGCCAACGACCTGGAAGTGCGCCTGTTGCAGGCCCAGGACGGAACCCTCACGGCCTCGCAGTTCCTCGACGGCCTGCTGACCGCGCCGGTGTTCGTGCTGCTGGACAAGGCCATCGGTGAAGACGGCGCCTGGGACGAGAGCATTTCGCCGCTGGTGCTGACCAGCGAAAGCGGCGAGCCGATGTTTGCGGTGTTCACCGCGCCCGAGCGCGCGGAGATCTGGCACGAGCAGCTGCCGCAGTTTGCCCACGCCATGCCCATCGCGGTGCATGCACTGCTGTCGGGCATCGGTGAGGGCGTCGGCCTGGTGCTGAACCCCGGCCTGGACGTGGGCATGGAGATGATCCCCGATGCGGTGGAGCAGCTGAAGCAACGCGCGGCGGCGATTACCCGCGGGATGGCGCACTGATAGCGCTGTGGTTGCCGGCCAGCGGCCGGCACTACCGGTAAAAGTGCCGGATAAGCATCAGCGGGCGGCGGTGATCGCCTTCACCCGCGCCTTGGCCAGCGCCTCACCAATGGCCGGGCCTTTCAGGTGTGTGGTGTCCAGGTCCCGCGCCTGCACTGACAGCGCCGCCCGGTGCAGGCGCTTGAGTGTTTCGCCCTGCGGGTAGTCGCTGTCCTCGAAACCGAGCCGGCCACGCTTGTCGGCCTCGCAGCACAGCGCGATGCGTGCCACCCGCTCCGGCCGGCGCAACGCATCGCAGCGGCCCAGCAGTTCCAGCACGGTGGCATCGCGCAGTTCGTCGATGCGATGCACGTTCAGATGCTCGCGGCAGACGGCCTCGGCCAGTTGCTGGTGCTCGGTCGGAATCTTCAGGCGCGCGCACAGTGCTTTCAGCGGTTTGATGCCGCGCTGCTCGTGCATGATGTGGCGCGGCCATTCCTCGGCCGGGGTCAGGCCCTTGCCGAGGTCGTGGGTCAGTGCGGCGAAGCCGACCAGGTCATCACCGGGCGCGAGCGTCGCCGCCATGTCGCTGACCATTTCCTGGTGGATGCCGGTGTCGACTTCCGGATGGAATTCCGCGCGCTGCGGTACGCCGTACAGCGCTTCCAGCTCTGGCAGTATCGGGCCAAGCGCGTGCGCGTCGTGCAGGGTCCGCAGGAACGCCGATGGGCGTTCGCACACCAATGCCTTGCGCAGTTCCTGCCACACACGTTCCGGTACCAGCGCGTCGAGCTCGCCACTGGCGGCCACCTCGCGCATCAGCGCCATGGTTTCCGGCGCGACGGTGAAACCGAGCGAGGCGAAGCGGGCCATGAACCGCGCCGCACGCAGCACGCGTAGCGGGTCTTCAACGAATGCGGGACCGACATGGCGCAGCACGCGCTGCTCGATGTCGCGCGCGCCGCCATAGGGATCGACCAGCGCGCCGCTGTCTTCATCGCAGGCGATGGCATTGATGGTGAAGTCGCGGCGCTGCAGGTCTTCTTCCAGCGTCACCGCCGGATCGGCATCGACCACGAAGCCGCGGTAGCCACGGCCGGATTTGCGTTCGGTGCGGGCCAGCGCGTATTCCTCGCCGGTCTTCGGGTGCAGGAAGACGGGAAAATCACGGCCGACGGCGGTGTAGCCCTGCGCTTCCATCTGCGCGGGCGTGGCGCCGACGACGACCCAGTCACGGTCGCCGGCAGGCCGCTGCAACAGGCGGTCGCGCACGGCGCCGCCGACAAGATAGATCTTCATGGGGGGATGATGGCACGGTAGCGGGGGGGGGGGGGGGGGGGGGGGGGGGGGGGGGGGGGGGGGGGGGGGGGGGGGGGGGGGGGGGGGGGGGG
>NZ_JBYTEK010000046.1:0-31593 GCF_058783335.1 Stenotrophomonas sp. FW305-C-20-S1 | reverse complement strand
CCCCCCCCCCCCCCCCCCCCCCCCCCCCCCCCCCCCCCCCCCCCCCCCCCCCCCCCCCCCCCCCCCCCCCCCCTCCCTCCCCCCCCCCCCCCCCCCCCCCCCACTACCCTCATGCGGGTTACAGTCGGTAGGCAATGGTCTTCATCACCCTGGAGGCCAGCGCCATCGCGCCCGGAATCGGGAACGGCAGGCGGCGCGCGCCGGCCTGCTCGGCATGTTCGGCATGCCGGGCCTCGTCTTCCTTCATCACCCGGATGACCGCGCGACTGCGCAGGTCGCCGGCCGGCAGGTCGACCAGGTGTTCGTCCAGATGGGCTTCCACCTGGCGCTCGGTCTCGACCACGAAGCCCAGGTTCCAGCCGTCGCCGCGCAGCCCGGCCAGGGTGCCGATGGTGTAGCTGCCGGCGTACCAGAGCGGATTGAACAGGCTGGGGCGGCTGTCCAGCTCGCCCAGGCGGGTGGCGCACCAGGCCAGGTGATCGGTCTCTTCCTGGGCCGCTTCCAGCAGATGTTCGCGGGTTGCCGGGTCGCGTGCCACCGCGGCCTGGCCGAAGTACAGGCCCTGGGCGCAGACCTCACCGACATGGTTGATGCGCATCAGCCCGGCCGCGTGGCGACGCTGGGCGCTGTCCATGCCGGGCTCGCCGGTGTCCGTGGCCGGATAGGGGCGGCTGGCCGGCGGGTTGCCGAACACCGTGTCCAGGGCGCGCTGCGCCTCGGTCAGCAGGTGGTCCAGCGGGGTGGTCTGGCGAAGCACGGTCATGGCGGCACGGCGTGGAGCGGGGGAGGCCCGATTCTCGCCCGGCCCCGGTCCCCTGCCAACCCGGGGCAGGTGCCCGGTTGCACCCGCCAGCCAAGCTGCGTACAATGCCGCCCCTTACGCTCCACCTTTCACAACGCGTGGCAGAGTTCCGGCGAGTCCTTCGCCGCAATGAGCCCGACCTAACCAAGAGTTCTTCATGAGCACTTTCACTGCCAAGAACGAGACCGTCCAGCGCGACTGGTACCTCGTCGACGCCGAGGGCAAGACCCTGGGCCGTCTCTGCACCGAGCTGGCCCGCCGTCTGCGTGGCAAGCACAAGCCGGTCTACACCCCGCACGTTGATACCGGCGACTACCTGGTCGTCATCAATGCAGAAAAGATTGTCGTCACCGGCAAGAAGCTGCAGGACAAGATGTATCACCGTTTCACCGGTTACATCGGCAACCTGAAGACCGAATCCCTCGCCCAGGCGCTTGAGCGCCACCCGGAGCGCGTGATCGAGACCGCCGTCAAGGGCATGCTGCCGAAGGGCACGCTGGGTCGCCAGATGTACCGCAAGCTCAAGGTCTACGCCGGCACTGAGCATCCGCACGCCGCACAGCAGCCGCAGGTTCTGGATATCTAATCATGGCTATCACTCAAAACTACGGCACTGGCCGCCGCAAGTCCTCCACCGCTCGCGTGTTCCTGCGCAAGGGTTCGGGCAACATCACCGTCAATGGCCGTCCGCTGGACGAGTTCTTCGGCCGTGAGACCGCTCGCATGATCGTGCGCCAGCCGCTCGAGCTGACCAAGAACACCGAGAGCTTCGACATCCTGGTCACCGCCGCTGGCGGCGGCACCACCGGCCAGGCCGGTGCGATCCGTCTGGGCATCGCCCGTGCTCTGGTCGAGTACGACGAGACCCTGAAGTCCGAGCTGCGCAAGGCTGGCTTCATGACCCGCGACGCCCGCGAAGTCGAACGTAAGAAGGTCGGTCTGCACAAGGCCCGCCGCGCCACCCAGTTCTCCAAGCGCTGATTTACCGCGCCTGGTTGGGCTCCTTCGGGAGAGCCCGCTGGATGGAAAAGCAAAAGCCCGGCTTCGGCCGGGCTTTTGTCGTTCTGGGGCTGCGCATTTCAAGGTTGCCGGCCAGCGGCCGGCACTACCCATGGTCCGTATGCCCGACCCCGGTCTCTGTCTGGAGGAGAGCCCCCTTGTTGTTCAAGGGGGCGCGCCGACAGGCGCGGGGATGGGGATAAGGTGGGATGCGTGACCAAACAAAAAAGAAAAAGGCCTGATCTTTCGATCAGGCCTTTTTCTTTTTAATTTGGCTGCCCCTGATGGATTCGAACCACCGATGCCTGAGTCAGAGTCAGGTGCCTTACCGCTTGGCTAAGGGGCAATGTAACGTGCAACTATTTTCTCACTTTTCACGTTGAAAAACAACTTCAACGTGGTGGCTATGGGTGGACTCGAACCACCGACCCCAGCATTATGAGTGCTGTGCTCTAACCGGCTGAGCTACATAGCCTTGGTGAGCCCGCTATTCTGCTGATGTGTACAAGGACTGTCAACACCTTTGTATCGTGCTTGTGGCCCGACAGACGGCATGGGATAGTCCCAACCAGTAGATTTTCTTAGGAGTCCGCATCGTGATCGATCCGGACGGCTATCGACCGAACGTCGGCATCGTGCTGATGCGGCAGGACGGGCAGGTGTTCTGGGCACGACGTGTGCGCCGGGATGGCTGGCAGTTCCCGCAGGGTGGCATGAACACCGACGAGACGCCTGTCGAGGCCATGTATCGTGAACTGCAGGAAGAGACCGGGCTGTTGCCGGAGCACGTTGAGGTGCTTGGGGCGACACCGGGCTGGCTGCGTTACAAGCTGCCGGCGCGTGCCATCCGCCGCAATGAACGCCAGGTCTGCATCGGCCAGAAGCAGGTCTGGTTCCTGCTGCGCCTGACCGGTGATGAAGCCCACGTCAGCCTGGACCATACCGACTCGCCTGAGTTCGATCATTGGCGCTGGGTCGACTTCTGGTATCCGGTGGAGCATGTGGTGGTGTTCAAGCGTGGCGTCTATGCGCGCGCCCTGCGACATCTGGCGCCGTTGGCCCAGGGGGTGGCGGGGCAGGGCATCAGTGCCATGCCCAAGAGCGCTGCCGAGGCCTGGATGCCAGGCCACGCGGCCGGCCACGACAGGCCCAGGAAGCGCACGCCCATGCGCGGCGGGTACTGGCCGCGGAAAGCAAAGGGTGAACCGGGAGCCGTTTGACGGGCGGGTTGCGCAAAGAGCGGGCCGAACGGTCGCAACGCACGTCTGCCGGGTATTTCCGGCAGCAACTGGCTGTCCGTCTGGCAAGCCTCCCGTGGCTGTTGTTGAGCGTGGTGGTCCTCGGCGGCATCGCATGGATGCCGCTTGCGCTGGGCGTTTGCCTCGCCTTCGCGACCTGTGCGGGTGCGCTGTTCCTGGCGGACTACCTGCTGCGGCTGAGAGCGGCAGGTGGTGGTGTGCAGTGGCTGATCGTCTTCTTCAGTACACCGGTGCTGGCGCTTGGGCTGTTGTCCCTGTAGCCGCCTCGTACCGGGTGGATTCGACGGTACTCTGAACCGTATCGAGAATGGTTCAGGTCTCTGATTGACAACCATTCTCGTTTCCATTGGAATAGCGACCAGGCCGCTACTGGCCTGCTGCCTTGGTTCCCGCCCGTGTACGTCTGCATCTGCAACGGTGTTACCGACCACCAGATCCGCGAAGCCGCCAGCCATGGCGTCACGTCGGTGGCCGAGCTGACCATGCGCACCGGATGCGGCGCCACCTGCGGTTCCTGCCTGGACATGGCCGGCGAGCTGCTGGCCAAGGCGCGTGCCACCCACGATCTGCCGTTGCCGGTGTTGGGCCTGGCGCAGGTCGCCTGAGTCGTTTCGCGGCGCGTTGACGCCGCGCTCTCCTGGTCTTCATTGTTGGCCGCAGTGGCCAATGCGCACGATTCGCGTTCCTTCACGCGCGCGCTCAAGGCGCTACAGTGCCCGCGATTTCAGCGTGCAGGAGCATCCCCATGAAGGGCGACACCAAGGTCATCGAATTCCTCAACAAGGTCCTCTACAACGAGCTGACCGCGATCAACCAGTACTTCCTGCACGCCAAGATGCTCAAGAACTGGGGCATCAAGGAACTGGCCGAACACGAGTACAAGGAATCGATCGAGGAAATGAAGCATGCCGACATGCTTGCCGATCGCATCCTGTTCCTTGAAGGCCTGCCGAACTTCCAGGCGCTGGGCAAGCTGCGCATCGGTGAGAACCCGACCGAGATCCTGCAGTGCGATCTGTCGCTGGAACGCGATGGCGTGGTCACCCTGCGCGAGGCCGTGGCCTATGCCGATTCGGTCGGCGACTACGTCAGCCGCCAGCTGTTCGTGAAGATCCTCGATTCCGAGGAAGAACACATCGACTGGCTGGAAACCCAGCTGGAGCTGATCGAGCGCATCGGTGAGCCGAAGTACCTGCTGAGCAAGCTCGAAGAGTGATTCAACGGGCCTGGCCGGCGAGGTAGCCGGTCAGCGCCACGCGCGCGCGGGCGAACTCCGCCACCAGCAGCGCCACTGCCACGGCAGGGCGCTGCAGGCTGCCACTGCGGGCTTCGAGTTCGATCCGCCGCGCCACCGCTGACAGCGACAGCGCGCCGACGTTGGCGCTGGAGGATTTCAGGCTGTGCGACAGCGCCTGCAGGCGTTCGATGTCGTTGCCCTGCGCCGCCTGCTGCAGCTGCTGCACCAGCTGCGGTGCGTCTTCCAGGAACACCGTTACGATCTGCGCGGCGGCATCGCCGATCACCGCCTGCAGTTCATCCAGCACACTGCGATCAAGCACCGGCTGTGGAATCGGGATCGCGCGCGTTCGTTCATCGTCCAGGCTTTCGCCGTCGGGCACGCTCGGGGTTGCGGCAGGTTGCACGGGTTCCGGCAGCGGTGCATGGCCGCGATCCACGGAAACCCGGCCCCAGCGCTGCAGCAGCGCATGCAGCGCTTCACGCGTGATCGGCTTGGAAAGATAGTCGTCCATGCCCGCCTGCAGGCAGCGTTCCCGATCACCAGCCATGGCGTTGGCGGTCATCGCGATGATCGGCAACCGCGTGCGCCCGGCTTCGGCTTCCTCCCTGCGCCAGCGCTGTGTCGCGCTGTAGCCGTCGAGCACCGGCATCTGGCAATCCATCAGCACCACGTCGATTCCACCTTCGCGCAGCAGTGCGAGGGCCTGCTCGCCGTCGGCGGCATTGCGCACCCGGCACTGGAAGACCCGCAGCAGGTGCTCGGCCACCATCCGGTTGACCGTGTTGTCTTCGACCAGCAGCACATGCAGATCCAGCGGTGGCAGCGCGGCGGCCGGCCTGGCGTCTTCGGCGTTGGCCAGCAGGGCTGCCGGGCGTGCAGTGGCTGTTGGCTGGGCCAGCAGGGCGTGCAGGTCGGCATCGTTGAATGTGCTGTGCAGCTGCTGCTGGCGCGGCCGTGCTGCAACCGGATCATCCTGCAGCCACAGCACCTGCAGTGCGTCGTCGGCACCGCGCTCGGCCAAGGCGCGCTGCAGGGCCACCTCGCCATTGCGGCGGTGGCGCGCGTCGACCAGCAACCATGCCGGTGTGCTCTGGCCCGGGCGTGGTGCTGCGCGCAGGCGTTCCATTGCCTCATCAATGCTGGCCAGCGGCTGCACCTGCAGGCCGTGGTGCGCGGCGATGCGTTCGACGCGTGGCTGCAGCTGCGCATCGGCGGTGTACAGCAGCAGCGCTGCCGGCGAGCGGGCCAGCGCCGGCAGGTCGCCGGGAACCTTCAGCAGCGGTATTTCAAACCAGAAGGTTGCGCCCTGGCCTGGGGTGGAGTGCACGCCGATGTCGCCATGCATCAGGTCGGTGATGCGCTTGCAGATGGCCAGGCCCAGACCGGTGCCACCGTAGATGCGGGTGGTGGACGCGTCGGCCTGGCTGAAGGACTGGAACAGCCGCGCCTGCAGGGCCTCATCGATGCCGATGCCGGTGTCGACCACTTCGAAACGCAGCTGGTGCTGGGCGGGGCCTTCGCCCAGCCGCTGCACGCGCAACTGCACCTGGCCGCGTGCGGTGAACTTGATGGCATTGGCCAGCAGGTTGCCCAGGACCTGGCGCAGGCGCACCGGATCGCCGCGTACCGGCAGGCGCACGGCCGGATCCAGTTGCAGGCTCAACGTCAGGCCCTTGGCCTCGGCGGCGCGCTGCAGCAGCTGCACCACGCCATCGAGCAGTTCGCGCAGGTTGAAGCTGGTGATCTCCAGCTCCAGCGCCTGGGCTTCCAGGCGCGAGTAATCGAGGATGTCATCGACGATGCGCAGCAGCTGCTGCGAGCTGGCCGAGGCGGTGGCCAGCATCTGCCGCTGGTCTTCGCCCAGCGGTCCGCGGGCAATCAGCTCCAGCATGGGCAGGATGCCGTTGAGCGGCGTGCGGATTTCATGGCTCATGGTGGCCAGGAATTCGCCCTTGGCCAGCACGGCTGCTTCTGCAGCCTGCTTGGCCTGCAGCAGCTGATGTTCCAGCTGGCCCTGGCGCTCGGTGGTACGCCGCAGCTGGTCGCGTTCACTGGTCAGGGTGATGCGTTCGCGCTGCAGTGTCGCCAGCGCGCGATTGCGCGAACGCAATCGCAGGCCCAGTACCAGCAGGGCGACGATGGCCAGCGCCAGTACCGCCAACAGCGCGACCGTCGGTGACACTCAGAGCACCGCGTTGTGGAAGTCGAAGTTCAGGTCGCTGCCGGCCGACTGCACCATGTTGCCCTGGATGTAATCGACACCGCCGACCCACATCGCGGCCGCTGCCTGCGGGTCCTCGATCTGCTGGCCGATGATCTGCAGGCCGGCTGCATGCGCCTGCTCGATCGATCGGCGCAGTTCTTCGCGCGTATCGGGGTTGGAGTGGCTGCTGGAAAAGCGTGCCGCCATGCGCACGAACGACAGTGGCAGCTGGGTGAGCAGGGCCAGGGCTTCGCTGCCCGGTTCGAACTGGCTCAGGCAGAAGCGCACACCGACGCTGGCCATGCGCTGGCAGAACTGCTGCAACGGCACGGTGTGGATCAGCGCGTCGGGCAGGCGCACGTCGATCACCAGCGCGCTGCCGGGCAGGCGGCGTTGCTGCAGCGATTCCAGCAGCCAGTCGGCGAAGGCATCGCGCTGCAGGGTACGCAGCGACTGCGAGACGAACAGGTTCAGCGGCTGGGTGGCGTGGCGATACAGGTCGAGCAGACCCATCGCATGCTCCAGCACCTGCTGGTCGAGGTCGGCGATGCGGCCGGCCGCCTCGGCTGCCGGAATCACCTGGCCGGCGGTCAGTACGCTGCCATCGGACCTGCGCAGGCGCAGCAGCAACTGGTACTGCGCGCTGCTGCCGCCGGCGACGGCGACGATCGGCTGGTAAGCGAGCTCGAGCTGGCCTTCCAGCAACGCCAGGTGCTCCTGCTCGGTCGTGACCTGGCGATGCACATGGCCGGCAACGCCGGCGCTGAGCAGGCGTGCCTGCAGGGTGGTACGTTCGACCGCTTCCAGGGCGCTGCTGGCATCGTCGAAACCCGGCGACAGCGGCGCGTAGCCGACCACGCCACGCAGGTGTACCGATTCGTCGTCGCGGATCACGAAGGCGCGCGCGGACAGCTGCTCACGCAGGGTGCCGGCGATCGCTTCCAGGCTGTCCTCATCGGCGTTGCGCGCCAGCAGCAGGAAGCTGTTGTCGTTCAGGCGCGCCAGCAGGTGCGGATGGCCAGCCTCGGCAAGGCGTTGCCCGGCCTGCACCATCAGCCGCTCGAAGGCCGCATAGCCATAGCGCTCGCGCAGGCCCAGCGCGCTGGAGATTTCCACGAAGAACACGCCACCGCGGTCGTGCTGCGCCAGCGTCGCGTTGAGTTGCTGCAGCACGTGGTGGCGCGTGGGCAGCCCGGTTTCGGGGTTGCTGGTGGCCGGTGCACCGTTGGCACCGGGCAGGGTCGCTGCCTGCGCGCGTGCGCGGCGGATACGGTTGGCCACCGCGGCAATCAGGTGGCGCGGCCGGATCGGCTTGCTCAGGTAATCGTCGGCACCGCAGTCGAGCACTTCGAACTGGCGCTCCGGATCCGGGTCGCCGCTGAGGAAGACGATCGGCAGCAGCTGCATGCCGGGCTGCTGGCGGATCATCGCGGTCAGCCGCATGCCATCCAGCCCGGGCAGGTGCAGATCCATCAGGATCAGGTCAGGGCGTTGCTCGCGGATGGCCTGCTGCACGCCATCGGCATCGCCGAGCACGATCGCCTGCATGCCGGCGCCATGCAGCACGCTCTGTGCGAACAGCGCCTGGGCACGATCGTCTTCGACGATCAGCACGCGGTAGGGCGAGTCGGCATCGACAGGCGGGATGTCACTGTTGCCCGCCTCGGGCAGTGCGGCGGTGGAGGGCAGGGGGGGCGGAGCCGCCAGTCGGGCGCCGTCGCCGGGCACCGACAGGGCAGGTGCCTCTGACACCGCCGGTACTGCTTCGGCAGGCGTTGCCGCGGCCAAGGGGGCGGCCCAACGTTGCCAATGATCGGCCGGAGGGGTTTCAGCGCGTCCCGGGCGGGGGCCCGCGGCGGATTCGTTTGCGGCCATCGATGCTCCTGGTGTTCGCGGCCATTATGCGACAAGCCTGCCGATCAACCGGTACGCGGTTGCCGTTGTCCGTCGTCGCTGCCGCCACGTGCCAACCAGCGCACGCTTTTCCACAGGGTGCGCCAGACCAGCCAGACCAGCAATGCGCCGGCCAGGCTGCAGGCCAGTACCACCACCAGCGCGATCCATGGATGCGCCAGCGCGAGCGCCAAGCCGCCGATCACCACGGTATCTTCGGCCGCAGAGGCGACCCAGTTGCTGGCCGGTTCCGGTGAGGTATTGAGCAGGGCGCGGGTGCCGGCCTTCAGGCCATGGCTGGCCAGCGCAACGCCCGCGCCGGCGACCAGTGCACCGGTGCCCAGGTCGCCATCGGGCGACAGTGTCGCTGCCGCGAGGAAAGCGCCGGCGGGCACGCGCGCCAGGGTCTGCACCAGGTCCCAGGCTGAATCCACGCCGGGAATCTTGTCGGCGAAGAATTCGGCAATGGCCAGCGCCGCCGACGTGCCGAGCACCCACCACGACTCGGTGGCCTGCAGCGCCGGTGGCAGGTCGACCCAGCCGAGCAGGCCGGCGATGCCGACGCCGAATACGGTGAGGTAAACGCGGATGCCGGCCAGCCAGGCCAGCAGGATGCCGATCACGAACAGGTGGGCTTCGGTCATGGCGGGCTCCGGCGGCGGAACTGTGCGGGGTGCCACACTATCGACCATGGAGTGGCTGAATGCCACCGCCCGGTACCGGCCGGCACCGGGGAAACCTGCCGTTCCTGTCATACACTAGCCCGTCGTTTGCCCCAGGGGCCGTACTGGCGGCGCTTCGGCGCTGCCACGGAGACTACCCATGAACAACCGCCCTCCCATGCGCGTGCAGGTCCGCCTTCCCGGTGCCGCGCAACCACCCGCCGACCGCCGTCGCCTGCTGGTGATCGCCGGCATCTGGCTGCTGAGCCTGGTGCTTGCGGTGCTGGGTGGCTGCTGGCTGGGCACGCCGCGCGGTGAACAGGGCCAGCGCGTGCAGGCCGCCGAGAAGCGCGCCGATACGCTGCAGACGCAGCTGACCGAACTGCGCCAGAAGCAGGCCACGCTGGAAGCGTCGGACCGCATCAGCCGCGCCGCCAACAACGAAGTGCAGTCCTCGTTGGCCGAGCGCGATGAAGAGATCGCCGGCCTGCGCGCTGACGTCGCCTTCTACGAACGCCTGGTGGGCTCGACCAGCCAGCGCAAGGGCCTGAACACCCATTCGATTGAATTCAGCCCGGAATCGGCCGGCACCTGGCAGTACAGCGTGGTGCTGACGCAGAACCTCAACCGCGGAGCGATCAGCCAAGGGCAGATGCGTTTCACGGTGGAAGGCGTGAAGAACGGCAAGCTGGCCACCATCAGCTGGGACGAGCTGCACCAGCGCAGCAAGGTGCCGGGACAGGATTACTCGTTCCGGTACTTCCAGCAGCTCACCGGCAGCGTGATGCTGCCGGCTGACTTCACCCCGCAACGGGTGAAGGTGACATTGGGGAGTGGTGCGGGGGGCACCACGCAGGTATTCGACTGGAAACAGGCCGGCGCACCGGCCAGCAAAGGGGAGTAGGCAGATGTTCGGAAGCAGCAAATCCAGCCGTGATGGCCAACTGGTGGTGGATGCCCTGATCGGCAACCAGGTGGTGATCCGTGGCGATGTGGAATTCAGTGGTGGCCTATACGTGGAAGGTCGCATCCACGGCAAGGTGATTGCCCAGGAGGGCGCCAGCGCGGCGACCCTGACCCTCGCCGAGCATGGCGTGATCGAAGGCGAGATCCGCGCCCAGGTGGTGGTCATCAGTGGCCGCCTGGACGGCGATGTCCATGCCACCGAGAAGGTCGAACTGACCCCGAGTGCGCGGGTCAACGGCAACGTTCACTACCAGGTGGTGGAAATGAATGCGGGTGCCCAGCTGAACGGCCGGCTGATCCATGCCAGCGCCCCGATGCAGGCCCTGCCGGCGCCGGAAGGCGAAGCGTCCGCTGACGGCAAGGGCGACACCGCCGCCCGCCGCAAGCTGGCCGAGGCGATGGCTTGAAAGCCAGCGCCGGCGCCCCCATGCTGAGCCCATGAACACGCTCGTCTCCCTCCCCGGCGCCACGCCGGCCGCCGCGCCCGACTACCAGTCGCTGGATCGGCCGCTGAACTTCACCGAGGCCGCTGCGGCCAAGGTCAAGGAACTGATCCAGGACGAGGGCAACCCCCACCTGTCATTGCGTGTGTACATCGAGGGTGGCGGCTGTTCGGGCTTCCAGTACGGGTTCGAGTTCGACGAGAACCGTGCCGGCGATGACCTGGCGGTGCAGACCAGCGGGGTCACCCTGCTGGTCGATCCGCTCAGCCTGCAGTACCTGATGGGTGCCGAAGTGGATTACACCGAGAGCCTGACCGGTGCGCAGTTCGTGATCCGCAATCCGAACGCCAAGACCACCTGCGGCTGCGGCAGCAGTTTCAGCATGTAATTGCAGGGCGCGGGGCATGCACCCCGCGCTGCCTTCGGTAGATCCACGCCATGCGTGGATGACCGTTACTGCAACCACAGGCGGGTTTCTGCACAGTCTGCGGCTTGCCACTTGCCGTGATTGGCGGCAGGCTAGCTGGATGCTCAATTCTCCTTCGCCGCTTTCCGGTTTTGCCTTCGTGGGTGAACCGTTGGAGCGCGCCGATGCCATGCGCGAAGATGCCGATGCTCTGGCGCGCCTGTGGCCCGATGCGCGCATTCTTGTCCTGGACCAGGACGGCACCGCCTTCACCGGTGATGACGACCAGCCGCTGGCGTTGACCGGCGCCGATGTCGGTGGCGGGCCGGGTGTCGCGATTTTCCTCGGCCTGCGTGGCGAGCAGGCGTGGTTCTCGGTGGAAGCGGCCAGCGTGACGGTCACCGCGCCACGCCGGCTCGATCTGCGCCAGGCCGCGCTGCTGTGGACCGTGGCCGATGCGACCGCCTTCAGCTACGCCCGTGGCATGTCCTACTGGCAATCGCGTACCCGCTTCTGCGGTGTCTGCGGCAGTGCCGTGACGTTCGCCCGGGGTGGCTTCGTCGGCCGCTGCCCGCAGTGCGCGACCGAGCACTATCCGCGCGTCGACCCGGCGGTGATCGTCGCGGTGGAAAACCAGGGCCGGCTGTTGCTGGGCCGCCAGTCGAACTGGGCGCCGCGCCGCTATTCGGTGCTGGCCGGCTTTGTCGAGCCGGGCGAGACCTTCGAGCAGACCGTAGCGCGCGAAGTGCACGAAGAGAGCAAGGTGCGGGTGACCGCCTGCCAGTACCTGGGCTCGCAGCCCTGGCCGTTCCCCGGCGCATTGATGGTCGGATTCCGTGCGCAGGCACACGACGACGTGCCGACCGTGGATGGCGAACTGGAAGACGCGCGCTGGTTCAGCGCCGAGGAAGTTGGCGCGGCCCTCGCGCGTGACGTCGAGGACGATGGAGAAGGCATCCGTCTGTCACCGCCGATTTCCATTTCGCGGGGCCTGATCGAGCATTGGTACCGCCAGCAACCGGCATCCGGCGGCGCCAGCATTGCCGCCACCTGAACACGCTGCCGGTTACAGTACGGTTCACCGCTGACGGCGACGCTGCGACAGGTAAGGTAGCGACGCCGAACGCTCGCTCGTAGGGAGACCTGCCATGTTCACCACCCTGGTCGCCGTGTTGGTGGCATTGGCCCTTGGCCATGTCGCCCCGGCCGCTGCCGCGTCGCTGCGCCGTTTCGACGGCTTCCGGCGTTGGCTGGGCTGGCTGGACGCGCGCGGTGGTCGGGCCTGGCAGGGGGCCGCCGGCGTGGCGCTGGCGATCGTACCGCCACTGCTGCTGATGGCGCTGGTCGCCTGGCTGCTGCGCGGGGTGCTGTTCGGCCTTCCGGCGCTGCTGCTGGGCGTGGCCGTGCTGGCCTGGTGCTGGGGCCCGCGCGATCTGGACCGCGACATCGAAGCGATCATCGATGCCGACGATGCGCCCACCCGGCAGGCGGCGGTACGCAACCTGCAGTCGGCCGGTGGCAGCCTGCGCGAGGATGTTCCTTCACTGGTCGAGGCGACCGTGCTCAACGCCCTGCGGCGCTGGTTCGCGGTGCTGTTCTGGTTCCTGCTGCTGGGCCCCGTGGGGGCTCTCGGTTATCGCCTGCTGGCACTGATGGCGGAAAGCCCGATGCGTGCGCGCGTGCCGGTGGAGCCGCTGGCGCTGGCACAGCGGCTGCTGGGCTGGATCGAGTGGCCGGTGGCACAGTTGATGGCGTTCTCGATGGCCCTGGTCGGCAACTTCGACACGGCCTGGAAGGCATGGCGCCAGGCGCATGGTGAGCGCTTGGCCGGTGGCATTGGTTTCCTGGGTGCGGTGGCGCGTGCCAGCGTCAATGCCGAGCTGCGCGAGGACGCTCACGATTACACCGAAGCGGGCCTGCTGCCGGTGTGGCAGCGGTTGCCGGACCTGCGGGATGCGATGAGCCTGGTGTGGCGGATGCTGCTGCTGTGGCTGGCGGTGCTGGCCCTGCTGGTGATCGCGGGCTGGGTGACCTAGTTGTGCTTTTCTGCAGGGCTTGCCGCCCTGCACCCGCTGGAAGCAACGGCAACTGCAACAGCAACAGCGGCTCTGGATTTCTGTGGGTTTGGTGGGGCGGTGCGGGGCTGCAGGACACGCCGTTAACCCATCCATGGGGGCTCGATGGCGCCATCCATGGCGCCAACGGTCCTGCAGCCCCACACCGCCCCACCCCCGACAGTTTCCGATGACGGCCAGTAGATCCACGCCATGCGTGGATGCCGAGCGGAGCGACCCGCTTCGGCTTTTGATCTTCTCTTTTTCTTTCCTGTGGTGGACGCGCACGGAAATTGTCCGTGGCCGGGCGGGTGGGTTGCGCAGGGGCGTAAGCGCCATGGATGGCGCGACCGAGCTTACATGGACGTACTTGCAGCGGCCCCTGCGCAGCCCACCCGCCCGGCCAACCCCAGCTTCTGCCTTCCACCACGAGGGGCTGCGCCGTTGGCTGGAAATCTACACCGGAGCCAGGGCGGTGAACGGTGCCCACGGCAGGTTGCGCAGCACGGCATAGCCGGGCAGCAGCCACAGCCAGAACGTGGGGCTGGCCAGTACCCGCATCAGTGGATCAAGCACGCGCGGGCGTACGCCGGCGGTGTTGAGCAGCATCAGGAACAGGAAGGGCAGGCTGATGACCAGCAACGGGTTCATCGCCATCGCGCCGGGCAGGTCGAAGTGGACCAGTGAGTACAGGCAGCGCGTGCTGCCGCAGCCGGGGCAGTAGAAGCCGGTCAGTGCGTACAGCGGACAGCCCGGCAGCGGATTGCCGGAGACATACGGATTGACGTGGCGCAGGACCACGGCGGCACCCGCAGCCAGGCCGGACGCGGCCAGCAGCGGAGCCCAGCGGGTAAGTCGGGAACGAGCAGGAAGTGCGGACATGCGGGGGCGGGATCCGGCGCATGGCCGGACCCCGTCGCGGGCATCAGTAGCTGCCGTTGCCGCCGCTCAGGGCGCCCAGGCCGCCAACGGCCATGATGATGATGAAGTACAGGACGCCAACCACAACGGCAGCGATGGCCGACCAGATGGCCCACTTCTTGGCCTTGTCGGCCGAATCACGGGCACCGGCGACGTCGCCGGCAGCCAGCTTGCCGTTGACCTGCGCGGCGTAGACGATCGACACGATGCCGGCCGGCAGGCAGCAGAACAGGGTGGACAGGATGGCCCAGACCAGATTGTTGGGGACCTGCGCAGTGGTGGTGTTCATGGTTCAAGCTCCTCGATGGGTGGTGGTGGTGAATCAAAGGTCGGATAGAGCGCCCAGCGCGGCCAAGCCGCCGAACAGCCCGAACCACAACAGCAACAGGACCGGCAGGGCTGCGGCCGAAGCCACCGCCCACCAGCCCGCCTTGCGCGACGCGCCATAGGCCCCCGGCAGGTCACCGGCCGCATTGCGACCATCGACCTGGGCGGCATACACGATCGACACCACGCCCAACGGCAGGCAGCAGAACAGCGTCGTCAGGATCGCCCAGACCAGATGGTTGGGGATGTAGACCGGACGGCTGAGCGGTGGCGGTTGATTCAAAGCAAGACTCCATTCCTTGGTGGTCGGCCGTGTGAACGGGCCGAACCTCCCCCCTGTGGGTGCGTAATCTACCGCAACCAACGACGCATGTATGCGTTTTCAGCCCCGTCAGGCCTCGTATCGCCCTTGGACGGTGGCGTATGCAGCGTACCGTCATCGCCCCCGGATGGGGGCGATTGCGTCAGGCGAGGTCGCCGCGCAGGCTGCGGACCTGCGCTTCCAGGGCGGCGGCATCGGTTGAATGGCCATCCACCGCCGGGGCGGCGACCACCTCCACTGTCGCCCGGAACCGGCGCGGCACGCGCATGCGGCCCAGACGGGTATCGCGGCGGCTCCACATGCTCGACCACATGCCGCGCAGGGCCATCGGCACCACCGGTACCGGACGGCGTTCGAGGATCTTCTCCACGCCGGATTTGAACGCTGCCATCGTGCCGTCGCGGGTCAGTGCGCCTTCCGGGAAGATGCATACCAGCTCGCCCTCGGCGAGTGCGGCATCGACCTCATCGAACGCACGCTGCATCAAGGCCGGGTCTTCGCGCGCACCGGCGATCGGAATCGCTTTGGCAGTGCGGAAGATCCAGCGCATGACCGGGATGTTGAAGATCTTGTAGTACATGACGAAGCGCACCGGGCGCGGGATCGTCGCCGACAGGATCAGCGCGTCCATGTAGCTGACGTGGTTGCAGACCAGCAGCGCGGCGCCCTCATCGGGCACGTTCGCTTCTATGCCGTGCGGGCGCAGCCGGTACAGCGTGCGCACCATCACCCAGCTGAGGAAGCGCATCAGGAATTCGGGGACGATGGTGAAGATGTAGATCGCCACCACGGCATTGGCGATGGCCAGTGCCAGGAACAGCTGCGGGATGGTCCAGCCGAGCAGGCGCTGGGTGAGCAGGCCGAGTACGGCCGCAGCGACGATGAAGCCGGAGTTCTGGATGTTCAGCGCGGCGAATACGCGCGACATCTCCGATTTCGGCGTGCGGCTCTGGATCAAAGCAAACAGCGGCACCACGAAGAAGCCGGTGAACAGGCCGATGCCGAGCAGGTCGATGATGATGCGGATGCTGCCGGCCTGGTGCACGAACTGGGTGACCGACAGGCCTTGCGCGGTGGCCTCACCGGCGCGTGCGAAGTACAGGTCCAGCAGGAAGGCGGTCATGCCGAACGCACCCAGCGGCACCAGGCCGATCTCCACCGTGCGCGCCGACAGCTTTTCGCACAGCAGCGAACCGACACCGGTGCCGACCGAGAACAGCGCCAGGGCGAAGATGTACAGGGTGGGCTCGCCACCGAGGTTGGTGACCGCATAGGACGGCAGCTGCGCGGTAAGGATGGTGCCGACGAACCAGAACCAGGACACGCCGAGGATGGCGTTGCGTACCGCCTTCTGTTTCCTGGCCATGCGCAGCACGGCCAGCGATTCGGGGATCGGGTTCCAGTTGATCTTCAGGTCCGGGGCGCCGGCATCCACCTTGGGAATCATGCGCGCGGCCAGGTTCCCGCAGATCGCCAGCGCGATGACCGCGGTCGCGGCCACGATCGGGCCATGGGTGCCTGCCAGGGTGAACACCAGGCCGCCGACGATCATGCCGGTCAGGATCGACATCGACGTGCCCATCTCGACCAGGCCATTGCCACCGGTCAGTTCTTCCGGACGCAGCACCGAGGGCAGCACCGAGTACTTCACCGGGCCGAACAGGGTGGACTGCAGGCCCGTGCAGAACAGGGCCACCAGCAGCACCGGCAGGCTCTCGGTGAGAAAGCCCACCGCAGCCAGCGTCATGATCACGATCTCCATGGTGGTGGTGATCACGATCAGCCGCGACTTCTCCAGCTTTTCCGCGATCTGCCCGGCCAGGGCGGAGAACAGGAAGTAGGGCAGGATGAACAGCGCCGGCGCCAGGTTGGTGTAGAGCGTGCGCTCGCTCTCGGCCACGCCCAGGTAGAACAGCAGGCCGATGATCGCCTGCCGGTACACGTTGTCGTTGAAGGCACCCAACCCCTGCACGATGAAGAATGGCAGGAAACGGCGCTGGCGCAGCAGGGCGAACTGGTTGTGACCGGACATGGAACCTCCTTGGACCGGCGCAGCCTAGCATCCCTGCCTGTCAGGCAGGGATGCGGTAGGTGCGGACCGTTGGTCCACACACCCCACCAACGCTCACACGATATCGTCGACGACGCCGCCATCGACCCGCAGCGCTGCGCCGGAGGTGGCCGACGCCTGCGGCGAGGCGAGGTAGACCACCATGTTGGCCACTTCCTCGACCGTGGCCGCGCGCTGGATCACCGATGCAGGGCGATGGGCCATCACGAACTCACGGCCGATCTGTTCCAGCGGCTTGCCGGTGCGTGCACGCTCTTCTTCGAACATCGTTGCGAAGCCATCGGACAACGTCGGGCCGGGCAGCACCGCATTGACGGTGACGCCGCTGCCGGCCACGCGCTTGGCCAGGCCGCGCGACAACGACAGCTGCGCGGTCTTGCTGACGCCGTAATGGATCATGTCGGCAGGAATGTTGCGTGCCGATTCGGAGGAGATGAACAGCACGCGGCCCCAACCGGCGTCGACCATCGCCGGCAGCAGGGCGCGCGACAGGCGCACGCCGGACATGACATTGGTCTGCCAGTACTGCTCCCAGGTGGCATCGTCGGTCTCGAAGAAGTCCTGCGGGCCGAAGATGCCGGCATTGTTGACCAGGATGTCGACGTTGCCCGGCAGGCCGGCCAGCAGCGCGTCGACCCCGCGGGCGTCGGACAGATCGGCGGCCACGCCCAGCACGTTGGCGCCGGGGATTGCAGCCAGCAGTTGCTGACGTGCGCGTTCCACGCTGTCGGTACTGCGGCCGTTGAGGATGACCTGCGCACCCGCGGCGGCAAGCCCCTGCGCGATGGCCAGACCGATGCCGGCGGTGGAGGCGGTGACCAGTGCGGTGCGGTCGTTGAGTTCGATCTTCATGGGGGAGATCCTGCGTGGGCGACACCGCAGTATCGGCGTCGGGGGGTGATCGGAATGCCCCCGTGCACGCAACACGATGTTGCACGGCCGACAGGGTCACGCCCGAATACCGCTCCAGTAGATCCACGCCATGCGTGGATGCCGTCCGCTCAGGCCAGGCCGCGCACCGCGCCATTGGCCGCTGCTCTCACCTTCGGCAACATCCGCAGCACCAGCGCCATCTGCGTGCGGATCAACTGCAGTTTCGGCGGCATCGTCTCATCGAGCTGCTCCAGTTCCGCGGCCACCGCACGATCGGCGTCGTTGTCCTCCTCCGACACCGGCTGCTGCGCCGTCAATGCCGATGCCAGCTGCTGCAGCGCTTTACGCACCCGCTCGCCGGCGGCCAGCGCGAGTGGATCGCCCGCGTAGCTGTCGACCTGGTCGCGGTGCGCACCCAGCGCCGACAGATGCCCGAGCAGGGTGTTGGACAACGCCAGGAAGTGGAAACCCGAATCGAGGTTGCGGCGCACGTGGCCCGGTTCGCGCAGCATGTTCGACAATGCGGTGGACAGTGCGGCATCGGCGTTGTGCATGTCGCGGCGGGCGATGCGGTAGGCCAGGTCGTCGCGCATGCCGCTGCGGTACTGGCCCAGCACTGATTCCAGATAACGGGCGGCGGTATCCAGCACCCGCGCCAGCACGCGGTGCAGCTGTCGACCTTGCCAGTCCGGCAGGATCAGGAACGCGGCCGCTGCGGCGATCGCGCACCCCAGGATCGTATCGACCATGCGTGGCACGATCAGCACGAAGCCGTCGCCGATCAGGTTGAAGCAGGTCAGCGCCATCACCGTGATGGCGGCCGAGGCGACCAGATAGCGGTCGGTACGGGTGAAGAAGAACAGCAGTGCCGACAGCAGTGCGATCAGCAGCTGGATCTCCAGCGTTGGGAACAGCTGCAGCAGCGCCCAGGTCAGCACCAGGCCGGCAAGCGTACCGACGATGCGCTGGGCCAGGCGCTGGCGGGTGGCACCGAAGCTGGGCCGGCACACGAACACGATGGTCAGCAGGACCCACGAGCCGTTCTGTGCATTGAACAGATGGATGGCAACGAAACCGGCGATCAGTGCCAGCGCCATGCGCAGGCCATGGCGGAACAATACCGAGCCGGGGGTGAGCTGCTGGCGCACGCGCACGCCCATTTCGCGCAGCGTGTGCGGGTTGCTGTCGCGCAGGCGGGTGTCGACGTTGTCCAGGCTGGCTTCGGATCGTTCGGCATCGAGCAGGCGGCGCTCGATGCTGCGCAGGTTGTGCACCAGCAGGTCCAGCGAGCCGAGCAGGCGCTGCCACTGCGGGCGTTGCTGGTCGCGCAGGTAGGCCAGGGCATCGGCCAGATCGCGCCCGGCCTGCTGGTTGCTATCGCCGTAGACGAACGGACGACGCAGCCGGATCGCTTCGCCCAGCCGTGCGCAGGCCTGGCCCTGCAGGTCGAGCAGGCGCTGGCAGCGGTACAGCACGTCGCTGTGGAAGAACGCGTCGACCAGCGCGCCGTACGGGTAATGCGAGGAGCTGGCGCGCTCATGGAAATCCTGTGCCATGTAGTACAGGCGCAGGTACAGGCCGGAGTTGACGCCGGGCCGTCCGGAGCGGCCAAAGCGCGCCAGGATCGCGGTCTTGGCCTCGTTCAGCGCGCCGACCACGCGACGGTTCTGTTCGGCCAGGTCGAGCTGGCGGCGCTGCAGGTCCGCCTCGCGTACGGGTTCGAACAGCGCGGCCTTGAGCTGCAGGTAACGGCCCAGTTCCACGTACAGGCGGGCCACGCGCTCGCGCACCGGCCGGTTGGCGAACAACGTGGTCCACAGGATCGACAGCAGCCCGTACCAGACCGCACCCGCAAGCAGGTGGCTCACCGCATCCAGCGCACTGTGCAGGTCATGGGCGCCATGCTGTTCCAGGCCGATCATGGTGTAGATGGCCAGCGTGACGGTCGCCTGGGCGATGGACGCGTAGCGCTCGCCCAGTGCACCGAGCAGTGTCAGGCCGAACGTGGACAGCGCCAGTGCCGCGATGAATATCCACGGCCAGGGGAACAGCCAGATCACCGAGGCCGCTGCCAGGCAGAAGCACAACAGCGACAGCAGCACGGCCTTGGTCCGGCCCCACCAGTTGTCATCGGTCTCGGCAATCGCACTGGCGATGATGCCGAGGAACACGCCGGGCAGCGCGGTCAGCGCATCCAGGTGCCAGCACACGGCCATGGCCGCGGTCAGGGCAATGAACACCCGCAGGCCATAGCTGGCCTTCTCGTGGGCCCACAGGCGGCTGAGGCGGGATTCGCGTGCGGACATGCAGGCTCGGCGAAAGGATCGGCCACCATTATTACGGGCCACGCGTGAAATCCGGTAGCGCCGCGCCATGCGCGGCGAGCACGCAGCGCGGCGTGGCATGCAGCCGCCAGGCATGGCCCGGCGCTACCGAGGCCCGTTACATGTCGAACCGCACGCTGAGCGCGAAGGTGCGCGGCAGGCCGACGCCGGCATTGGACCAGTACCTGCGGTTGGCCAGGTTCTCCACGCTGGCCCGCAGGGTCACCGGATGGCCGGAGGCCAGCAGGCGGTAACCGATGCCGGCGTTGACGAGGGTGTAGTCGGGCAGCTTCAGGGTGTTGTCGGCGTCGTACCAGACATCGCCGTAGTAGCGCACGGCGGCATAGGTCTCCAGCCCTTCCACCCACGGCAGCTGGTAAGTGGCGTGCAGCACGCCGCTCCAGCGCGCAGCACCGACGGTACGGTTGCCTTCCTGCGCCGCGCTGCCCGGTGACAGCTTGTCGTAGGTCGGGTCCAGCCAGGTCACGCCACCGCCCACGGTCAGCGCATCGGTCAGGTGCAGGTCGGCGCTGGCTTCGACGCCTTCGTACAGGGTGATGCCATCCTGCACCAGGCGCTTGCCTGCATCGGTCAGCTGATCGATGTTGGCGCCACGTTCCAGGCGGAACGCAGCGACGTTCGCGTTCCAGCGATTCGCTTCCAGCTTGGCGCCGATCTCGTACTGCTTGCTGATGGTGGGGTCGAGCACATCGCCGGCATTGATGTAGCTGTTGCCTACGCGGCTGCCTGCTTCCAGCGACTCGATGTAGCTGGCATACAGGGTGACGGCCTCGCTGGGCTTGAACATGACCGCATAGGTCGGGGTGACCGGATAGGTGTGGTAGGCGCCCTTGGTCTCGAAGTCGTTGTAGCGCCAACCGGCCAGCACCGACCAGCCATGGCCGAGATCGACAGTATCGCTGACGAACACCGCCTGCTGCACGGTCTCGTCACCGCGGGTCATCACCCGGGAACCCACCGCGTCGTGACGGATGCCATGGCGCTGGTAGAGGTTGGCGCGGCCGATCAGGCTGAACTCGTAGGGACGGTCCCAGCCCAGCCCGGTCTGGTGGCTGACACCGGCCACCAGCTGGTGCTGCAGTGGGCCGGTGCCGAAGCGGCCCTGCACCAGTGCCTGTGCCAGCTTCCACTCGCTCTTGCCGCCGAGCTCATAGACGTTGACGGCGTAGTCGCCGTTGGTGTCGTCGATGTAGGCGAAGATCTTGTTGACGTCGTTCCACGAGGTGGTGACGCCATAGCTCAGGCTGGCCTTCCAGTCGCTGTTGATCTGCCAGTTCAGCGCGGTGGACAGCAGGCTGGAGCGGGTGTCGTAGTAGGTGCCGGGCACGCTGTTGTCGACATCGCCGGCGATCGGCCGCGGCAGTGAGGTCAGGCCACGGAAGTAGTACTGCGGTGATTCCTCGCGCAGGTCGCGCGACTGGAACACGCCGTCGAAGGTCCAGGTGAGCGCATCGCTCAGGCGCGCGTCCAGCGACAGTGCACCGACCTTGCGATCGACATGGCCACCGTTGAAGGTTTCGCCCTTTTCCTGGTATGCGTTGAAGCGGTAGCCGAACATCTGCTCGTTGCCGAAGCGGCCGCCGACGTCGATGCCGCCGCTGACGATGCCCTGCTCGCGCCAGCCGAGCTGGGCGGAGAAGGTCGGTACGTCGGTCGGCTTCTTGGTGATGTAGTTGACGATGCCGCCCGGCGCGCCGAAGCCGTACAGGAAACCTCCCGGACCCTTCAGCAGGTCGACCTGTTCCATCACTTCCAGCGGCCATTCGGTGCCCCAGGACGAGACCTGCAGGCCGTTGACCCGGTAGCTGTCGAAATTCAGGTCGATGCCACGGTTGCGGATCGGCGAGCTCCAGCCACTGGCATAGGCGCTGACCTGGGTGGTGACCGAGGGGTCGAGCAGGAAGGCTTCGCCCAGCGACACGACCTGGCGCTGTTCGATCTGCTCACGGCCGACGGCGGTGATCGCGAACGGGGTATCACGCAGGACGCGATCGCCGAGGGCGCCAGCCTCGGTGTGGGTACGCTCGGCGATGACCTTGACCGCGTCCAGATCGGTGGCGCTGCGGGATCCGGCCGGGGCTTCGGCGTGTGCAGTGCAGGCGACGGACAGCGCGACGGCCAGTACGGCCAGGCGGGGGGAGCGAATCGGCAACATCGATGGAGATCCTCGGCGGGCGGCCACGGGCCATCCGCCCATGCAGGGGGGAAAGGTCGGTGGCTGGGATCACGCAGGCGTGCCGGGGACGGCAGCGGGGCGCCACAAGGGGGCGCAGGACCATGGCTGGATGAGAATTGTTCTCTTTTCGTTACAGCGCGTCAAATGCCACCCACCAGAGGCCGGTAGCGCCGGGCCATGCCCGGCGAGCGCGCAGCGCGGATTGCTGAAAGGCCGCCGGGCATGGCCCGGCGCTACCGGAGTCAGGCCCGCTGTGCGCGCCTGAGCAGCTTCGCTTCACGCCTGCGCGCGCGCCGCGCCTTCCAGCGCTCGGCCAGGCACGAGAAGATCACGTACAGCGCCGGCGTGCTGAGCAGGGTCAGGCTCTGCGAGAACAGCAGGCCGCCGATCATCGCGATGCCCAGCGGGCGACGCAGCTCTGAACCTTCGCCCAGGCCGATCGCCAGCGGCACCGCCGCCAGGATCGCCACCATCGTGGTCATCATGATCGGGCGGAAACGCACGATGCTGGCTTCACGGGCAGCATCGCGCGGAGTCAGCCCATGTTCGCGCTGCGCCACCAGGGCGAAGTCGATCATCATGATCGCGTTCTTCTTGACGATGCCGATCAGCAGCACCAGCGCGATCATCGAGATCACCGACAGTTCGGTGTTGGTGCCGAACAGCGCCAGCAACGCACCGACGCCGGCGGCCGGCAGGGTGGACAGGATCGTCACCGGGTGGATCAGGCTTTCGTACAGGATGCCCAGCACCAGGTAGACGGTGAGGATGGCTGCCAGCACCAGGATCAGCATGTCGCTGGGATCGGAGTTGAAGCCGAAGCCGGCGTCGTCGGCCAAGCGGATGTCGCCGGGCATGCGCATGCCGGCCACGGTGCTGTCGATGATGGCCTTGGCCTCGCCCATGCTGACGCCGGGGGCGAGGTTGTAGCTCAGGTCCATCGTCGTGTACTGGTTTTCATGGGTGATCTGCGAGGGCGCCAGGCCCGGCGCCTGGCGGGCCACCGCCGTGATCGGCACCATCTCGCCGTTGCGTGCACGCACATGCACTTCGTCCAGCGCCGAAGGCGTAGCGGTCTGCGACGGCAGCGCGTTGACCACCACACTGTACTGGTTGATGTCCGAGTAGATGGTGGAGATCTGGCGCTGGCCGAAGGCGCCGTACAACGCACCGTCGATGGCACCGACCGAGATGCCCAGGCGCGCGGCCTTGGCCCGGTCGATCTCGATGTTCTGGCGCAGGCCAGCGTTGTCGACGTCGGTGCCGACATCACGCAGCTTCGGGTTCTTCTTCAATGCCGCCTGCAGTTTGGGCAGCCATTCCTGCAGTGCGGCCAGGTCGTTGCCCTGCAGCGAGACGCGGTACTGCGCGCCCTGGCTGTTGCCACCGCCATCGTTGCTGGGCAGGTCCTGGATCGCGCGCAGGCGCAGCTGCAGGTCCGGGTAGCGGTCGGCCTTCGCACTCAGCCGTGCCAGTGCGTGTGCGGTGGTTTCGCGGCGGCCTTCCTTGCGCGACTTCAGTTCCACGTTGAACTGCGCGCTGGAACCCTGGCGTCCGCTGCCCAGGCGTACGCCCACGGTCTTCACTGCCGGGTCGGCCATCAGCATGTCGGTGATGCGGCGCTGGCGGCTGACCATGTCCTCGAAGGACACCGTCGCGCTGGAATTGGCGCGGCCCCAGATCAGGCCGGTGTCCTGTGGCGGGAACGCGCCCTTCTTCACCGCACCGAACAGGAAGATGGTGACGCCGATCAGGATCAACGGCGTCAACGACAGCAGCAGCGCATGGCGCAGCGAAAAATCAAGGAACACGGTGTAGATGCGCAGCATCCGCTCGTGACCGGCATCGAGCCAGCGGCCGAAGCGCGACGGTGCCGCCGTGTGGTCGTGCGCGCTGAGGAAGCGGCTGCACAGCGCCGGGGTCAGCGTCAGCGAAACGATCATCGACACCACGATCGCCGCCACCAGGGTCACGGTGAATTCGCGGAAGAACGCGCCCATCATGCCGCTGGCGAACAGCAGCGGGATGAACACCGCCACCAGCGAAGCGGTGATCGAGACGATGGTGAAGCCGATTTCGCGCGCACCGGCGAAGGCCGCCTGCATCCGCGGCATGCCCTCGTCGAGGTGGCGCATGATGTTCTCGATCACCACGATCGCATCGTCGACCACGAAGCCGATCGCGATCACCAGCGCCAGCAGGCTCAGGTTGTTCAGGGTAAAGCCCATCACGTACATCACCAGCGCGGCACCGGCCAGCGACAGCGGCACGGTGACCGCCGCGATCAGCGTCGGCGCCAACCGGCGCAGGAACAGCGCCATGGTCAGCACCACCATCGCCAGGCTGATCAGCAGGGTGATCTGCACTTCATGCAGCGACGACCGGATGGTCGGGGTGCGGTCGAAGTAGGGCGTCATCGTGGTGCCCGGCTGCAGGTAGTCGCGCAACGCGGGAATCTGCGCTTTCACCCGGTCCACGGTCTCGACGATGTTGGCGCCGGCGCGGGTGAACACATACATCACCACGGCCGGTTTGTGATCGAACCACGCGGCCTGGTAGGCGTCCTGCTGGCCGTCGTAGACGTTGGCGATGTCCTTCAGGCGGATCACCCGGCCATCGCCCTGGGTCTTGATCACCAGATCGGCGAAGTCGGCGGCGCGTGCAACCGAATCGTTGGCGATGATCGCCGTGGTGGTGTTGCCATCGCTGAGGAAGCCGGTGGGCGAGGTCACGTTGGCCGCGCGCACGGCATTGCGCAGGTCGTCGGCGGTCAGTCCCAGCGCGTTCATCAGGCGCAGGTTGACGTCCACACGCACCGCCGGCGTCGAGGCACCGGCGATATCCACCGAGGCGACGCCGCCGATCTGGCGGATGCGCTGGGCCAGCAGCGAATCGGCGACGTTGTACAGCTCATCGGCGGACTGCGTCTGCGAGGTCAGCGCGATGGCGATCACCGGATCGTCGTTCGGGTTCGCCTTCTGGTACATCGGCGAGCCCATGCCCGAGGGCAGGTCGGCCTGCGCCGAATTGATCGCGGTCTGTACGTCCAGCGCGGCCGAATCGATGTCGCGGTCGCTCTGGAAGATCATGAACACCAGCGAGCTGCCTTCCGAGCTCGACGAGCGCATGCGGTCGATGCCCGGCAGCTGGCCGAGGTGGCGCTCCAGCGGCGCGGTCACCGTGGAGGCCATGGTCGCCGCATCCGCACCGGACTGGCTGGCATGTACGAAGATCACGGGGATCTCGATGTTCGGCAGTGCCGACACGCCGAGCCGCAGGTAACAGATCACGCCGACCATGAACAAGCCGATGGCCAGCAGGGCGGTGCCGATCGGGCGGCGGATGAAGGGGCCGGACAGGTTCATCGTGCAGCCCCCCGAAGGTGCGGGGCCAGGGTCATGCCTGCGGCTCCTGCACCGTGCCATCGCGCAGCGCACGCTGTTCGCGGCGACGGGCGAGCCATTCCGAGAAGCGTTCCATGTACAGGTAGATCACCGGCGTGGTGTACAGGGTTACCAGCTGCGACAGCAGCAGGCCGCCGACGATGGCGATGCCCAGCGGCCGACGCAGTTCCGAGCCGATGCCGGTGCCCAGCGCCAGCGGCAACGCGCCAAGCATGGCTGCAGCGGTGGTCATCATGATCGGGCGGAAACGCAGCAGGCAGGCGCGGCGGATGGCTTCGCGCGCGTTGGCGCCGGTGCGCCGCGCCTCGATGGCGAAGTCGACCATCATGATGCCGTTCTTCTTGACGATACCGATCAGCAGCACGATGCCGACGATGCCGTCCACCGACAGGCTCAGGCCGCAGACCATCAATGCCAGCAGCGCACCGACGCCGGCCGGCGGCAGGGTCGAGATGATCGTGATCGGGTGGATGTAGCTCTCGTACAGCACGCCCAGCACGATGTAGATCACCACCAGCGAGGCCAGCAGCAGCCACACCACGTCGGTCTGGCTGCCGGTGAATTCAGCGGCCTTGCCGATGAACTGCGCATGCACGTGCGCCGGCATGTCCAGGCTGGCCTTGGTCTCTTCGATGGCCTTGACCGCATCGGACAGCGAATAGCCCGCCGCGACGTTGAAGGAAACCGTCACCGCAGGCAGCTGCTGCTGGTGGCTGACCAGCAGCGGCGCGCTGGAGACCTTCGCCTCGGCCAGCGCCGACAACGGGATGATGCCGCCCGCACCGACGGTGATGCCGGTGTTCTGTGCACCGATACCGGTGGCGGTCGACGAGTTGGACGAAGTGACCTGGCCGAAGCTGGTCGCGTTGGTGCCGGTGAGTGCGCCGGCGCCGTTGGAGGCGACCGCCAGCTGTTCCATCAGCGCAGTGCTGGTACGGAACTGCGGCGCCACTTCCAGCACCACCCGGTACTGGTTGAGCTCGGTGAAGATGGTCGAGATCTGGCGCTGGCCGAACGCATCGTAGAGGGTGTCGTCGATGGTCTGCATCGGCACGCCCAGCACGCTGGCCTTGTCGCGGTCGATGTTCAGTTCCAGTGCGCGACCCTGGTTGGACAGGTTGTTGTCGACGTCGGCCAGTTCCGGGCGCTGGCGCAGCGCCTGGGTCAGGCGGTTGGCCTGCAGCGCGACTTCCGCGCTGTCCACGTCCGACAGCGAGTACTGGTACTCGGTGGCGGCCACGCGGGTGTCCAGGGTCACGTCCTGTACCGGCTTCAGGTACAGCGCCACGCCGGGAATGCCGGCGACGGATTTCTGCAGGCGCGGCAGGATGTCTTCCAGCCCATCACGTTCGCCGCGCTCTTTCAGCACGATCGACAGCTGGCCCTGGTTGAGCGTGGGGTTCATGCTGCCAGCACCGATGAAGGCCGATACGCCGGTCACGTCCGGATCCCTGCGCAGCGCTTCGGCCACCTGCTGGGTGCGTTGCTCCATCTGCGGGAAGGCGATGTTCTGGTCGGCCTGGACCACGGCGGTGATCAGGCCGGTGTCCTGCTCGGGCAGCAGGCCCTTGGGAATCAGCACGTACAGCAGCACGGTCAGTACCAGCGCGGCCGCGGCCACGGCCAGGGTGAGCGGCTGGTGTTCCAGCACCCAGTCCAGGCTGCGCTCATACAGGCCGACGGTGCGCGTCCACAGGTTCTGCTTGCCGGCCGCGGCCGCACGTTCGTGCGCGTCTTCGCCCTCGGGCAGCGCATCGGGCTTGAGCAGGTAGGCGCACATCATCGGGGTGAGCGTCAGCGAGATCAGCATCGACAGCACCACGGCGATGCTCAGCACCCAGGCGAACTCGTGGAACAGGCGGCCGGTGACGCCGGGCATCAGCAGCAGCGGCAGGAACACCGCCACCAGTGAAACCGTCAGCGACAGCACGGTGAAGCCGATCTGGCGTGCACCGATCTCGGCCGCCTCCTTGCCGCTCTTGCCTTGTTCGATGTAGCGCACGATGTTCTCGATCATCACGATCGCATCGTCGACAACGAAGCCGGTGGCCACCACCAGCGCCATCAGCGAGAGGTTGTCCAGCGACATGCCGGTGAAGGCCATCACCGCGAAGGTGCCGGCCAGCGACAACGGCACTGCCACCGAGGGAATGATGGTGGCCCAGAACCGGCGCAGGAACACGAAGATCACCGCCACCACCAGGCCGATCGTCAGGATCAGGGTGAACTGCACTTCATGCACCGAGGCGCGGATGGTTTCGGTACGGTCGGAGAACACCTCCAGGTGCACGTCGGCCGGCAGTACGCCCTGCAGCTGCGGCAGCAGCGCGCGGATGCGCTCGACGGTCTGCACGATGTTGGCGCCCGGCTGCCGGCGCACTTCCAGCAGCACGGCCGGCTTGCCGTCGGCCCATGCCGCCAGCTGGTCGTTCTCCACGCCATCGATCACTTCGGCCACGTCGGACAGCCGCACCGGGCGGCCGTTCTTGTAGCTGATGATGGTGTCGCGGTACTCGGCGGCGCTGGCCAGCTGGTCGTTGGTGCCGATGCTGTAGGACTGGGTCTTGCCGTTCAGCGAGCCCTTCGGCGCATTGACGTTGGCCTGGGTGAGCGCGCTGCGCAGCTCTTCCAGGGTCAAGCCCATGTTGGACAGCTGCGCCGGATTGACCTGGATGCGCACGGCCGGACGCACGTTGCCGGCGATCGACACCAGGCCCACGCCCTGCACCTGCGACAGGCGCTGGGCGAGGATCGAGTCAGCGTAGTTGTTGACGTCGCGCAGCGGCCGCGTATCGGAGGTCAGCTTGAGGGTGACGATGGCCGCGTCGGCCGGGTTCACCCGGTTGTAGACCGGCTGGTACGGCAGCGACGAGGGCAGGGTGGCCTGGCGGATCGCCGCCTGCACGTCCTGTGCGGCGATGTCGATGTCGCGGTCCATCGAGAACTGCAGGATGATCGTCGACAACCCCGCCGAGGAATCGGAGGTCATCATTTCCAGCCCGGAGATCTGCCCGAACTGGCGCTCCAGCGGCGTGGTCACCAGCGAGGCCATGGTGGTGGCGTTGGCACCGGGGTACTGCGTGGTCACTACCAGGCTGGGCGCATCGATTTCCGGCAGCGCCGACACCGGCAGCTTGCGGTAACCGAGGATGCCCAGCAGCAACAAGCCCGCCATCAACAGCGAGGTGGCAATCGGGCGGCGGATGAAGATCGTCGAAAAGCCCACGGACTGATCCTTGCTGGCACTTCAATGGCAGCGCCGGCGGGATCGCCGGCGCGGGGAAGAGCAGGGGCCTGCGCTCAGCGCGGGCCACCACCGCGGCGGCCGCCGCCACTCTTCTGTTCGGCGGCCTTCAGTTCGGCCTCGGTCGGTGCGGCCGGGGTCTCACCCGGCTTCAGCGCGGTCACCTTGCTGCCCGGCTTCAGGCGGAACTGGCCTTCGCTGACCACGCGCTCGCCGCCCTTCAGGCCTTCGGCGATCTGCACCTGGCTGTCGCCCACTTCCACGCCACTGCGCACGGTCTGCATCTTCACCGTGTTGTCGCCCTGCACGACGTAGACGTACTCGCCGTCCGGGCCACGCAGCACTGCCTGGGTCGGGATCACCACGCCGCCGCCGATGGTGCGCAGCTGCATGCGCACATTGACGAACTGGCCCGGCCACAGGCCGTTGTCGGTGTTGTCGAACACCGCGCGTGCTTTGAAGGTGCCGCTGTCGGCGCTGATCAGGTTGTCGACCACGTCCAGCTTGCCGTCGCCGCTGAGCACGTGCGAATCGGCGCGGTCCAGCGCTGCGACCGGCACGCTGCCGGCGGCCTGCGCCTGGCGCACGTCGCCGAGCTGGCGTTCGGGCAGGTTGAACAGCACGTGGATCGGATGGATCTGGGTCAGGGTGACCAGTGCGGTACCGGCGTTGACCACGTTGCCGGCGTCGACCGCGCGGATGCCGGCGATACCGGTGATCGGCGCGGTGACCCGGGTGTACTGCAGCTGCACCTGCGCCGAACGCATGCTGGCTTCATTGGCCGCCACTGCGCTTTCGTACTGTGCCACCTGGTTTCGTTGTGTATCCAGATCGGTCTTGGCCACGAACTGGCGGTACTCCGGCGCGTTCGAACGCTGGTAGTTCGAACGTGCGGTGGCCAGCAGGGCTTCGTTCTGGCGCTTGGATGCAACGGCCTGGTCATAGCTGGCCTGGGCGGTGCGCGGGTCGATCACCGCCAGCACGTCGCCCTTCTTCACTTCCTGGCCTTCGCGGAAATTGAGGCTCATCAGCTGGCCGCCCACCTGCGGGCTGACCGTCACGGTGTTCATCGCGGTCACCGTGCCCAGTGCGCTGGCATACACCGGCACGTCCTGGCGCGCGGCATCGACCACGGTCACCGGCACCGGGCCGGCATCGGGATCTTCACCCCCCTGGCCGGCGCCTGCCTGCTGCCCGGCAGCCTTGTCCTTGCCGCCACCGAGTACGCGCAGGCCGACCACGGCCAGCACCAGTACCGCCACGACCAGCAGCACGATCTTCCAAACACGTGACATTCAAGACTCCAAGAGGGCTGGACGGGGTGGCACCCCGGGTGGCAATGCGCAAAGCATACCTGTGGCCCACCGGGTTTCCTGCATGACGGATGGGACGGGCGCTCAGACAGATGGACAACGCTGGAGGTTCCCGTAACGGCAAGGTTGCCCTACATTCAGGTGCAGACCCCTTCCGTGGAGATCGAGATGCGCCGTTCGTTGCTGCTGTCCGCCCTGCTGCTGGCCCTGCCGGCCCTTGCCCACGCCGAGGACGCACAGCGCCCGGAAGTGACCACTGCCGCACAGCGCCTGCAGGCCAAGGTGGTTGAATGGCGCCGCGATTTCCACCAGCACCCGGAACTGTCCAACCGCGAGGAACGCACCTCCGCCGAAGTTGCCAAGCGCCTGCGCGCGATGGGCCTGAAGCCGAAGACCGGCATTGCCCACCACGGCGTGGTGGCGATCATCGAAGGCGGCAAGCCGGGCCCGAAGATCGCCCTGCGCGCGGACATGGACGCACTGCCGGTGACCGAGCAGACCGGCCTGCCGTTCGCCTCCAAGGCCACCGCGCAGTACCGCGGGCAGACCGTGGGCGTGATGCATGCCTGTGGCCATGACGCGCACACTGCCACCCTGCTGGGCGTGGCCGAAGCGCTGGTGGCGATGAAGAAGGACCTGCCGGGCCAGGTGATGCTGATCTTCCAGCCGTCCGAAGAAGGTGCGCCGCCGCCGGAAGAGGGCGGTGCGGCGCTGATGCTGAAGGAAGGCCTGTTTGCCGACTTCAAGCCCGAGGCGGTGTTCGGCCTGCATGTGTTCTCCAGCGTGCAGGCAGGGCAGATCGCGGTGCGCGGTGGCCCGCTGATGGCCGCGTCCGATCGTTTCGGCATCAAGGTGATCGGCCGCCAGACCCATGGCTCGGCACCGTGGAACGGCGTGGACCCGATTGTTGCCACTGCTGATCTGATCGGCACCGCACAGACCATCGTCAGCCGCCGCGCCAACCTGTCCAAGCAGCCGGCGGTGCTGACCTTCGGCGCGATCAACGGCGGCATCCGCTACAACATCATTCCCGATGAAGTGGAGATGGTCGGCACCATCCGCACCTTCGACGAAGGCATGCGCCAGCAGATCTTCACCGACCTGCGCAACGTGGCCGACCACACCGCTGCCGCGCATGGGGCCAAGGCGGTGACCGACATCTACGAATCGGAAGGCAACCCGGCCACGGTGAACGACCCGGCGCTGACCGCGAAGATGCTGCCGAGCCTGCAGGCGGTGGTGGGCAAGGACAACGTGTACGAGCCGCCGCTGCAGATGGGCGCGGAGGATTTCTCGCTGTACGCCAAGGAAGTGCCGGGCATGTTCTTCTTCGTCGGTTCCACCAGCGTGGGCATCGACCCGGCGACGGCGCCGGCCAACCATTCGCCGAAGTTCCTGCTGGATGAGAAGGCGCTGGATGTTGGATTCCGTGCGCTGCTGCAGGTGAGCCTGGATTACCTGCATGGTGCGGGCACCCCGGCGGGTTGAGGGTTTCGGGCAGGGCTGCGCCCTGCACCCGCCGAAGCGGTAGTGCCGGCCGCTGGCCGGCAACCTCAACAGCAACGGCAAAAGCTGGCTATCTGTGGGATGGCAGGGTGGGTCCGGTTGCGGGGGACGCCGTAAACCCGTCCATGGGGGCTTGGCCGCGGCATCCATGCCGCGGACACCCC
>NZ_JBYTEK010000045.1:0-33190 GCF_058783335.1 Stenotrophomonas sp. FW305-C-20-S1 | reverse complement strand
CCCCCCCCCCCCCCCCCCCCCCCCCCCCCCCCCCCCCCCCCCCCCCCCCCCCCCCCCCCCCCCCCCCCCACTACCGGCTCCGGTAGATCCACGCCATGCGTGGATGGCCCGCCGGCGGAATCACCCGCCGCCTCCCGCCTTCCAGTAGTAACGCACCACGTGGAAGAACACCGGGGCGGCGAAGCACACTGAATCCAGCCGATCAAGCATGCCGCCATGGCCCTCGATCATGTTGCCCCAGTCCTTGATGCCGCGGTCGCGCTTGATCGCCGACATCACCAGGCCGCCCCAGAACCCCATCAGGTTGATCAGCAGCGACAGGCCGAACGCCTGCAGCGGCGTGAACGGGGTGATCCACCAGAGCGCGGCGCCCAACGCGCTGGCACAGAGCACGCCGCCGACGAAGCCTTCCACCGTCTTCGACGGCGACAGCTTCGGCGCGATCAGGTGCTTGCCCAGCAGCTTGCCCCAGATGTACTGCAGCACGTCCGACGACTGCACCACGATCACCAGGAAGGCGAACAGCAGCACGTTGCGCGCCGGATCGTAGCCCGGCACGCGCAGGTTCAGCAGCAGCGGCACGTGCGAGATGCAGAACACGCAGATCATCAGGCCCCACTGCACCTTCGACGTGCGCTCCAGGTAGTGGGTGGTGTCACCACCGATGGTGGCCAGGATCGGCAGGAACAGGAACGCGTACACCGGGATCAACAGCGTGTACATGCCATACCAGTCGATCCACACCAGGTAGTACTGCCACGGCAGCACGATGTAGAACGCGGCCAGCAACGCGTAGTAGTCACCTGATCGTGTTGGCGCCAGGGTGATGAATTCGCGCAGTGCGAACAGCGAGATGATGGCGAACAGCACGATCACTCCGGCGCGCCCGAAGAACAGCGCCAGCCCGACCACGATGGCCATGACCCACCACGCGCGGATGCGCGAGACCAGGTTGGCGATCACCGCGCTGGGCTGTCCACGCTGGCGCCAGCGCAGGGTTTCGGACACCAGCGTGGCCAGCACCAGCACGGCGCCTACGCCTGCGAACAGCAGCCCTGTCTGCTGGCCCACACTGCGTGCGGCAAGATCACCGGACACATCGATCATGAAGCTCATGCACGGCCTCCATTCGGTGCCAGAGCCAGCAGCGCCTGCCGGCTGCGTGCCAGGAACGCCGCCTTGTCCTCATCGGCCTGCAGCCGCAGCGGCGTACCGAAGGTTGCCGTGCACAGCAACGGCAGCGGCAGGAAACGCCCTTTCGGCATCACACGCTTGAGGTTGTCGATCCACACCGGCACGAACTCCAGCTCCGGGCGTTGCCGGGCCAGGTGGTAGATGCCGCTCTTGAACGGCAGCAGCGGCTCATCACCGATGTTGCGCGTGCCTTCCGGAAACAGGATCAACGAACAGCCCTCGTCCACCGCGTCACGCAGCACCTGCAGCGGATCCTGATGGCGGTTGCCGGCCTCGCGCTCCACCAGCACGCCATTGAATACCGCGTCGATCAGGTAACGACGCAGACCGTCGCGCTGCCAGTACTCGGCGGCGGCGACCGGCCGCACCTGGCGCCGCAGCGCCGGCGGCATCGACGACCAGATCAGCACGAAATCACCATGACTGGCATGGTTGCCGTAGTACACGCGGTGCTCGCTGGACGGCGCGCAGCCAACCCACAGCGCGCGTGCGCCGGTCACTACGTGGATGGCCGCGCTGCAGGCGCGGGCGATCAGTTCAGCGAACATCGGCACCTCCGGTCAGGTCTGCGGCCACAGCACGGCCAGCAGCAGGGCAGCGAACTGCAGCAGCGTGGCGGCGTACTGGCGCATCAGCAGACGCCGCATGCCGGTCCAGCGCGCATCCCAGCCACGCGTCGGTGCCGATGCGTCCAGCCTGCGCAGGCCAGCGGTGTGCAGCGCCTGGTCCACGCGTTGTGCCGCGACTTCACCCTGCAGGCCCTCCTGCTGCAGCAGGCGCAGCAGGCTGGCGTCCAACTGCACCCGCACCGCGTAGTACGCCTGCACAACACCTGCAACCAGGCTCAGCAGCAGCAGGCCAGCGGCGAACATCGCCAGCCCAGGCTCGATGCCCAGCAACAACAGGGCCACCAGCAGCAGGCCCAGCGACAACGCGGCAGGCAATCGCCCCTGCCGCAGCAGCAGATGCATCATCGGCAGATCGGGCACGGCGCTCATGCAATGGTCTCCTGCGCGGCAGCGGCCGCGATCACCTGTAGATGAACGTCGTGCAGCACGATCGACGGCCGCGCGCCACGCACGATCGACACCGCGTCGGCCACATCGCGCGCACGGCCGGTGCGCAGCAACCAGGTCGCCAGGCTGGCCGCGCTACGCGAATACCCCAGCGCACAGCAGACCAGGACGGGGCCTTGGCCGCGCAGGCGTTCAATGGCATCTGCCGCGGCGCGCAGCTGCGCCGCCGAGGGCACCACCAGGTCCAGCATCGGCACGCTGGCGTACGCTGCTCCCGGCGCGCGGCAGGACAGCTCCGCACAGGTGTCGACCACGCCCACCAGCGGTGCCGGCAGTGCGGTACCTGGCAGGCGCCCCAGCCAGACAGCGTCGACGACCGGCACCGGCTGCGGCGCGCGGCGCGTCCACAACCGCGAGTTGATCCACGCCGCACCCAGGTACGGTGCCAGCAGCCAGCGCGCGGCCATCGTCAACCGGCCATCGGCGCGCTTCTGGAACACCGCCGTGCCCAGCCCGGCATAGGCCAGCGACACCAGCAGCAACGACACCACGGGCCACAGCAGCCACAATGCGGTGCCGCGCAGCATCACCACCGGCACCAGCAGCAGGCCGGCACCCAACACATACAACGCGGCCAGCCGCCAACGCTTCGGGTCACCTGCAGCCTGCCAGGCACGCAACGGCGGCGTGCCCTGCTCTGGCCACAGCCACACGCACAACCAGCCGGCCAGCAGCCCGGTGGGAATGTCGATGAAGTGATGCTGGAACGTGGTCAGCACCGAAATGCCGATCAGCAGCGCCCACACATGCAGCACCAGCCGCCAGACCCCGTGCAGGTACTGCGCGAACTTCACCCACAGCACGATCAGCAGCACGATATGCAGCGACGGCGCCTGGTTGAATGGCTTGTCGAAGCCCAGCAGCACGTCGAACAACCAGCCGAACACACCGCCGATTTCCGGCCGTTCGAAGCTGAAGCGCAACGGCCACAACAGGAAGCACGCCACCGCGATCACCTGCGCGCTGAGCAGGCGCAGCGCGTGCCGGTCCAACTCCAGCCGGCGCCGGCACAGGAAGAACGAGATCGCATAGAACAGGTCGATCGACCAGTACGGCACGATCGTCCACGGCACGAACGGAATCCGCGCCTCCCAGGCAAATGCCATCACCGGCAGCTGGGCATGACGGCCGGCCATCCAGTTGGCGAAGCCATAGCTGGCGAAGAAGAACGGACCGAGCAGGGCCAGCCACAGCAGGGCGCGCCGCCAGGGGCGCGCCTCGCTGGATGATGCGGTTGCCGCCAGCGTCGCCATCACGCGATCCGTCGTGCCAGCGATACGGTGAAGATGCCGAAGTCATCGATGCGCTGGGCCACCTTCTGGAAGCCGGCCAGGCGCACCAGTTCGTCCATCTCGTGCTGGGTACGGCGGCGCATCACCCACGCCGCGCCACCACGATGGCTGGTCAACGCACGCGCGATGAACTCCAGCTGCGGATGCCACGGCTGCCCGGTATAGGCCAGGTAACCGCCCACCGGCACCGTCGCAGCGATGCCCTGCAGTGAACGCAGGACCGCATCGTTGTCGGGGAACAGTTCGTAGAGGCCGGATACCACCGCCAGCGTCGGCGCCGGTTCCACTGCTGCCAGCTGCGCCGGATCGAACGCATCGCCCTGTTCGAAGCGGGCGATGTCGGCCGCGCCGAGGCGCTCGATCAAGGCCTTGCCCTGCGTTACGTTCAGATCGCTGAAATCGCGCAGCACGATGCGGTCGGCACGCTGTTCGCCCTGGCCGAGTGCTTCCAGCACGTAACGGCCATGGCCGGCCGCCACGTCCAGTACGCGCACCGGCGCGCCCTGCCCGCGCAGTCGCTGGGCGGCATCGCGCAGCAGTTCCTGCAGGTGCTTGCCGCGCACGCGGATGCCGCGCCAACCGATCGCATCCAGATAGTTGCGGTCGACCATCCGGCCCAGCGGGCCCTTGCCCCGCGCCTCATCACGGTAGATGTAGTCCAGCGTGCTGCCCGAATCGAAACCGGTCTGCAGGCCCAGCGCGATGCCCTCCGACAGCGTGCCACCGAAACGCAGGCCACCGCGCACCACGCGCCAACGCAGGTCGGCCAGGCTGTTGCGCTCCGGTGGCCACGACAGGATCTCCGATTCCTCGAAGGTCGGGCCATGCCGATGCGCATCGCGCCGCGACAGCTCCTGCAGCGGTTCGGCAAAGCGTGCCTGGATGAAGCTGCGGATACGCGCCAGCGCCGGTGCACGGTCACGCTCGCCGAGGGTGTCGTGGAAGAAGCCCGGCAGGTGCACGCGCTCCTTGATCGGGCTGGACAGGCGTTCGTAGAAGCGGTCCTGCGGGCCGCGATGCACCACGAAGTCCGAGCCCGAAACCAGCAACTGCACCGGCACGCTGATCGCCTGCGCGTCGGCCACGATGCGGTCGGCCGCTTCGTACAGGCCCAGCAGCACGCGCACCGAGATCGGCCGGGTGATCAGCGGATCGGTGCGGTAGCTTTCCACCCGTGCCGGGTCGTGGGTCAGCCACTGCGGCTTGACGTAGCTGTTGACGAAGAAGTTGCCGCGCAGTTTCTGCATCAGCGCCAGTCCAGCGCGTGCGAACGGCACGTACAGCTTCACCTTGAATGCCGGCGAAGCCATCACCAGCGCGCGCAGCCGCGGCGCATAGTCATGCACCCAGGTGGCGGCAACCACCGCGCCCACGCTCTGCGCGATCACCACGATGTCCTCCACCGCGATGCCATGCTCGGCACTGATGTGGGCGATGAAGCTGTCCAGGTCGCGCACCAGCGCCGGGAAGCCCGGTGCGTCGCCGCGCGTGCCGGGCGAGCGACCATTGCCGCGCGCATCCCACGCGAAGAACGCGGTGTCGGGCAGGTCCAGCTCGTCGACCAGATGGGTGACCCGGCCGGAGTGTTCATGGCCGCGATGCAGCAGCACGATGGCCTTGGCCGGCGTGGTTGCCGTGGTGCTCGGCCAGTACCGGTAGAACAGCGGTACCTGGTCGAAGCTGTGGAATTCCCGTTCCTGCGCCTGACGCATGCAATCTCCGTATGGATAGGGCGTGTAATCGTGTTGTGCTTACCGCGGCGATATCGCCGCGGCTTCCTTCAATCCCTGGCGTACGCGACGGACCACCGTCACCCCACACAGCAGTGCGGCCAGTGCGGCGACCGCGCTGACCACGGTCGCGCCTGCCCAGCCAAACGCCAGCAGCAGGCCCAGCACGCCGATCACGAACGCACGGTCGCTCTTGCCCATCGGGCCGTCATAGCGGCGGCTGGCGCCGACCATCAGGCCCAGCACGCCGGCGTACTCGCTCAGCGCGGCGGCCCAGGCCAGCAGCCACAGTGCCTCGGGGCGCACGCCCGGTACGCTGAGCAGGCTCAGGTACAGCGCCGCGTCGGCGATCACATCGCACAACTCGTTCAGATAGGCGCCCAGCCGCGATTGCTGGCCGAATTCGCGGGCCAGCATGCCGTCGACGGCGTTGAGGGCCATGCGCAGCAGCATCCACAGCGGCAGGGCCAGATACAGCAGCGGCTGGGTGGGAGCGCAGCACCACACCGCAGCGGCCACCAGCAGCGAGACCACGGCCGCAGCCACGGTCACCGTGTTGGCGGTGATCCCCATGCGGTACAGGCCGTGTACGGCCGGACGCAGCAGGTCCTGGAAACGTCCTTTCAATGCATAGATCGACACGATCTGAACCCGCTAATCCTTGGCAGTGCGGGCACAGCCTACCTGATTGCGACAGCGCCACGTATCGAATTGCGCCCAATGCCGGCCCATGCAGGTGCTGTCGAGCGGACCAGGACGGGAGTCTGCACCGGCCAATTTCCCCCACCAGCGCCCGCCACCGGCCCCCACCGCCTACAATATCGGCCCCGCTCCGCTGCCGATTGCCCTGTCCCCATGACTGCTGATCTGTTGCCCGTCCGCCGGGCCCTCCTCTCCGTTTCCGACAAGACCGGCCTGGTCGAGCTGGCCACCGCGCTGGCTGCACGCGGCGTGGAGCTGCTGTCCACCGGCGGTACCGCCAAGGCGATCCGCGATGCGGGCCTGGCCGTGAAGGACGTAGCCGAGGTCACCGGCTTCCCGGAAATGATGGATGGCCGGGTCAAGACCCTGCATCCGATGGTGCATGGCGGCCTGCTGGGCCGCTCCGGCCTGGACGACGCGGTGATGGCCGAGCACGGCATCGGTGCCATCGACCTGCTGGTGCTGAACCTGTACCCGTTCGAATCGGTCACTGCCAAGGCCGACTGCACCCTGGCCGACGCGGTGGAGAACATCGACATCGGCGGCCCGGCGATGCTGCGCTCGGCGGCCAAGAACTTCGCCCGCGTGGCGGTGGCCACCGACCCGTCGCAGTACGCCGAACTGCTGGCCTCGCTGGATGCCAACGACGGCCAGCTGTCGGCCGGCACCCGTTTCGCCTTCTCGGTGGCCGCATTCAACCGCGTTGCCCAGTACGACGCGGCGATCAGCAACTACCTGTCGGCGGTCACCGCCACCGACGCCGCCGTGCCGGTGCGCGCCGAATACCCGGCGCAGATGAATTCCACCTTCGTGAAGGTGATGGACCTGCGCTACGGCGAAAATCCGCACCAGAGCGGCGCGTTCTATCGCGACCTGCATCCGGTGCCGGGCACGCTGGCCACCTTCCAGCAGCTGCAGGGCAAGGAGCTGAGCTACAACAACCTGGCCGATGCCGATGCAGCCTGGGAATGCGTGCGCCAGTTCGACGCGCCGGCCTGTGTCATCGTCAAGCATGCCAACCCGTGCGGCGTGGCCGTTGGCGCCGGCAACGGCGATGCCTACGAGCTGGCCTACGCCACCGACCCGACCAGCGCCTTCGGCGGCATCATCGCCTTCAACAAGCCGCTCGATGCAGCCACCGCGCAGGTGATCCTGGACCGCCAGTTCGTTGAAGTCCTGATTGCGCCGGACTACGAACCGGCCGCGCTGGAGTACGCGCAGAAGAAGGCCAACGTGCGCGTGCTGCGCATCCCGCACGGCGACGGCCTGAACAACTTCGACAACAAGCGCGTGGGCTCGGGCCTGCTGCTGCAGTCGTCGGACAACCGCGGCATGACCCGCGACGAACTGAAGGTGGTCAGCAAGCTGGCACCGACCGACAAGCAGTTCACCGACCTGCTGTTCGCCTGGAAGGTCGCCAAGTTCGTGAAGTCCAATGCGATCGTCTACGCCAAGGACAACCGCACCATCGGCGTGGGTGCCGGCCAGATGAGCCGCGTCTACTCGGCGCGCATCGCCGGCATCAAGGCCGCCGACGCGAACCTGGTGGTCGAAGGGTCGGTGATGGCCTCCGATGCGTTCTTCCCGTTCCGCGACGGCATCGACGCCGCTGCCGCCGCCGGCATCAAGGCGGTGATCCAGCCGGGCGGTTCGATGCGCGATGCTGAAGTCATCGCTGCCGCCGATGAACATGGCCTGGCCATGGTGTTCACCGGCGTTCGCCACTTCCGCCACTGATACCTGGAGCGACACGGATGTCTGCAGTCTCTTTGAAACCGCTTGCCGTGCTCGCCTTCGCTGGCACGGCCCTGCTGGCCGGCTGCAAGCCGGCCGCCGAGCCCGCATCTGCCCCCCAGGCAGATGCGGCAAAGCCCGCCGCCAGCGAACCGGCAGCGCATGTCAGTCGCACCGCGCGGCTGCAGGCCTTCCTGACCGGGCGTTACGGCAAGGACGCCAAGCTTTCCGGCCAATGGCGCGGCAGCTGGACCCAGGACGATGAAACGCGCGCGATCGACTGGCAGGTCTGCGCCGAGCAACCGGTGGTGACCGGTGACAGCTGGCAACAACTACTGGCGGTGTGCGGTGCGCTGGTCGATGGCGCGCATATCGACCCGGGAACGATCGAGTTCTTCGTGCTGCAGCCCAAGGGCGATGGCTTCGGGGTAACCAGCGAACTGACCGGCGAGCGCTTCGGCAGTGGTGGCCAGCCCGGCACCGCCAGCATCATCCGCGCCGGCAGCGATTTCTACGGCTTCCGCGTCGAGGATGGCTGGTTCGGCCAGGGCTTCTCGCTGCTCTCGCAGACCCTGGTCCTGCCGGGCCCGAAAGGCCTGACCAGCACCGGCAACGTGCGCAGCCACATCGACAACGACGCCCAGTACGAATGCGAGAACGTCGATGCGGCCGCCGATCCCGATGCCGCCGAAGACTGCCGCACCCGCCGCTTCAGCATCGATTTCGCGCTGCGTTTCGACGACAGCGACCGCAGTGCGCGCATCTGGCCACTGCTGATCGAGGAATCCGGCAACACCTGCGGCGGCAAGCGGGTGCGTCAGGAGCACCGCTTCACCCTGGACCCGAAGTCCTGGACCTACTCCTTCCCCGAATCGCTGCAACGCGAAGGCTGCGAATGACGCACACGCGCCGCCGGGGACCTGGAACTTCCCTTCCCACGCAATCTGGAATCTCGTGATGAACGTACTTGTCATCGGCTCTGGCGGCCGCGAACACGCCCTGGCATGGAAGCTGGCCCAGTCCTCCCGTGTCACTGAAGTGCTCGTGGCGCCCGGCAATGCCGGCACCGCCAACGAAGACAAGTGCCGCAACGTCGCGGTGAAGGTCACCGACATCGATGGCCTGCTCGCCCTGGCCCAGGCCGAAGGCGTGGCGCTGACCGTGGTCGGCCCGGAAGTGCCGCTGGTGGCCGGCGTGGTCGACCGCTTCCGCGCCGCCGGCCTGCGCATCTTCGGGCCGACGGCGGCAGCCGCGCAGCTGGAAGGCAGCAAGGCCTACGCCAAGGACTTCCTGGCACGCCACAACATCCCCACCGCGTTCTATTCGGTGCACACCGATATCGAGCCGGCACTGGCCTACCTGCGTGAGAAGGGCGCACCGATCGTGGTCAAGGCCGATGGCCTGGCCGCCGGCAAGGGCGTGATCGTGGCCATGACCCTGGCCGAGGCTGAAGACGCAGTGCGCGACATGCTCTCGGGCAACGCCTTCGGCGATGCCGGCGCACGCGTGGTGATCGAGGAATTCCTCGACGGCGAGGAAGCCAGCTTCATTTCGATGGTCGATGGCGTGCATGCACTGCCGATGGCCACCTCGCAGGATCACAAGCGCGTCGGCGACGGCGACACCGGCCCGAACACCGGCGGCATGGGTGCGTACTCGCCGGCCCCGGTGGTCACCCCGGACGTGCACGCCCGCGTGATGCGCGAGGTGGTGAACCCGACCGTGCAGGGCATGATCGCCGACGGCATCCCGTTCACTGGTTTCCTCTACGCCGGCCTGATGATCGATGCCAGCGGCGCGCCGAAGGTGATCGAGTTCAACGTGCGTTTCGGCGACCCGGAAACCCAGCCGGTGATGCTGCGCCTGCAGTCGGACCTGGTCGACCTGGTGGACGCGGCGATCGATGGCCGCCTGGACCAGGTGGACGCGCAGTGGGATCCGCGCCCGTCGCTCGGCGTGGTGCTGGCCGCCAGGCCGTACCCGGAAACGCCGATCACCGGCGAGGTGATCTCCGGCCTGGATGATGTGCCGGCAACGGCCAAGGTGTTCCATGCAGGAACGACGCTGGATGCGCAGGGCCAGGTGCTCAGCGCAGGTGGCCGCGTGCTGTGCGTGGCAGCGCTGGGCGACAGCGTGCGCGACGCGCAGGCGAACGCGTACGCGGGCGTGGCGAAGGTGACCTGGGACAACGAGTTCCACCGCACCGACATCGGCTGGCGCGCGATCGCGCGGGAAATCTGAGACCGCGCTGATCCACGCGTGGCGTGGATCTACTGGATCGCGACGTAGATCCACGCCATGCGTGGATCCAGCAGGAAAAAAAAGGCCCGGCAATGCCGGGCCTTTCCATTACTCAAACGCTTCGCCGCCTTATGCGGTGAACAGCGCCTTCATCTTCTTCAGCGCGTTCGCTTCAACCTGGCGGATACGCTCGGCCGATACGCCGTACTCGTCCGCCAGCTCCTGCAGCGTCACCTTGCTGTCCGCATCCAGCCAACGGCGGCGGATGATGTCGCGCGAACGCGCATCCAGTTCCGCCAGGCCTTCGCGCAGCAGCTGCATCTGGTTGTCTTCGCTGTCCTCGCGCTCGTAGGCCATCGACGGATCTTCGTCATTGGCCACCAGATACGCAGCCGGCGACGGCGGCGCGTGGTCGTTGTCTTCATCGGTGGGGGCATCGAAACCGATATCGCGGCCGGACAGGCGCGATTCCATTTCCAGCACCTCGCGCTCGGACACGTTCAGGTCCTTGGCCACCGCACTGACTTCGGCCGCGTTCATCCAGCCCAGGCGCTTCTTCGACTTGCGCAGGTTGAAGAACAGCTTGCGCTGCGCCTTGGTCGTGGCGACCTTCACGATGCGCCAGTTCTTCAGGATGAACTCGTGCATCTCGGCACGGATCCAATGCACGGCGAAGGACACCAGGCGCACGCCCATGTCGGGGTCGAAGCGCTTGACCGCCTTCATCAGGCCGATGTTGCCTTCCTGGATCAGGTCGCCCAGCGCAAGGCCGTAGCCGTTGTAACCGCGGGCCACGTGCACCACGAAGCGCAGGTGCGAATGCACCAGCTCACGGGCAGCGTCCAGATCGTTGCCGTCGCGGAAGCGACGGGCCAGGTCCTGTTCGTTATCGACCGACAGCACCGGGATCTGGTGCACGGCACCGATGTAGGCGTCCAGCGAACCGAGCGCACTGGGAATCGGCAGATTGTTTGCCACAAGGGCAGTAGAGGTGTTCTGGCTCATAGGCACCCATCTTAGCAGTCTGGGATTTGGACTGCTAAAGGAGGAAAAAGTTCCAGCATTCCACTGATGAAACACTGGTCCCAAACAGAACCCTACCGTAACGCGATTTGATGACAGTGGCGAGCGCGCTTTTCGGGATACACAATCCCTTGGAATTCAACCCACTAGCCCGGAAAGCCCGGCTATTCCGGGTCAAAGGCAGCTGAACAGGTGGCGGTTTCGCCCATTCAACAGGGGGCAGCGTTGTTCGCCGTTCAGCCCGATGGCGCCAGCGTCGCCCGCGGCGGCAGCGACCAGTCGATCGGCGCCTGCCCGCGGCGCTGCAGGTACTCGTTGGCCATCGAGAAATGACGGCAGCCGAGGAAGCCGCGGTGGGCCGACAGCGGCGAGGGATGCGGGGCTTTCAGCACACGGTGGCGGCCGGTATCGATCACCTTGCCCTTCTGCTGCGCGTAGGCACCCCAGAGCACGAACACCAGGCCCTCGCGCTCACGGTTCAACACGTCCACCACGTGGTCGGTGAAGCCTTCCCATCCGCGCCCCTGGTGCGCACCGGCCTTGCCCTCTTCCACCGTCAGCACCGCGTTGAGCAGCAGCACGCCGCGCTGCGCCCACGGGATCAGGCAGCCGTGGTCCGGGCGGGCAATACCGAGGTCACCCTCGATTTCCTTGTAGATGTTCAACAACGACGGCGGCACCGGCACGCCCGGCTGCACCGAGAAACTCAGGCCATGGGCCTGCCCACGGCCGTGGTACGGGTCCTGGCCGAGGATGACCACTTTCACCTGATCGAACGGGGTCGCATCAAAGGCGGCGAAGATCTGCGGTCCAGGCGGGAACACCGCCGCACCGCTGGCCTTGCGCTGCCGCAGGAAGCTGGACAGCTCGCGCATCTGCGGCTGCAGCAGGTAATCGCCCACACGCTGCTTCCAGCTCGGTTCCAGCTGGATCGCCGGGGTGTCCACTACTTCATCGATCATCGCAACACGTCATCGCAACAGGGGTCCATCATTCAACCGGGCCAGCCGCAGCTGGAACAGCACCTTGGTGATCAGCAGGCGCTCTTCGATCGGCTTCAGCACCAGATCGTTGGCGCCGGCCTGCAGCAGGCCGGTCTGGTTGTGCGGATTGCCATCGCCGGTCATCACCAGCACCGGCAGGCGGCGCTTGCCGTAGCCGAAGTCCACGCGCACGCGCTGCACCACGTCGCGGCCGCTCAGCTCTCCCTTCAGGGTCACATCGGTCAGCACCAGATCGATGCGATGGCGGCTGCGCCCGAGCGATTCGGCGGTGAGCAGGGTAAACGCCTCTTCGGCGCTGACCACATGCATCACGTTGAGCTGCTGGCGCTCGAGCATGCGCTTGGTCGCCTCGGCCACCACCCGGCTGTCCTCGATGTAGAGAATGGTCGCGCCGGGAATGGTCTGCGGCTGCACGTAGCCGCGCACGAAGGTCGCCAGGGCCTCGTGGCCCAGCGATTTGTCGAAGTAGTCGGTGACGTACTCGGTGAAGCGGCGCTGCTCCAGGTGCTGCTGGGCGTCGCCGGAGACCACGATCACCGGCACATAGGCCTGCCCTGCCGCTTCGCGCACCATCCGCGCCAACGCCAGGCCGTCGCCATCGCGCAGGGTCAACGAGGTGGTGACCAGATCGACCGGCCCCTGCGCCAGCGCATGCTGTGCGTCTTCGATGCTGTCGCAGCCGATCACCTCCACGCCCGGCAGATCGCGCTGCAGGACGTCGGCGATCAGCTTGCGCACCAGCTTGGAGCCGTCAACCACCATCACCCGCGTCGCGGGCCCTTCAAGGTGCTTCAGCGCTTGCGGTTGCATGCCGGTCTCAGGTGTCGGTCGGGCGGGTCTGGCGGAGGAAGTGGCCGGTCACCAGCCATGCACCCAGCCAGCCCAGCAACAAGGTGCCAAGCAGCACCAGGCTGCCATGCAGCAGGTCCAGGCCATGCAGCACGAACGGGCTGCCGTAGCTGCGCGACAGCTCGGCCAGCGGCGCGCGCAGGGCGGCACCGGCAATGCCGATCAGGCCCAGCGCGACCGCACCGGCGCCCAGGCCATACCAGGCGCCCAGGTACAGGAACGGGCGGCGGATGAAACCATCGCTGGCGCCGAGCAGCTGCAGCACGCCGATTTCCTCGCGGCGGGCCTGGATGTCCAGGCGCACGGTGTTGCCGACCACCAGCGCGGCACCGGCGCCGAGCAGCACCGACAGCACCTGCACCAGCCGTGCACCAAACGCGAGCCAGGCATCCAGGCGCTGCCGCCACAGGGCGTCGTGCTGCACCAGGTCGGCACCGGGCAGGCTTTCCAGCGCGCGTGCCAGCCGTGCATCGTCCTGGCCCTGGCCGGGGGTGACCACCAGCAACGAGGGCAACGGGTTGTCGTTGAGTGCGTCGATGGCTTCGCCGAGGCCGGCCTGGCGCAGTTCCTCCAGGCCCTGCTCCGGCGTGCGCACGGTGACACTGGCCACGTCCGGCCGGTCGCGCAGCTCCCCGGCCAGGCGCAGCGCACCCGGGCCGTCGACGTCCGCCTTCAGGAAGACATTGATGTCGCGCGACTGCTGCACGCTGCCGGCAAACTGCTTGAGGTTGTCCAGCGCGATCGACAGGCCCAGCGGCAGCGCCAGGGCCAGCGCCATGACCATCACGGTCAGCAGCGTCGCCCACGGTTTGCGGCAGGCACGGCCGAGGCTGAACACCACGCTGTGCACGTGATGCTGGAACCATACGCCCAGGCGCGACGGCGCAGCAGCTTCGGTGTTTTCGTTCTTGGCCATGGTTACTCCGCCAGATCCTGCGGCGAGATGTCGTCCACCAGCCGGCCGTGGTCGAGGATCAGCACGCGCTTGCGCATGTGGCGCAGCAGCGGCAGGTCATGGCTGACCACCAGCACGCTGGTGCCGCGCGCAGGCAGCTCGGCGAACAGGGACATGATCTCGGCCGCCAGGGTGGGATCGAGGTTGCCGGTCGGCTCGTCGGCCACCAGCAGCTTGGGCTCGCCGACGATGGCCCGGGCGATGCCGACGCGCTGCTGCTCACCGGCCGACAGCTGCGAGGGCAGCGCCTTCTCGCGGTGGCCAAGGCCCATGCGCTCGAGCACCGAACGCACGCGCTTGTTGATGTCGCCACGGCGGGTGCCGCGCAGGATCAGCGGCAGGGCCACGTTCTCGGCGATGGAGCGGTCCATCAGCAGGCGGTGGTCCTGGTAGACCGCGCCAACCGCGCGTCGATGCCGCGGCACATCACCGCCGCGCACCTTCAGCAGGTTGCGCTCGTCGAACATCACCGCGCCGCGGCTGGGCCGCTCGTCGAGGTGGATCAACTTGAGCAGGGTGCTCTTGCCCGCCCCGGAGTGACCGGTGACGAACAGCATTTCGCCCGGCGCGACCTCGAAGCTGACATCGGTCAGGGCTTCGTGGCCACCGGCGTACTGTTTGCTGACATTGTCGAAGCGCAGGACACTCATGCGCCGATTATGCAGGACCGGCGCGACGGCGTGGAGATGCCGGGGCGATGGTGGGTGCCGACCGTTGGCCGGCACGCCCCGAAAGCCACCCGACCAACGGTCGGGTGCTACCGCACCGATCAGCTGCCGGACAGCATCCGGCGGATCTTGCGGCCGATACGGGTCAGGAACGAGTCGCCGGCATCGGCGCTGGTACGCACCGGCTTGGCCACCACCTGCACCGGGGTAACCGGGCTGGCGCCGTTGCCGGCGTTGCTTGCCACACCTTCGACGCCCTCGACCGGACGGCCGTGGCGACGACGACGACGCTTGCGCGGCTTGCGCTCGCCGTCCACCGCACCTTCCGGCGCAGCTTCAGCGCGCGGCGGACGCGGGGCCTGCACGGCAGCAGCTTCAGCGGTCACTGCACCCTCGACTGCGGCGGCAGCAACCTGCTCACCTTCCACACGCGGCTTGCGCGGGCCACGCGGACGGCGTTCGCCGCTGCGTTCGCCATCGCGGCCGCCACGCCCAGCGCCAGCGCCACTGCCGGAACGACCGCCACTACGGCCGCCGCCACGACGCTCTTCCTCGGCGGCGCGCGCTTCGCGTGCTTCGCGGAAGATCTGGCCGACGCTTTCGTTCTCGTCGCCTTCCTCGCCCGGTGCGGGGGCGGCACGCTCAGGGCGCGGCAGCGACGTCAGGATCTCGCTGGTGACCGCTTCGACCGGGATCTTCTGTTCGATGTAGGCCTCGATGTCCGGCAGGCCCATCGCATAGCGCTCGCAGGCGAAGCTGATGGCATCGCCTTCCTCGCCCAGGCGGGCGGTACGGCCGATGCGGTGCACGTAGTCTTCGGCGTCGAACGGCAGGTCGTAGTTGTAGACGTACTTGATGCCGTCGATATGCAGGCCGCGGGCGGCCACATCGGTGGCCACCAGGATTTCCAGCTGGCCCTTCTGGAAGCGGTTGAGCAGGCTCTCGCGCTTCTTCTGCGGCACGTCGCCGGACAGCACGCCGACGCGGTAGCCGGAACGCTCCAGCGAACGGGCCACGCGCTCGACGAACACCTTGGTGTTGACGAAGACCATGGTGCGCGCGCCTTCGCTGCGCGACAGCAGGCCCAGCAGCAACGGGATCTTCTCTTCGTCGGCCGGGAAGTAGATGCGCTGGCGCACGCGCGCGGCGGTGATGGTCTCGGCTTCGACCACCAGCTTCTGCGGCTCGTTCATGTGCTCATAGGCCAGCTCGAGCACGCGGTGGCTCAAGGTGGCGCTGAACAGCAGGGTCTGCCGGGTGGAGCGCTCGGGCATGCGGCGCAGCAGGAAGCGGATGTCCTTGATGAAGCCCAGGTCGAACATGCGGTCGGCTTCGTCCAGCACGCAGATCTCGCAGGCGTGCAGCGACACCACCTTGTGCTGCTTGACGTAGTCGATCAGGCGGCCGGGGGTGGCGATGATCACGTCCACGCCCTGCTGCAGGATCTCGCGCTGCTTGTCGTAGTCAACGCCGCCGTAGACCAGCGCGAAACGCAAACCCAGGTCCGAACCGAACTTGACCGCATCCTTGTGGATCTGGATGGCCAGTTCGCGGGTGGGGGCCAGGATCAGCGCGCGCGGGTCTTCCGGCTTGCGATCGGCCAGTGCCGGGCGGGTCAGCAGGCGGTTCACGACAGCGACCAGGAAGGCCAGCGTCTTGCCGGTGCCGGTCTGGGCCTGGCCGGCGACGTCGCCACCGGGCAGCGCGACCGGCAGGGTCAGCGCCTGGATGGGCGTGCAGCGGGTGAATCCGGCTCCTTCAAGACCGGCCTGCAGGGCCGGATGCAGATCAAAGGAGGAAAAAGTCAAATCGGTCAGCGGTTTGTCGCTCATGTGTCCGTCTTGGTATGGCCACGCGCCTGCGGGCGGCGGCACTGAAATCTGTCTGGGGCTCCGTCGCAAACTGCGGCCCCTGCGGCGGGTCGGGCTGGCCGGGACCCCTCGGGTCCGCGCGCCGCACAATGCCCCAGTTTACCGCACTCGGGCCAGCAAACCGGAATCGGGCGTCTCACAGCTTACGGAGACGCAACTCTTCACCCCGCAGTACCGCGCTTGAACAGCGGCGCGGGCTCCCATGGCCTACCGCGCCAGCACCCCCATTTCAGCCATGGACAGTGACATCGGACACATACCGGGCTCAGCACCGATCACGATACGCTGGGTTCCAGCCAGCATCTGTCCCTGCCCTGCGATAGGGGTACACTGCCGGCCGTGAGCGTCCAGGCATCCCGCCGAACGCACCGTGGCAGTCCGCCGCGAGGCAACGACGAGGGTCACGCCACCGGGCATGGCCCAGTTCACCCACCTCCGGCCTGGCCGGGTGCAATCCAAGACGAGAAACCAAGATGAGCGACAAGGTTGTACACGTCGGCGATGCCGACTTTGATAGCGCCGTACTGAATTCCAAGGAACCGGTGCTGGTCGATTTCTGGGCCGAGTGGTGTGGCCCGTGCAAGATGATCGCCCCGGCGCTGGATGAACTGGCCGATGCCTACCAGGGCCGCGCCAAGATCGCCAAGGTCAACGTGGACAACAACCGCGCCCTGGCCGCCAAGTACCACGTGCGTTCGATTCCCTACCTGGTCGTCTTCAAGGACGGCGAGAAGGTGGGCGAGCAGATCGGTGCCGTTGGCAAGGCCCAGCTGGCCGGCCTGCTGGACAAGGCCCTGGCCTGATCCCGCGCTTTCCGGCAGCCGTTTTCGACGGCTGCCGGGCAGGCGCCCCGGCGCCTGACTGAATACCGTATCCGGCGACCCTTGCGTGGCGCCGCGGGCCGATGATAGTGTCGGCACATCCGGCCGCGTTCGCGTGCCGCATCTTCTGGACGCAGTTTCTTCCAGACCCATTCCCAATGTTCGCCGCCCCAGCCGGGCGCTCGCACCTTCAAGCGAGGAATAACGCTCTTGTCCGATAACACTCCCGAAACCGGTAGCGCTGATGCGCCCGCCGAAAAGCGCGTGCGCAAAGCCCGCGTAACCAAGGCTGCCGCTCCGGCCGCCGCCGAAACCAGCGCCGCCCCTGCGCAGCCTGCCCTGCCGCTGGCAGCCGCGCCCGAGGCGCCGGCACCGGCCGCAGCGCCTTCCGCGCCGAGCGCACCCGCCGCCGAGGCCCCTGCCAGCAGTGGCGGCGGCGAAGGTGGCGAGGGCCGCGAATCCGGCCAGCCGCGGCAGTCGCAGCAGAACAACCAGGGCGGTGGCCAGAACCAGAACCCCTACAACCAGGGCGGCCAGCAGGGCCAGCAAGGCCAAGGCAACCGCCGTGACCGTTTCCGCAACCGCCGCGACCGTGATCGCAATGGTGGCGGTGGTGGTGGCGGTGGTGGCAACGGCGGTCGCTTCCGCGACGACGGCATGCCCAACGACAACGGCGAACAGCAGCCGTTCGTACCGCGTCCGCACGCCAACGTCCCCGAAGGCTTCCCGGTCTATTCGCTGAGCGACCTCAAGCGCATGCCGGCCCAGAAGCTGCTGGAGATCGCCGAGCAGCTGCAGATTTCCGAAGGCGTGGCCCGTGCCCGCAAGCAGGACGTGATCTTCGCGCTGCTGAAGGTGCTGACCCGCCACGGCGACGGCGTTGCCGCCGACGGCGTGCTGGAAATCCTGCCGGACGGCTTCGGCTTCCTGCGCGCGGCCGAGGCCAGCTACCTGGCCGGCCCGGACGACACCTACATTTCGCCCAGCCAGATCCGCCGCTTCAACCTGCGTACCGGCGACCACCTGTCCGGCCGCATCCGCTTCCCGAAGGACGGCGAGCGCTACTTCGCGCTGTCGATCGTGGACACCATCAACGGTGAGCCGCTGGAAGCGTCGAAGAACAAGGTGCTGTTCGAGAACCTGACCCCCCTGTTCCCGCGTCGCCGCTTCACCCTGGAGCGCGGCAACGGTTCGTCGGAAGACATCACCGGCCGCATCCTCGACCTGATGGCACCGCAGGGCAAGGGCCAGCGCTCGCTCATCGTGTCCCAGCCGAAGGCCGGCAAGACGATGATGATGCAGCAGGTGGCCACGGCCATCACCACCAACCATCCGGACGTGCACCTGATCGTGCTGCTGATCGACGAGCGCCCGGAAGAAGTGACCGAAATGCAGCGCACCGTGCGCGGCGAGGTCATCAGCTCGACCTTCGACGAACCGGCCGCGCGCCACGTGCAGGTGGCCGAAATGGTCATCGAGCGCGCCAAGCGCCTGGTCGAGCACAAGAAGGACGTGGTGATCCTGCTCGACTCGATCACCCGCCTGGCGCGTGCCTACAACAACGTCGTGCCGAGCTCGGGCAAGGTGCTGACCGGTGGTGTGGACGCCAACGCCCTGCATCGCCCCAAGCGCTTCTTCGGTGCCGCGCGCAACGTGGAAGAAGGCGGCAGCCTGACCATCATCGCCACCGCGCTGGTCGATACCGGCTCGAAGATGGACGAGGTGATCTACGAAGAGTTCAAGGGCACCGGCAACAGCGAAGTGCACCTGAGCCGTCGCATCGCTGAAAAGCGCGTGTTCCCGGCCATCGACATCAACCGTTCGGGCACCCGTCGCGAAGACCTGCTGATCGAGCCGGAGCTGCTGCAGAAGATCTGGATCCTGCGCAAGCTGCTGCATCCGATGGACGAAATGACGGCGATGGAATTCCTGCTCGACAAGATGAAGAACACCAAGTCCAACGACGAGTTCTTCGGTTCGATGAAGCGCTGATAGCGCAGCATTGATGGAATATGGAAAGGCCCCGCAGTGCGGGGCTTTTTCTTTGGGTGGCGGCAGGACGAACGGCTTCACTTCGCGGCCCGGTGATTTGGCGATAATCTGCGGGACAAATGCCTGACTCTCCGCCCCGGCCGCGCTGGCCGGGCCGCCGATTCCCGCTGTTGCCCCATCCGGAGGATCCGGCGGGTCCAGCCCTGCCCGATCCTTCAACCGCATGCGCACACTGTCTCCCCGGCTCAACCTGGGCAAGCTGATCCTTGCCCTGGCCCTGCTCAGCGCCGTCATCGCCCTGGCCAATACGCTACTTGCCAGCTATCGCGTGCAGCGCGACCAGCTGGTGGGCAACACCCTGGAAGCCAACCGCGTGTACGCCACCAAGCTGGCCGAGACCACGCAGAACTTCCTGCTGGCCGCGCAGCAGCAGCTGGCCTATGCCGCCACCCGGCTTGGCGACAGCGACATGGATCCGGCCCAGGCGCAGGATGAGGCCCGTCGCCTGCAGCTGCAGTCCAGCAGCTTCAACTCTTCGCTGGTGGTGGCCAACGACGGGCGGGTGATCGCGACCTCGCCGCAGAGCCTGCAGCTGCAGGGCGAGATCCTGCGCAGCGCTGGCAACAAGGCAGCGTTGGAACGGCGCCAGCCGATGATCAGCGATCCCTACCAGTCGGCCACCGGCAAGCTGCTGATCTCGATCTCGCACCCGGTATTCGACCGCAGCGGCCAGTACCGGGGCTATGTGAGCGGCACCCTGTACCTGCGCCAGCGCAGTGCACTCAACACCCTGCTGGGTACGCACTACTACCGCGATGGTTCCTACCTGTACGTGGTGGACCGCCATGGCCGCCTGATCTATCACAACAACCCCAAGGAAGTGGGCACCTACGCGTTGAACAACCCGGCGGTGAAAGAAGTGATGCGCGGCCAGCGCGGTGCGCAGCAGGTGCGCAACAACCACCAGGTGGCGATGCTGGCCGGTTACGCGCCCGTGGCGGCAACCGGCTGGGGCATCGTCGCGCAGCGCCCGACCGAGGCGACGCTGCAGCCGCTGTCACGCCTGATGTCGGCGGTGATCTGGAATGCCATTCCGCTGGGCGTGCTGTCGCTGCTGATCACCTGGTGGTTCGCCCGCCGCATTTCGCTGCCGCTGTGGCAGCTGGCGCGCAACGTGCAGGACGGCGAAGACACCGGCAATGCGATCAGCCACGTCAATGGCATCCGCGCCTGGTACTTCGAAGTGGCGCAGCTGAAACAGGCTGTGCTGTACAGCTTCAATGCGCTGCAGGACCGGATCGGCACGCTCAACCGCGCCAGCCGCACCGATCCGCTGACCGGCCTGCTCAACCGTCGCGGGCTGCAGCAGGCGCTCGACGCGCTGCAGGCGCAGGGCCTGCCGTTTGCGATCCTGACGCTGGATATCGACCGCTTCAAGTCGATCAACGACAGCCACGGTCACGACGTCGGTGATGCGGCCATCGTCCATATCGCCGAACAGATGCGCCGCCATTCGCGCGAGACCGACGTGCTGTGCCGCGCCGGTGGCGAGGAGTTCCTGGTGCTGCTGCCGGGCGTTGGCATCGAAGCGGCCCGGCAGACCGGCGAGCGCCTGCGCCAGGCCATCGCCGACGAACCGTTTGCTCCGGTGGGCACCATCACCGTGTCACTGGGAGTGGCCCACTTCCCCAGTTTCCATACCGATCCGGAACAGGCACTGCGCTTGGCCGACAAGGCCCTGTACCTGGCCAAGGAACAGGGCCGCAACCGGGTGGTGGTATACCCGCACGCCGATTGAGCACATCGATTCGAGCGGGATGCGCCGGGGCAGGCCCGGCGCATCCCGCAATGACGCATCAGCCCAGCGGGGTCAGCAGGCGCGGGCCTTCCTGCGCACGACCGACCATGTACACACCGCCTTCGGGCAGCAGGTCGCTTCCGGCGGCCAGGGTTTCCTCGCCGGTCTTCCACGGCGCCTGCTGGCGCGGGCCGGGAATGTACGCGGTCCAGCGGCCGTAACGCTCACGCGAATCCTGGAAGGCGAAGCGCACCGGTACGCGCACGGTCCAGAAATCGCGATCCTTGTCCTCGCCGGTAGTGGGCGGGTTGAACGTCCAACGCTTGGCGCTATTGACGCTGGCCTTGGCCAGGATATCGCGCAGCTGGTTCATCGCGCGCGCGGTACCAATCACGGTCAGATTGGTCTGCTCGGCAATCACATCAGCCACCCTGCCATCGCGGCCGACCTTGACCATCAGCATGACCGTGCCCTCCCCCTGCATGGTCACCGCCTGCGGTGGGTAATCCGGTCCCCGCAGTGCATTGCTGGTCACCCTGTCGGTGCCGACCTCACGCTCGCCATCCACCTTGCTGAAATTGGCATCGACCAGGCGGACCCGCATGGTGCCCTCGGCAGCATTGTCGGCCATCAGCCGCAGGCGCACCGCAGTGCGTGCCTGCACGGGCGCACCATTGACCAGCACCGGGTCGAAACGCCAGCCCTGCACGGCCTTGTCCACGAAATCGGCAATACCCACGTCGATCTTCTCGCGACGATCGAGCTGGAACCCTTCAACCTGGCCTTCGCGGCCGATGTCGATGACGCCACTAAGGGTCATGCTGGCCTCGGCCTGCCTGCGTACCTCGCGCGCGGTCTGCGCATCGGCGGTATCGATCAGGGCGGCACCGCCCGACACCGCAAGGGCCAGTGCCAGGAAAAGAGAAGAACGCATCACAGCCACTCCTTGTGCATGAAGTTGATGAAGTCTGACCCCCGGGCAGGGGCCGATGAAACGCGGGGGCGGTTGACCGGCATCATTGCTCGGCAAGCGGAGTCAACAGACGCAGCCCGCGGGTAGCGCTATCGACCATGTAGACGCCACCGGCCGGCAACAGATCGGTACCGACCTGCGCGGCATCGTCGGTGGTGCGCCACGGGGCCTGCTGGCGGGGGCCGGGAATGTAGGCCTGCCAGCGGCCGTAAGGAGTGGGGGGTTGCTTGCTGCCCTTGTCGTTCAGCGCGAAGGTGACCGGCACGCGCACGGTCCAGAACGCCAGGCCTTTGTCCCCGCCGGAGGTCGGCGGAGTGAACGTCCACTTGCGGGCCTCGCTGATGCTGGCCTTGGCCAGCATGTCCCGCATCTTCTGCATCGCGTGCTCGGGTGCCACCACGCCCATGTTCACCTGTTCGGCGATGACGTCGGCAACCGCACCATCACGCTCGACCTTGACCAGCAGCATCACCTCGCCCTGTGCGCCGACGCGGAATGCCGCCTCCGGATAGCGCGGAGGCCTCATCTGGTTTCCGGTCACCGCGTCGGTGGCTTTGTCGTCATACTCGCTGAAATCCACGCTGGTCATGCGCACGTCCATGCTGCCATCGGCGCCGGGCCTGCCCAGCAGGCGTACGCGCAACGGTGCATGTTTCGCCACGGGCTTTCCGTCCACCAGGGTACGTTCAAACTGCCACCTGCGGATCGTGCCATCCACGAACGCGGCGATGGCCGGTGCGATCGACGCCTGCTGGTCCAGCACAAGGCCACTGACCGCGCCATCTGCAGCGACATCGATGTTGCCGGTCAAGACCATGCTGGCTTCGGCGGTGGCACGCACCGCGCGTGCGCTCTGCGCTGCCGCATCGGTGCTGAGCAGGGCGCCAGCCGAGCCGATCGCAAGCGCGAAGGCGAGAAACAGGGGAGAACGCATCATTGCCGATCCTTGGTGATGAAAGTGCCGAGATTACCCGAGTTCCTCGCCGTCGGCGCGGCCAATCACGCCAACCGCTGCGCAGCCGAATACGGTGGCGTGTCCGGATAATCGCCCGCCGCAAAGCGTGCCTGCAGCCCCTGCCACCAGGCGGGATCGAACAGATGGCGATAGTGCTCGCGCACCGCTGCCAGTTCCTGCGCCGGCAAGCCCATGAACGGCCCGAACCGCTCGGGGAAAACATCGCGCGGACCGACATGGAACCAGGGCTCATCGGCCATCGCTTCTTCCGGAGAGCTTGGCTTGGGCCAGGCCCGGAATACGCAGTCGCTGACCAGGCACAACTCGTCGTAGTCGTAGAACACAGCACGGCCGTGGCGCGACACGCCGAAGTTCTTCGGCAGCATGTCACCTGGGAAGATGTTGTTGCGCGCCATGTCGGTGATCGCCTGCGCGTAGTCGAGTACCGCTGCGCGCACGGCCTCGCCAGCCTGTTCGCGCAGATAGAGATTCAATGGCCGGAAGCGACGCTGCACGTAGCACAACGCGATCTCCACCTCGTCGCCATCCACGCGCACGCTCTGCGCGCACTGCTGCAGCAGCTCGTCCAGCAGCACCGGGGCGAAGCGTTCGCGCGGGAAACGCAGATGCCGGTAGGGCTGTGCGTCAAGCAGGCGACCGACACGGTCGAGGTTGAACACCAGGGCGTACTTTTCCTCCACCTGCTGACGCGACATCGTCTTGGGCCAAGCGAAACGATCACGGATCAGCTTGAACACCAGCGGGTAGCTGGGCAGGGTGAACACCGCCATGACCATGCCCGGCGTGCCTTCGGCATGCGCCAGACGCTCGTTCGGGTGTTCATTGAAGTGGCGGAAGAACGTCCGGTAGCGCTCGGTCTTGCCCTGTTTGGCGCGTCCGAGCACGGTATAGATCTCGTCGATCGGCTTGCCCGGCAGCAGGCTGCGCAGAAACACCACCGCATCGCCAACCGTACCCAGGTCAGCCTGGAAATAGCTGCGCGACACGCCGAACAGATGGGCAACATCGCGACGCCGGGTCAGCACGGCATCGGCGCGCAGGCCCTGGTCGTCATTGACCAGCGCGATCACGCACGGCGAGAAACGGTGTTCACCGAACACGCGCCCGACCAGATAGGCGCGGCGCTCGCGGTAGAACACGGTATCTAGCAGCTCGATGCTGCGTACCGGCGTGTCGCCCCAGTGCGCCAGATCGTCCTGCAGGCGCACGGCGATGGCGGCGGCACAGCGCAACTGGTGCGCATACGGAACATCGAAGCGGTAGTCGGCCAGCACCCGTTGCAGCGCCTCTACCGGCCGCGTCGGCGAGACCGCGTAGGTGTGGCGCGCCACCGGATGGGTGATCGCATCGGAGGGCTCGACATCGAAGGCGATGAACTCCACTTCCGGGTCCACACCGCGGATGGCGAACAGCCGTCGCGACAGCGTGTTGTAGAAGGTCTTGTAGAGCTCGGCGTCGATCAGGCCCTGCAGCAGGGCGCTGAAGTGCGCGTGCACCAGCAGCCACAGCGCGCGTTCGCTGATGGCGTCACCAGCCAGCCGCCGCAGCGCATCCATCTGCTCGGCGATGCACTGGTCGTACAGGGCGATGCGCTCCACCGCATCGTGGCGCGCCGCCGCCCAGTCGCGCTGCTGGAAACGCACCCGGGCACGCGCCGTGATTGCGGCAAAGCGGGCGTGATACTGCTCGAAGCCATCACGGATGGCCTCGGCGATGCGCGGTGCCAGTTCGGTTGCAGTGACAGGATCGGACATGCACGTCGTATCCGGGGAAACCGACCTCACCATACGCTGGCGTGGGGTAGCTTGTGTAGAGCCGAGCCACGCTCGGCTGCTGCTGCCTCAGAGAACCAGACAAACGCAACCATTCCTACAGACCCCGGGCGACTGCATTGCCTACTCTTTCAGGCCCATAACGGCATGAGGTGACGCATGCAGCAAATGACCCTGATCCCACGCATGGAGGAAGGCAACGTAATCCCGCAACGGGTACGCGACGGCTACATCAGCGCGACGGCGCTCTGCCAGTCAGTGGGCAAGCGCTGGTCGGACTATCGGTCGCTGAAATCCACCGGTGAGTTCATCGAGGAGCTGACCCTGCAGACCGGCCTCCCGGAGGACCAGCTCATCCATGTGGTGTCCGGGGGCAATGCGGCGATGCAGGGCACCTGGATCCACCCTTACCTGGCCATCAATCTCGGCCAATGGTTGTCACGCAAATTCGCGGTGAAGGTGTCGCAATGGGTGGTCGAATGGCAGCAGGGCCGGGCGAACGCCGTCATGCCCGCCCACATCGAGCGCTACATGCAGAACCGCTCGAAAGTGCCCTACACGCATTTCTCGATGTTGAACGAGCTGACCCTGAACCTGATCGCGCCACTGGAGCAGGCGGGCTATACGCTGCCGCAGGAGCTGGTGCCGGACATCTCCGAGGGCCGGTTGTTCTGCAAGTGGCTGCGCGATCACAAGGGCATCGATCCCAACACCTTCGACACCTATGAGCACAGCTATCCAGACGGCCGCAACGTGCAGGCAAAGCTCTATCCGAACGAGCTCTACGAAGACTTTCGCCGGCACTTCAACGAGACCTGGCTCCCACTGCATGCGCCCAGATACTTTGCTGCGCGCGACAGGCAGGCGCTGACCTTCGTACGCACGCTTCTGCTGCCTTCGACATGACATCACAGCGGACCGATCCCTGGGCTGCCGTGCAGCACCAGGGATCGGTCCCACCGAGCCGGCTCAGATCGCCAGTTCGGCCTCCACGTCCTGCACCTTGCGCCGCGCCAGGGCGAGGTTGGACTTGGTCCGGTCCAGCACGATGTAGAAGAACAGGCCCTTCTTCTTCGCCACCGGGCGCATGATGTGATACGCCTTGCCGAGCGAGATCAGGATGTCCTCGATGCCATCGTTGAGGTTGAGCGAGGCGGCGGTTTTCATCTTCGCGCGGATCACTTCGGTGTTGCCGGCCGCCGCCACTTCCATGTCCATGCCCGAACCGGCCTCGCCCAGCAGCATGCCGCTTTCGTAGTCGACCAGCGCCACGGCCTGCGCGCCATCGATACCCATCAGTGCAGTCAACGAATCATTCAATCCAGCCACGTTGCACCCCTCTCAATGTTGGTTCGAGCCCCTCGTTCCCCTGCGGCCGGGCTCACGATCCGCTGAGTTCGGCCAGGATCGCCTGGCCACATTCCCTGCTCTGCCACAGCACCTGGCCGATCACGCTGCGCTGGTCGCAGGCCGCCATCAGCAGCAGTGGCGCTCGCCCCTCGGCCTGGATGGCCAGCATCAGCACCTTGCCACCGGCAGCCTCCAGCATCAGTGTCTGCAGATCGCCCAGCGCCAGTTCGCGCCCCACTGCTGCAGCCAGGGCCAGCATCGCGCTGGTCATCGCCGCCAGGCGTTCGCCACGCCCCTCCGCACCAGCACTGACCAGGGCAAAGCCATCGACGCTGGCCAGCACCACGGTCCGCACCCCTTCCACCCGCTGCTGCAGGTCCTGCAGCAGCGGCTGCAGGCGCTCGCGCTGCTGCGCGTCCGGCAACGGCGCGCCTTGTCCATCAGCCATGTGCGGCCACCAGTGCATGCGCTTCCATTTCGCTCATCAATACGTCCATCAGCAGCAGTCCTTGTTCGCGATCGCGGGCATCCACCGCCAGCAACGGCAGCGGCTGACCATCGAGCCGGGCGCGCTCGGCCCAGTCATCCAGCGCCGCTGCCGGCACCTGGTCAAGATGCGTCACCGCCACCACCAGGGCCAATGCCGGACCGAACGGGCGCAGCACCTGCAGGTAGGCGTCCAGCTCGGCGGCCACCCCGGCACGGCGCGCGTCCAGCAGCAACACCGCACCGCGTGCACCCTGCAGCAGGATCGGCCACAGGAAATCAAAGCGCTGCTGGCCAGGCGTGCCATACAGGCGCAGCCTCTCGCCGTTGGGCAGGTCGATATCGGCGTAGTCCAGCGCCACCGTGGTCGAAGCCTTGTCGGCACCCACGCGGTCGCTGTTGGCTACGTCGGTGTCGACCACCGCACCGGCGGCGATGCTGCGTACCAATGTCGACTTGCCGCTGCCCATGCCACCGAGCACCACCACCTTGTGCTCACGCATCGCGATCACTCCCGCGCAGCGTGCGCCACAGGCGTGCGAGCAGGCCGTTGTCGGCATTGCTGGCACGCGCACCCGCCAGCGGTACTGCAGGTGCGACCTGCAGCTGCGCATAGCCGCACAGGTAGGCGGCGTGGATGAAATCGCGCACGGCGGCGGCGGGAAGATCCAGCAGCATCGCGCATTCGTCCACCGTGCAGGCACGCTTGAGCAGCAGCGAACAGAGACGGAAGCCATCGTGATCGTGGCCGAGCACGCGGAAGTCCGGCCAGCGCAGCAGCTTCACCGACGCCCCGCGCAGGCGCTCATCCAACGCCTGCCAGTGACGGCTGCGCTGCGCCCATTGCCACAGCAACGGACGCAACGGCAGTCGCGCGCGGTCACCCGCCAGTGCCTGCAGCTGCGCCGGCAGCAGCGCATCCAGATACAGGTGCTCGAAGCCCTGCGCCAGCCGTTCCACCAGCACCGTAGCCGGCTCGTGCAGCAGCACCGCCTGGTCCTGTTCCAGATCCAGCAGCAGCAGCGGTTCTCCACCCTCGCCCAGCAGCGCCTGGCCCTGCCGCGATGGCAGCCGCTCGCGCAGCAGGCGGGTAATCGCGTGCGCGCCGTCAGCCAGGCGGATCGGTGTCGCGTCGGTGCCGGTCTGCATGCCGCGCAGCGCCCGTCCTATCGCGCCATCATCCAGTACGTCCTGGCCGCCATCGCCCTCGCGCAACTGGCCGCCGAGGTCCTCGATCCAGCAGTGCAGCCGCGGGCGCTGCTGGCGCATGCGCAGTGCCGCGTTGCGCAGCGCTGGCGTATCGCGGATCACCAGCAGATCGCAGTCGTCCAGGTCCTGGCTGCGGCGGATCTGCCCGTCCGGCAGCGCCGAGGCCAGCCGCAGCCTCTGCAGCAGGGCCTGTTCGCCCTGGATGTCGGTTCCCACTACGAGCACGCGTGCCATCCGTGTTCCCCGTGCGACCACCTCCCCGGCGGTCTCGCATCGCCAAGGCTAGGCCATGGCTTGCCGCCATCGTCGTGATCGACTGCTCATATTGGTGGCAGTGGTGAACATGCATGCATCCTTTCTGCGACGGCCATCGCGGGCAAGTTTCATGCCGTGTTGACGGCGTTCCGACAGATGACGGATTTCACGGTTCCGGGCCCGAGTACATCCACGCCATGGGTGGGGTCAGATCCCTCTGCGGTACAGAGGGATCTGACCCCAGGCCCGCAAAAAAGAAACCCGCGCCGAGGCACGGGTTCCTTCCAGGTCTCAACCGGGCGGCGATGAATCAGCCGCGCAGCTGCTCCAGCGCGGCATTGAAGGTCGCGCTCGGACGCATCGCGGCAGCGGCCTTGGCCACGTCCGGACGGTAGTAGCCGCCGATGTCCACGGCCTTGCCCTGCACCGCGATCAGCTCGTCAACGATCTTCTGCTCGTTGTCAACCAGCGCCTTGGCCAGCGGAGCGAAGCGTGCCTGCAGTGCGGCATCTTCGTTCTGCGCTGCCAGGGCCTGCGCCCAGTACAGGGCGATGTAGAAGTGGCTGCCACGGTTGTCGATGCCACCGAGCTTGCGCGACGGCGACTTGTCGTTGTCCAGGAACTGGCCGTTGGCCTCGTCCAGTGCCTTGGCCAGCACGCGGGCGGCAGCGTTGTCGTAGCGGTTGCCCAGATGCTCCAGCGACGCGGCCAGGGCCAGGAACTCACCCAGCGAATCCCAGCGCAGGTAGTCCTCTTCGACGAACTGCTGCACGTGCTTCGGTGCCGAACCGCCAGCACCGGTCTCAAACAGGCCGCCACCGGCCATCAGCGGGACGATCGACAGCATCTTGGCGCTGGTGCCCAGCTCCATGATCGGGAACAGATCGGTGAGGTAATCGCGCAGCACGTTGCCGGTCACCGAAATGGTGTCCTCGCCCTTGCGGATGCGGGCCAGCGAGAAGGTGGTCGCTTCCACCGGCGGCAGGATGCGGATATCCAGGCCGGTGGTGTCGTGGTCCTTCAGGTACGTCTCGACCTTGGCGATGACCTGCGCATCGTGGGCGCGGGCGGCGTCCAGCCAGAACACGGCCGGGGTGCTGCTCAGGCGCGCGCGTTCGACGGCCAGCTTGACCCAGTCCTGGATCGGCGCGTCCTTGGTCTGGCACATGCGCCAGATGTCACCGGCCTCCACGGCGTGTTCGAATACCACGTTGCCGGCCTCGTCAGTGACCTTGACCACGCCGTCGGCAGCGATCTGGAAGGTCTTGTCGTGCGAGCCGTACTCTTCGGCCTTCTGCGCCATCAGGCCGACGTTGGGCACCGAGCCCATGGTGGCCGGGTTGAAGGCACCGTTGCTGCGGCAGTCGTCGATGACAGCCTGGTACACGCCGGCATAGCAGCGGTCCGGAATGACCGCCTTGGTGTCCTGCAGCTTGCCTTCGGCATTCCACATCTTGCCGGAGTCGCGGATCATCGCCGGCATCGAGGCGTCGACGATCACGTCGCTCGGCACGTGCAGGTTGGTGATGCCCTTGTCCGAGTTGACCATGGCCAGACCCGGACGCTGCGCGTACTCGGCCTGCAGGTCGGCTTCGATGGCGGCACGGGTGGCTTCGGGCAGCGACGGCAGGCGCGCGACCAGATCACCGATGCCGTTGTTGGCATCGAAACCGGCCTGCTTGAGCGTGTCGGCGTGCTTGGCGAGCACGTCCTTGTAGAACTCGTTGACGACCACGCCGAACATGATCGGGTCGGAGACCTTCATCATGGTCGCCTTCAGGTGCAGCGAGAACAGCACGCCCTGCGACTTGGCGTCTTCGATCTGCGCATCGATGAAGGCGGCCAGCGCCTTGCGGCTCATCACTGCCGCGTCGACGATCTCACCGGCCTTGACCGCGGTCTTTTCCTTCAGCACGACGGTGCTGCCGTCCTTGCCGTGCAGGGTGATCTTCAGCGCGCCGGCGTTGGCCAGGGTGGCGGACTTCTCGCTGCCGTAGAAATCACCCGCGTCCATGTGCGCAACGTGCGACTTCGAATCGGACGCCCAGGCGCCCATGCGGTGCGGGTGCTTGCGGGCGTAGTTCTTCACCGACAGCGGCGCGCGCCGGTCGGAATTGCCTTCGCGCAGCACCGGATTGACTGCGCTGCCCTTGACCTTGTCGTAGCGCGCCTTGTAGTCGCGCTGCTGGTCGTCGGCCGGGGTCTCCGGGTAATCCGGCAGCGGATAGCCCTGGTCCTGCAGTTCCTTGATGGCGGCCTTCAGCTGCGGCACCGAGGCGGAGATGTTCGGCAGCTTGATGATGTTGGCGTCGGGGGTGGTCGCCAGCTGGCCCAGCTCGGCCAGGTCATCGTTGACCTTCTGCGCATCGCTCAGCAGTTCCGGGAACAGCGACAGGATGCGGCCGGACAACGAGATGTCACGGGTTTCCACTGCGATGCCCGCGGTGGAGGTGTAGGCGTCGACGATCGGCAGCAGCGACTGGGTGGCCAGGAACGGTGCTTCGTCGGTCAGCGTGTAGAGGATCTTGGACATGGGGGACTTGGACTCTGTAGCAGTGCTCAGGGGAAGGCCGGCGCCAGCGCCGGGCCACGTGCAACCGTGTCACTTTCCCCGCCGCCGTCAGGGTGGGCGCGCGCCGGGGAAACCCCTGCATTGTCGCGTTTTCAGCCGCGCGGGGCAAAGCCGTGCCATACGCGGCGGTACTGCACGCCGGCAACGCTGTGATCCATCCACGCATGGCGTGGGTCTGCCGAAACATCGCCGCGCGAGGATCGGCCAGGTGTCCGCACCTGTAGATCCACGCCATGCGTGGATGGGGCCTTCCCGCAAAGCCGCCAACAAAAAAGGACGCAGCCTCGCGGCTGCGTCCATCGTGAGTCCAACCGGGAGAGAGTCGGCGGGACTTACTTGACCTCGAACTCCTGCGGCGTTCCGGCCGCCTTACCATCAACCATGACTTCGGCGCGGTACTTGCCGGCCGGCCAGCCATTGGCATTCTTGAAGGTGATGTTGGTGGTCTCTGCACCGCTGGTGTTCAGGGTTGCGTTCTGCTCACCGGCCACCTGGCCATCCTGGAAGGTCAGCTTGGCGCCGACGGTGACATTGTTGGCCGCTCCATCGGTCTTCACCGAGACGATGACATCGTCCTTCGGCGCGAACAGGGCGGCCGTGGTCACCGACTTGTCAGCTGCGGCGGTCTTGCCGACAGTGACCGCCGATACCGCTACGGCCGATGCAGCCATCGGCGGCGGTGCGCCGGTCATCGGCGCGGGCGCCTCGGCCGGCGTGGTTGCCGCCGGAGCAGCGTTGTTGTCTGCGGTTTCTTCCTTCTTCTTGCAGCCCACCAGGGCGACGCTGCCCAGCAGCGCGGCCAGCAGGGCATTCTGAAGCGGGGTCGTCTTGATCATTCGGGGTTCCTCCAAGGATTGTTCGGACGGCGATTGGATCGCCGGTATTACTTCGGCGGCAGTTTCAGGGTCTGGCCCGGGAAGATCTTGTCCGGGTCGTCGAGCACATCGCGGTTGGCTTCGAAGATCTTCTTCCAGGCGTTGGCATCGCCCAGGTGCTGCTTGGCGATCTTCGACAGCGAATCACCCTTCTGCACGGTGTAGGTGCCACCGCTGACCACCTCGGCGGTACTGTCCACCGAAGCACTGACGCCGGAAAAGTCCGCCTTGGGGACCTGCTGGGCGGTACTGTCGACGCTGCCACTGACGCCGGAGAAATCGGCTTTCTTCTCGGTACTCATCCACACACTCCCGTCTGTATGACTACATGGCTGGCACGGTGTCATAGAGGTTGTTAAATGGGGATGGTGCCGATGTGAAGCCGCCCCCCGGGGCGGCTGAACAATCGGGGCCCAACCGGTAGCGCTGGGCCATGCCGGGCGGCTCCGTATGGGGCCGCTGCGCTCGCCGGGCATGCCCCGGCGCTACCTGTAACCGCCTGCGGCGGTTACTGCCGCAGTTCGCGGTAGGTCGCGGCCGGGGCGGCAATGCCGGGGCTGGCGCGCCACGGGTTGATGTCCAGGCCACCGCGACGGGTATAGCGGGCTTCGACTTCCAGCCACTGCGGCCGGCAGCGCGCGGACACTTCACTGAAGATGCGCTCGACGCACTGCTCATGGAACTCGGCGTGCTCGCGGTAGCTGACCAGGTAGCGCAGCAGGCCGGCACGATCGATCTGCGGGCCGCGGTAGCGCAGGCTGACAGTGGCCCAGTCCGGCTGCCCGGTGACCGGGCAGTTGGACTTCAGCAGGGCCGAGACCAGGGTCTCCTCCACCAGCGCATCGGCGTTGGCCGACAGGTAGTCCGCCTGCGGCGGGCCATAGCAGTCGATGTCCACCTCAAGGCCGTCGATCGACTCGCCCAGCGGTGATCCGCGCAACGCCGGCAGGCCGAACGTGACCTGGACCGGGGCGCCGGCGCAGGCCGACAGGTCGGCGACGAGGCGCTCGCGCAGGGCTTCGGCACTGTCGATGCGGGTGCTGTTGAGGGAGTTCAGGTACAGCTTGAACGACTTCGATTCGATCAACCGCGGCGAGGTGCACGGCACCTGCACGGTGGCGACGGCGACCTGCGGTTTGCCACGCAGGTCAAGCCAGCTCAGCTCGAAGGCGTGCCAGCGGTCATGGCCGACGAAGGGCAGCGCGGCCTCGTCCAGACCGATCTCGGCGCGGGCGCCGACGCGCGGGATGGGAAACAGCAGGCCGGGATCGTACTGCGACGGGTAACTGACCTCGCGACCGAGGCTGGAATCCTGTGGGGTGTTCATGGTGCTTATTGTATCGCGCGCAGAGCGGGCCTTCGGCCGGGTCGGCCGACGGCGGAGCCCCTCCGTGGTGGGGTTGGTTGGTCGGCAGAGCGGTCTATCGGGTTGGCCGGGAGGGTGGGTGGGCTGGGGGACGCCGTGAATACGTCCTTGTAGGCTCGGGCGCGCCATCCATGGCGCTTACGCCCCCAGCCCACCCACCCTCCCGGCCACGGTCAATTTCCCGCGCCACCACGGGAAAGATCAGGAAAATCAAAATCAAAAACCGATGCTTCAGACGTTCATGATGTCCGCCGTGTCGACCAAGGTCGACACCTACCAACAGCCGCGTGCCGACCAACGGTCAGCACCCACCAACAGCAGCGGGAACCTGTCGAAGGCGGGGTGGGTCCGGTTGCGGGGGTGTCCGCGGCATGGATGCCGCGGCCAAGCCCCCATGGACGGGTTT
>NZ_JBYTEK010000044.1:0-34917 GCF_058783335.1 Stenotrophomonas sp. FW305-C-20-S1 | reverse complement strand
ATAGATCCAAGTGCACGCTACGTCACAAGACCAAACGAGAGGCAGGCGCTCAGGCGCGTCTCTTTGCAACGCTGGCATCATCATGCCCGCACCCTGCAAAGACACGACGCCCAGGCGACACTCCAACCGCCTCCCTGGTGAAATTAGCGCTATGGAACCACCCGATCCCATCCCGAACTCGGAAGTGAAACGTAGCTGCGCCGATGGTAGTGTGGCCTAAGCCATGCGAGAGTAGGTCATCGCCAGGGTTTATACCCGAAAACCCCGCTGCTCATGCAGCGGGGTTTTTTCTATTAAGTGAAGGCTCTGCTTTTTTGAGTTCCTTCCGCCCCAAGGGCAAGTACGCGAGCTGGCGCTGCAAGCGCTGCTGCAACCGTCTCCCTGGTGAAATTAGCGCTATGGAACCACCCGATCCCATCCCGAACTCGGAAGTGAAACGTAGCTGCGCCGATGGTAGTGTGGCCTAAGCCATGCGAGAGTAGGTCATCGCCAGGGTTTACATCCAAAAACCCCGCTGCTCACGCAGCGGGGTTTTTCTTTGCGCGCGAGAAACCGAAGGTAGTGCCGGCCGCTGGCCGGCAACCTCATGAACGTCACGCGGCTGCACGTGCCAGCCGGCCAGCGGCCGGCACTACCGGCGCCCAGCACTCACGCACAAAAAAAGCGGCGCCCAAGGGCGCCGCTTTCTTTGGAACTCAACGGCTGGGGGACTTACTTCACCGCAGCGGCCGGTGCCTTGGCCTTCATCATCGTGTCGCGGGCAGCCTTGAACGGATTGCCTTCGTACCAGTTGGGCCAACGATCGCCGCCGGCCAGTTCCTTGCCGACGCCATACATCAGCTGCAGGTCCTCGACCGTGCCATCCAGCTTCCAGGTGGCCGGGTCATACTCGTCCTTCGGGCCGTGGTAACGGTTGGAACCGTAGTCCGCGGCCGCCTTGCGACCGGCCTCGACGCCGCCGTCGCGCAGGTCCTCACCGCCGTCGGCGTACAGCGCCGGCACACCCGCCTTGGCGAAGTTGAAGTGATCCGAACGGAAGTAGAAGCCGCTCTGCACCGAGGTCTCGCCGTGCAGGGTGCGATCCTGGGCTGCAGCCAGCGGCTTGAGGATGTCTTCCAGCTCCGAACTGCCGAAGCCGGTCACCGTCACGTCCTTGGCACGACCGGCCACCGACATCGCATCGATGTTGATGACACCAGCGATCTTGTCCAGCGGGAAGGTCGGGTGGGCGACGTAGTACTTCGAACCCAGCAGGCCGGATTCTTCCAGGGTCACCGCCAGGAACACCACCGAACGTTCCGGCTTCGGTTCCTGATGGGCCATCGCTTCGGCCACCTCAAGGATGCCGGCCACGCCGGTCGCGTTGTCGACGGCACCGTTGTAGATGTTGTCGCCCTGTTCGCCCTCGTGCTTGCCGAGGTGATCCCAGTGCGCCATGTACAGCACGGCCTCGTCGGCACGCTTGCTGCCAGGCAGCACGCCCACCACGTTGCGCGACTGCTTCTGCGCGACCTTGCTTTTCAGGTCCACCGAAGTGGTTGCCTTCAGCGGTACCGGCTTGAAGCCGGGCTTGCTGGCGTCCTTGTAGGCCTGGTCCAGATCCAGCCCGGCGCCGGCGAACAGGGCCTTGGCCGCGTCGGCGCTCAACCAGCCCTGTACCGGCAGGCGCGGCTCCGCATCGTCCTTGGCCGGCAGGTCGTACTGCGGGCCGGCCCAGGAGTTCTTCACCACGTCCCAGCCGTACGAAGCGCCTGCGGTGTCATGGACGATCAGCGCGGCAGCAGCTCCCTTGCGCGCAGCTTCCTCGAACTTGTAGGTCCAGCGGCCGTAGTAGGTCATGCGCTTGCCGTCGAACAGCTTTTCGTCATCGACATGGAAGCCCGGGTCGTTGACGAACATGACCACCGTCTTGCCCTTCCAGTCCTGGCCGGCGTAATCGTTCCACTTCTGCTCCGGTGCATCCACGCCGTAGCCGACGAATACGAGGTCGCTGGCATCGACCTTCACTTCTGTCTGGCCGGTACGGGTGCCCACCACCATGTCGGTGCCGAACTTCAGTTCGCGGGTCTTGCCGCCCTGGGTGAGGGTGAGCACGGTCGATTCATCGGCCGTGGTCTCGGTCATCGGCACGTCCTGGAACCAGCTGTCGCCGTTGCCGGGCTGCAGGCCGATGCGCTGCATCTGGTCGCGGATGTAGTTGACCGTCAGTTCTTCGCCCTTGCTGCCGGGCGAGCGGCCTTCGAACTCGTCAGAGGCCAGGGTCTTCACCATCTCGGCGAAGTCGGCGGCGTTGATCGCCGCTGAGAAGGCGTGCGTGGCCGGCTTGGCGGCGCTGTCGACGCTGGGCGCCGGAGCCGGGGTGTCTTCGCCTTTGCAGGCGCTGAGCGCGGCCGCGGCGGCCAGGCACAGGAGGAGTTTGCGGGGCATCATCGGTTCCTGGAAACACAAGGGACGGCCACGCAGCACGCGCGACCGGTAGCGGGGAGTATCGCCCAAGCCGCAGGCTCAGTCGGCCGGGGCGGTATCGGTATCGAAGGGGATCGGATCGGCGCCGGTGACCGGGCCGATGCGCGCACTGCGGTGGACGTACAGCACCACCTCGCGCTCGAACAGCAGGCTGCCGTTGACCACGGCATTCGGCCCGATGATGACCCGCGGCTTGCGACTGGCCGTCAGCGAGACACTGAAGTTCGGCTTGCGCACATGCACGCCACCGCCGACCTGTGAGCCGATGCCGACGGTGATGTCGCCGTTGACGGTCTCCACGTCCTTGCGCACGCGGCTGCCGACCAGGCCGATGCCACCGTTGACGGTTTCCACGCCGCCTTCGATCTGGCTGCCCTGGTCGCTGAAGATGCTGCCGTTGACCGTGCTGACATCGCCGTGGGCCGTCACTTCGCGACCCAGGCGGATGCCGCCGTTGACGGTCTCGATGCTGCCCGTGCGCGCACGATCGGCGACCTTGACGCCGCCGTTGACGGTGTCGATGCTGCCGGTTTCCACGCCTTCGCCGACACGGATGCCACCATTGACGGTGTCCAGCTTGCCGTAGCGCTGGCCCGGATCGGCGCTGATGCTGCCGTTGACCTTGCTCACGTCTGCCTGGGCCCAGGCAGGGCCACTGGCCAGCGCAATGCCCAACAGCAGCGGAATGGAGAGAGCTTTCATGGGAACCTCGTTGTTGTGCGGCTGGCAGGCCGCGTGCGGAGATGTCACCATTCCCTGCACCTCTCCGCATCTGCCTGAAGTCACTGGAAAGCCCTTGCGCAACAACGTCTTCCCCTCACGCCGGCATCACATCGCCACCCTGCGCGGTGGACGTTGCCTGTTGCTGGGAATGGCGCTGGCCCTGGCGCTGCCATTGCCGGGTGCGGCGCAGACCTCTTCGGCCCGCGAGGCCGAACGCAAGCTGCAGAAGCTGCGCACCGAACTGAAGGGCGTGGCGCAGGAGCGCCGGCAGATCGAGGGCCAGCGCGGACAGGCGTCACAGCAGCTGCGCGAGGCCGATGAAAAGGTGGCACGCAGTGGTCGTGCGCTGGCCCAGACCGAATCGGCGCTGCGCGAGCAGACCCAGGCGCTGGCCCAGGCCGAACAGCGGCGCAATGCACTGCAGTCCAACCTGGAAAAGCAGAATCGCGAACTGGCCGGACTGCTGCGCGCGGCCTACCAGCTTGGCAACCACGCGCCGTTGAAGCTGCTGCTTTCGCAGGACACGGTGGCCGATGCCAACCGTGCGCTGGCCTATCACCGCTACCTGCAGCGCGAGCGCGCGCAGCGCATCACCACGCTGACGGCCGACCTCAAGGAACTGGAGACGCTGCAGGCACAGATCGCCCAGCGCCAACAGCAGTTGCAGGGCACTCACCGCGACCAGAAGCAGCAGGTCGCCACGCTCGCATCGGACCGTCGCGAGCGTGCGCAGACCGTCGCTTCGCTGGAAGAGCGCTTCAAGGACAAGCGCGAGAAGGAACAGGCACTGGGCCAGGACGCCAAGGCGCTGGAAACCTTGCTGGCCAACCTGCGCGCTGCCGCGGCCCGTGCCGAGGCCGAGCGCCGTGCCGCCGCCCGCAAGGCCGCTGCGGAGAAGGCCGCTGCCGAAAAGGCCGCACGCCAGGCCAAGGCCGAAGGCCGTCCTGCACCGGCAACCAAGATCCCGCCGGCCGTGGCCTCGGCACCAGCGCCCAAGGTGGGTGGCCTGGGCTGGCCACTGTCGGGCAATCTGCTGGCCCGCTATGGCGGCAAGCTGCCGGATGGCCGTACCAGCAGTGGCGTGTTGATCGGCGCACCCGCCGGAAGCACCGTCACCGCCGTGGCCGACGGTACCGTGGTGTTCTCCGATTGGATGACCGGCTACGGCATGATCCTGATCGTCGACCATGGCAACGGCTACATGAGCCTGTACGCGCACAACGACACCCTGCTGAAGGATGCCGGTGCGCGGGTCAGCCGTGGCGATGCAGTGGCCAAGGTCGGCAACTCCGGTGGCCAGGGCGTGACGGCGCTGTACTTCGAACTGCGCCGCGGCGGGCAACCGGTCAATCCGGACAGCTGGCTGCAGCGGCGCTGAATTCCGCCTGGCCGCAGCAGGGCGGATTCAACGGGAATTTAGCCACGCTTCGCGCATAATCGGTGCATGTGCCTTGGGCACGATGCCATCGTCGACAGGAGTGATCCATGCGCGCAGCCCGTACCGCCACCCTCTTGCTGGCTCTGTTGCCGGCCCTGTCCTGGGCACAGCAGACCGCCCCCGTCCCGTTGAAGGAAACTCCCGGGAAGGCGGCGAGCAGCGAGGAGGCGGTGACCTCGAAGGTGCCGCTGGACGATATCCGGCGCTTCGTGGCCGTCTACAACGCGGTGCGCGCGGCCTACGTCGATCCGGTCGATGACAACAAGCTGATGCAGTCGGCTGTGCGCGGCCTGCTGCTCGACCTCGATCCGCACAGCACCTACTTCAACAAGGAAGATGCCGAGGCGTTCGACGAACAGGCCAATGGCGCCTATGAAGGCATCGGCGTGGAGCTGCAGCAGCAGCCGGACAATGCCAGCATGAAGGTGATCTCGCCGATCGACGACACGCCGGCGGCGAAGGCCGGCATCCTCGCCGGCGACCTGATCATCGCCATCGATGGCAAGCCGATCAGCGCGATCGATGCCAGCGAACCGCTGCGTGGCCCGGCCGGCAGCAAGGTGGTGCTGACCATCGTCCGCGACGGCAAGCCCAAGCCCTTCGACGTCAGCCTGACCCGGCAGACGATCCGCGTGACCAGCGTGCGCAGCCGCCTGCTGGAACCGGGTTATGGCTACATCCGCCTGAGCACGTTCCAGGCCGACACGGGCTCTGATTTCCAGAAGCACCTGCAGCAGCTGCAGAAGCAGTCCGGCGGCAACCTCAAGGGGCTGGTGCTGGATCTGCGCAGCAATCCGGGTGGTCTGCTGACCGCTGCGGTGCAGGTGGCCGATGATCTGCTCGACAAGGGCAACATCGTCAGCACCCGCGGCCGCATCAGCATCAGCGATGCACGCTTCGACGCAACCCCGGGCGACCTGCTGAAGGGCGCGCCAGTGGTGGTACTGGTCGATGCCGGTTCGGCCAGTGCATCGGAAGTGCTGGCCGGCGCACTGCGCGACAACAAGCGTGCGCGCGTGATCGGCAGCCGCACCTTCGGCAAGGGGTCGGTGCAGACCGTGCTGCCGCTGGACAACGGCGATTCGGTGAAGCTGACCACGGCGCGCTACTACACACCCAGCGGTAAATCGATCCAGGCCACCGGTATCGTGCCGGAAGTTGAACTGAAGGCAGCACCGCGTCCGGAAGACGAGGCATTGCCGGCCAGCCTGAGTGACTACAGTGAGGCGACGCTGCCGGGCCACCTGCGCGGTGACGAGGAAGGTACCGAGGGCTACCACGCAGGCGCCGTGTTGCCGGGCGATGGCCCGATCAACGATGCACTGGCCGAATTGAAGAGCCCGGGTTCGGTTGCGGCGCGCTTGAAGGCAGAAGCTGCGAAGGCCGAAGCGGACAGGGCAGCAAAGGCCGCCGCCAAGCCTGCACCGAAGGCGGAGCCCAAGGCTGAAGCAAAGCCGGAAGCGAAGCCCGAAGCCAAACCCGAAGCCAAGCCTGAAGCCAAGCCTGCAGAGATCCCGGCCAAGCCTTGATTGCGTAGCGTCGAGCCATGCTCGACTGATGTGCGGACACCGCCCGAGCATGGCTCGGGCGTTTCGCAGAATTCAGCAAGCGGACGCTAGAACCCGTGCCGCTTGCGCAGACGTCGCGCGATCGCTGCGCGCACGTACATGCCGTACACCACGCCGAACACGAAGCCCCCGATGTGCGCCCACCAGGCGACCATGCCGAAGGTCGGGCCGATGTAGGCGAACACCACCTGCAGCGCCGCCCACACACCGATCAGCAGATAGGCCGGGGCGCGCACGAACTCCAGGAACAGCCCCAGCGGGATCACCACGCCCAGGCGCGCGCCGGGGAACAGTGCCAGATAGGCACCGATCAGCGCCGACACCGCACCGCTGGCGCCGATGATGATCTGGTCCGGGCTGCCCATGGTGTAGATCGCGACCAGGTTGGAGATCGCCCCGCCCACCAGGAACAGCAGCAGCAACCGCCACGGGCCCAGCACCCGCTCGGCCGGCAGGCCGAAGATCAGCAGGAACACCAGGTTGCCCAGCAGGTGCGACCAGTCGGCGTGCAGGAACAGGGCGGTGAACAGGCGCAGCACGCTGCCGTCCTGCAGCGTTGCCCACCAGTCCAGCGGGTGGGTCAGGCCGGTGGACAGGGCGCCCCAGTCCAGCCACAGGCTTCCGCGGGCATCGTCCGGGCGCGAGATCGACCACAGGAATGCCAGCCACAGTGCCGCAAACAGCACGGGTGTAGCCCAGCGCAGGGTCGCCTTCTTGCGCGAGGGGAGGGAGACAAACATGGCACTAGCCTAGCGTGCGGGCGCTTTTGGCGGGGAAGGAGCCTGTTCAGCTTTTGCGACGAAGAATGCGCCAGCGCTGTTATTGTTTCATTAACGGCTCTGGGTAATACTCGCATACGGCGTCGTATGTCGGGAGGGGAATCCGGCGCGCTTCGAAAGGCCATCCGGCCTGACGGGCGCAGGCGCACTTAGAGCACCATCACCGCTTACCGGAGAGAGAACTACGATGCAAACTGCTTCTACCATTGCCCGCCTGACCCTGCTGGCCGTCGGCGTTGCCGGTGCGCTGGCCGCCGCCGACGCCAATGCCGCCGCCTTCCAGCTGAAGGAAAACAGCGCCAAGGGCCTGGGCCGCGCCTTCGCTGGTTCCACCTCTGCCGAAGGCGATGCCTCGGTGGTCGCCACCAACCCGGCCTCGATGCGCCTGCTGGAAGGCACCCAGATCCAGGGTGACGTCAGCGCCATCAGCTTCGGCGCCAAGTTCCGCGGCGAAGGCCGCTATGCCAACGGCGCTCCGATTTCCGGCGGCAACGGCGGCGACGCCGGCATGATCGCTCCGGTTCCGGCCGCGTACTTCCACGTGCCGTTCGGCGAGAAGGACAACATGCACTTCGGCGTGTCGCTGACCGTGCCGTTCGGCTTCAAGACCGAATACGACCGTGACTGGGTCGGCCGCTACAACGGCGTCAAGACCGAACTGCAGGCCATCGACCTGGGTGCGGCCTTCTCCTACGACGTCAACCCGTACCTGTCGTTCGGTGCGTCGGTGTTCGCCGAGCGCCTGAATGTCGACCTGACCAGCGCCGTCGACGGCGGTACCGCCATCAACGCCAGCGCCCAGCAGCGCGCTGCCGCCGCTGCACTGGCCGCTGGCCGCACCCCGGCACAGGCCCAGGCCGCTGCCCAGGCCGCTGGCCGCCAGGCCGCACAGCTCGGCTTCTCGCCGGGTACCGCTGATGGTTACTTGCGCATCAAGGGCGACGAAGTGTCCGTCGGCTACACCCTGGGCATGACCGTGAGCCCGGTGGAAGGCACCAACATCGCCTTCAGCTACCGCTCGGAAGTCGAACACAAGATCACCGACGGCAAGGCCGACTTCACCATGACCCCGGCTGCTGCCGCGTTCCTGGCGCAGGCTGCCCCGGGCACCTTCGTCGACAGCAACGGCCGCGCGACCATCACCCTGCCGGCCAGCGCCACCGTCAGCTTCACGCACCGCGTGAACGACCAGTGGAAGATCATGGCCGACGTGTCGCGCACCGCATGGAGCAAGTTCGACGAAGTGCGCGTCGACTACGACTCCAACCAGCCGGACAGCGTGCTGCCGTTCCACTACCGCGACACCACCTTCGCTTCGATCGGTACCGAGTACCGTCTGAACGAGCAGCTGACCCTGCGTGGCGGTCTGGCCTATGACCAGACCCCGACCACCGACGCCCACCGTGACGTCCGCGTGCCGGATACCACCCGCAAGTGGCTGTCGCTGGGCCTGACCTGGGCGCCGTCGGAGAAGATGGAATACAGCGTGGGCTACACCCACCTGTTCACCAAGGATCCGAACATCAACTCGACCTCCGCTACCGCCAACAACGTTGTCGGCAAGTACAAGGTCACCGGCGACGTGCTGGCTGCGTCGATGCAGTACAAGTTCTGATTCCGGCGATTGCCTGAAGCAGTACGAAGGAGGCCCCGCGCAAGCGGGGCTTTCTTTTTTCCGGGGATCTGCATCCACGCATGGCGTGGATCTACTGGAGCCATCCACGTGTGGCGTGGATCTACGCGACAATAGCGCGATGAACCTGTCCGATCCGAACTTCCAGCTGGAGCTGGCTGCCAACATCGCCGTTGCCGGCTCGATCCTGCTGGCCGGTCGCAACAACGTGCATACGTGGTGGCTGGGCATCGTCGGCTGCGCGTTGTTCGCCGCGGTGTTCGAGCGCTCCCACCTGTACGCGGACATGGTCCTGCAGTTCTTCTTCGTGGTCATCAGCGTATTCGGCTGGTGGCAGTGGCTGCGTGGTGACCATGGCGCGCCGTTGCCCATCACCCGCTTGCCAGCACGCGCGTGGAGCTGGCTGCTGCCGTTGGCGGTGCTGGCGACCTTCGGTTACGGCTGGATGCTGACCCGGCTGACCAATGCGTATGCGCCCTACATCGACTCGGCGGTGCTGGTGTTGAGCGTGATCGCACAGATCCTGATGATGCGGCGCAAGCTGGAATCGTGGTGGGTGTGGCTGCTGGTCAACACCATCGCGGTGCCGCTGTACTACAGCCGCGGGCTGCACCTGACCTCGATCCTGTACGTTGGTTTCTGGATCAACGCGCTGGTGGCGCTGCGTCACTGGCGGCACCTGATGCGCGCCGAAGCGGATACGGACGGGGCGGCCGATGGCGTTGCCTGAGCGGGTACCGCGCGGGTTGGTGGTTGGCAAGTTCTGCCCGCTGCACCTCGGCCACGAGCGCCTGATCGAGTTTGCTTCTGCCCGCTGCACCCAGCTGCTGGTGATCGGCTGGTCGCAGCCGGGCTTTGCCGGCTACAGCGCGGCGCGTCGCGAGCGTTGGCTGCGCGCGCGCTTCCCGCAGGCGACGGTGGCGGTGCTGGATGATGCGCGGCTGGCGGCGTTGTCCAGGCAACAGGGTGTTCCCGTACGTGCGCTGCCGCAGGACAAGGACAGTGAGCAGGTGCAACGCGCGTTCACCGCATGGCTGTGCGCGGCGTTGTTTGGCGGACCGGTGCAGGCTGTTTTCACCGGTGAAGACTACGGCGATGGTTTCGCTGCAGCCCTGGCGCAGCATTTCAATGCGCCGGTGCAGCACCATCGGCTGGAGCGTTCGACCGACATCGGTCAGGCCAGTGGTACCGAACTGCGCGCCGATCCGCATGCGCATCGACAGGGCCTGAGCCGGTCGGTCTATGCCGACCATGTGCAGCGGGTGGCCTTCATCGGCGGTGAGTCAACGGGCAAGAGCACGCTGGCGCGGGTGCTGGCCGAGCGCCTGGGTACGGCATGGGTGCCGGAGTTCGGGCGTACGTTGTGGGAGCAGCAGGGCGGCGAGCTGCAGGCGCAGGATCTGCTGCGTATCGCTGCGACCCAGCCGCAGCACGAGCACCAGGCCGCGCAGCATGCATATCGCTGGGTGTTCTGCGATACCACGCCGTTGGTGACGCTGGGCTACAGCGGCTGGATGTTCGGCACTGCGCCCGAACCACTGCAGCGGGCCGCGGCGCGTGCGTACGACCTGCTGTTCCTGTGCGCCCCGGATATCCCGTTCGAGCAGGATGGAACGCGTGTGGGGGAGGAGTTCCGCATGCGCCAACACGCGTGGTATCTGCAGCAGTTGCAGGCGCGAGGAATGGCGTATGTGCTGCTGGAAGGCGATCTGGAGATGCGTATCGCGCGGGTGCTGGAGGAATTGGTGAGGCGTGCGGACAACCGGTTCAGTGTGCTGGCGGAATGAGTTGCCAGGGGCTGGCAGGCCCGCATCCGCCCAACATGAAAAAACCCCGCTTTCGCGGGGTTTTTCGTTTACTGCATGACGCCTGGGATCAGTCGCCCAGGGTCAGCAGCGAGGCGTTGCCGCCGGCGGCGGTGGTGTTCACCGTCACCGTCTTTTCGGTGGCGAAGCGCAGCAGGTAGTGCGGGCCGCCGGCCTTGGGGCCGGTGCCGGACAGGCCCTGGCCGCCGAACGGCTGCACGCCGACCACCGCACCGATCTGGTTGCGGTTGACGTAGACGTTGCCGACGTGGACGCCGTTGCTGATGCGGTCGACGGTTTCGTCGATGCGCGAATGCACGCCCAGGGTCAGGCCATAGCCGGTGGCGTTGATCTGGTCGATCACCGCGTCGAGCTGGTCGCCCTTCCAGCGGATCACGTGCAGGACCGGCCCGAAGATTTCCTTCTGCAGCTGGCCCAGGTCCTTCAGTTCGTACGCACGCGGTGCGAAGAAGGTGCCGTTGGCCGCTTCGGCGGACAGTTCGGCCGCAGCGATCAGGCGCGCTTCGCGGTCCATGCGCACGGCGTGGTCCTGCAGGATCTTCAGTGCATCGGCGTCAATCACCGGGCCGACGTCGGTGGACAGCAGACCGGGGTTGCCGACCTTCAGTTCCTTCATCGCACCGGCCAGCATGGTCATCACCTTGTCGGCGATGTCGTCCTGCACGAACAGCACGCGCGCGGCCGAGCAGCGCTGGCCGGCCGAGGTGAAGGCCGAACCGATGGCGTCCTTGACCAGCTGTTCCGGCAGTGCCGAGGAGTCGGCGATGAAGGCGTTCTGGCCGCCGGTCTCGGCGATCAGCACGCCGATGGCGGCGTCACGTGCAGCCATCGCGCGGTTGATCGCACGGGCGGTGTCGGTGGAGCCGGTGAAGGCCACGCCGGCCACGCGCGGGTCGGCGGTCAGCGCAGCACCGACGGTGGCGCCATCGCCCGGCAGGTACTGCACCACGTCGGCCGGCACGCCGGCATCGTGCAGCAGCTTCACTGCGTAGTAGCCGATCAGGTTGGTCTGCTCGGCCGGCTTGGCGATCACGCTGTTGCCGGCGGCCAGTGCGGCAGCCACCTGGCCCAGGAAGATCGCCAGCGGGAAGTTCCACGGGCTGATGCAGACGAACACGCCGCGGCCATGCAGCTGCAGTTCGTTGGATTCGCCGGTCGGGCTGGGCAGCTTCTCGGCGTGACTGAACTGCTCGCGTGCCTGCTTGGCGTAGTAGCGCAGGAAGTCCACGGCTTCGCGTACTTCGGCGATGCCGTCGGGCAGGCTCTTGCCGGCTTCCTTCACGCACAGCGCCATGAATTCGGGCATGCGCGCTTCCAGCTGGTCGGCGGCGTGCTCGAGGATGGCGGCGCGGCTGGCGGCCGGGGTGCGGTTCCAGGCCGGCTGTGCGGCCACGGCATTGGCCAGCGCCTTCTGCACGGTGGCGGCATCGGCGGCCTGCCACTGGCCGACCACTTCGCGGGTGTCGGCCGGGTTGGTCACCGGCAGCGAGGCACCGGTCGGGTTCGCGCCCGGCACCAGCGGTGCGGCCTGCCAAGGCTTCACTGCAGCGTTGAGCTGCTCGGCCAGGGCGCGCAGTTCGTTGTCGTTGGCGAGGTTGGCGCCCATGGAGTTCTTCCTGTCGTGGTTCTGGCTGCGCAGCAGGTCAACCGGCAGCGGGATCTTGGGATGCGGAATCGATTCGAACGAGGACACCATCTCGACCGGATCGCGGACCAGGTCGGCGATCGGCACGCGCTCGTCGGTGATGCGGTTGACGAAGCTGGAGTTGGCGCCGTTTTCCAGCAGGCGACGCACCAGGTACGGCAGCAGGTCTTCATGCGAACCGACCGGCGCGTACACGCGGCAGGGCAGGCCAAGGCGATCGGCCGGCACTACTTCGGCGTACAGGTCATCGCCCATGCCGTGCAGCTTCTGGTGCTCGTAGACGCCACCGTTGGCGATACTGCGCACTGCGGCGATGGTGTGTGCGTTGTGCGTGGCGAACATCGGGTAGATCGCGTCGGCATGGGTAAACAGACGCTTGGCACACGCCAGGTAGGACACGTCGGTGTTCTGCTTGCGGGTGAACACCGGGTAGCCGGCATAGCCTTCGATCTGCGCGCGCTTGATCTCGGCGTCCCAGTAGGCGCCCTTGACCAGGCGCACCTGCAGGCGACGACCGGCGCGGCGCGCCATGTCGGCCAGGTGGTCGATCGTGTACGGCGTACGCTTCTGGTAAGCCTGCACGACCACGCCGAAGCCATCCCAGCCGGCCAGCGAGGCATCGCCGAACACCTGCTCGATGATGTCCAGCGACAGTTCCAGGCGATCGGACTCTTCGGCGTCGACGGTGCAGCCGATGCCGTAGCTCTTGGCCAGCTGCGCCAGTTCCAGCACGCCGGGCACCAGGTCCTTCAGCACGCGCGCGCGCTTGGCGTGCTCGTAGCGCGGGTACAGCGCCGACAGCTTGATCGAGATGCCCGGTGCGTTGTTGACGTCGCCATCGGCACGGCCACCGCGCGACTTGTGGTCACCACCGATGGCGTGGATCGCACGACGGTAGTCTTCCAGGTAACGCAGGGCGTCCTTCATGGTCAGCGCGCCTTCGCCGAGCATGTCGAACGAGTAGCGGTAGCTGGCGCTGTCGCCCTTGTGCGAGCGTGCCAGCGCTTCGCCGATGGTGCGGCCCATGACGAACTGGTGGCCCATGATCTTCATTGCCTGGCGCACGGCCAGGCGTACCACCGGCTCACCGACGCGGCCGACCAGGCGCTTGAACGCGCTGGGCGCATCGGCGCGGGTGGCGTCGTTCATCTGCACCAGCTTGCCGGTCAGCATCAGGCCCCAGGTGGAGGCGTTGACCAGCACCGAGTCGCTGCCGCCCAGGTGTTTTTCCCAGTCGGCATCGGCCAGCTTGTCGCGGATCAGCTTGTCGGCGGTCTCCTGGTCCGGAATGCGCAGCAGCGCCTCGGCCACGCACATCAGCAGCACGCCTTCCTCGCTGCCCAGGTCGTACTGGCGCATGAAGGCTTCGATCGCGCCCTGGTCCTTGGCGCGCACACGCACGCGGGCGACCAGGTCGGCGGCCAGCGCCTGCACCCGGGCCTGCTCGTCGGCCGGCAGGCGTGCCTGCGCCAGCAGTTCGCGCACATGGCTGGCCTCGTCCTTCAGCCAACCATCGGTAATGGCCTGGCGGAACGGGTTGGGGGACGCCGGCAGTTCCGGCGACAGCAGCGCCGAGGGACGCGGAGCGTCGCTGGCGGCAATGGGAGAGGAGGGTGCGTTCATGCCGGTCCGGCCAGTGGAAAACTTGGCGATTTTAATCATTTTTTCGACTTCAGGAAGGCCCGCGCAGCCACCTTCATGAATGCTGATAGCCCCTAGCGGTGGTGGATTCAGCGTGTTCAGCAAAGTCGGGCCGTTTTGTGCCGAATTCGTCATTCGTGCCGCTGGGCTCATGCTGTATTGCAGCATCGGAAAAAGTGTGAATGCACCCTTGCTACCGGCGAGAGGGCAGGGCTACCATCGAGACGTTTCCCGCGGCAGGAACGCGGTTGCGACATGATCGAGGTGCTTACAGCTCCGGATGGGTCAGGTACGCAGCTGCGACTGCGTCCCCCACGGGCGCTCGATGCCCGGCAGTTCGTCCTGTTGTTTGCTGTGTTGTCGGGAGTGATGTGGCTGGTGTCCGCCTTCGGGTGGGTGGCCGGCAATGCATTCGCTCCCCTGTTCGCGCTGCTGTACAGCCTGTTGCTGGCAGCTGCGTTGCGCGCGTTGTGGCGCAGTGGTGAACGGCAGGAGGAAATCCGGGTAGTGCCGGCGTGCGTGGAGGTCATCCCCGTGCCCGGTGGATCGCCGGTGTTCCGGGCTCATCCGCACTGGGTGCGCCTGCTCACCGACGACCAGAGGGTCCGGCTGGCATCCAGCGGCCGGCAGGTGGAGGTGGGGAGTTTCCTCGCGCCGGCCGAACGTCAAACGCTTGTTGAAACGCTTGAAGATTTGCTCGCCGCCAGCGATGGCGGCAACCGACGACGCTAAGGGTCTAGGCAATGAAGCAAAGCAGAGGGTGGGGCACGAAGTGCGTTGCAATGGCCGCCGCGATGGGGGCCCTGCTGTCGATGCCGGGGACGGCGCTGGCCCAGGCGGCCGATCCAAAACCGTGGCAGTTGAACATGGGCAAGGGGGTGACCCAGACCTCGCGCCTGGCCTGGGAATCGAACAACCTTTCGCTGATCGTCTGTACGGTGATCGGCGTGATCGTGTTCGGCGCGATGGCCTACGCGATGTTCAAGTTCCGCAAGTCCAAGGGCGCGGTCGCTGCTACCTTCAGCCACAACACCAAGGCCGAAGTCATCTGGACGGTGATCCCGGTGATCATCCTGGTGGTGATGGCGTGGCCGGCCACGGCCAACCTGATCAAGATGTACGACACCCGCGATGCCGAGATGACGGTCAAGGTTACCGGCTACCAGTGGATGTGGAAGTACGAGTACCTGGGCGAGAACGTGACCTTCACCAGCCGCCTGGACCGCGAGTCCGACCGCATGCGGCAGAGTGGCAAGGTACCGACCCGCGAGAGCCATCCGCACTACCTGCTGGATGTCGACAACCGGCTGGTGCTGCCGGTGGACACCAAGGTGCGCTTCGTCATCACCTCCGACGATGTGATCCACGCCTGGTGGGTGCCGGCGCTGGGCTGGAAACAGGACGCCATTCCCGGCTTCATCAACGAGGCCTGGACCAGCATCGAGCAGCCCGGTGTCTACCGCGGCCAGTGCGCGGAGCTGTGCGGCAAGGACCATGGCTTCATGCCGATCGTGGTCGAGGCGGTGTCCAAGGAAGAATTCAAGCAGTGGCTGGCGCAGCGCAAACCCGCGCCTGCACCGGCAGCGCCTGCCGCGCCCGCCGAACCCACCGCACCTGCCAGTGAAACGCCGGCGCAGCCGGCGGCACCGGCAGCCGCCGAGGCCGGCAACGCGCCTGCGGCGGCGGCCAGCGGAGCCTGATGTAACTGCCCGCGGCCGTATTGCGGCTGCGGCGACAACCGATCCTGAGAGGTGTTTTGCAATGGCGCACTCGGCAGTTGGGCACGACGATCACCATCACCCGCAGAGCTTCTTCGAGCGTTGGTTCTTCTCGACCAACCACAAGGACATCGGCACGCTGTACCTGGGTTTCAGCTTCATCATGTTCGTCATCGGCGCGTTCATGAGCGTGCTGATCCGGCTGGAACTGGCCCAGCCCGGCATCCAGTACATCCGTCCGGAAATCTTCAACCAGCTGACCACCGTGCACGCGCTGGTGATGATCTTCGGCGGGGTGATGCCGGCCTTCGTCGGCCTGGCCAACTGGATGATCCCACTGCAGATCGGCGCGCCGGACATGGCGCTGCCGCGCATGAACAACTGGTCGTTCTGGCTGCTGCCGGTGGCCTTCAGCCTGCTGCTGCTGACCTTCCTGCTGCCCGGTGGCGCGCCGGCCGGTGGCTGGACGCTGTACCCGCCGCTGTCGCTGCAGGGCGGCTACAACGTGGCGTTCACCGTGTTTGCCATCCACGTGGCCGGCATCAGTTCGATCATGGGCGCGATCAACATCATCGCCACGGTGCTGAACATGCGCGCGCCCGGCATCGACCTGCTGAAGATGCCGATCTTCTGCTGGGCCTGGCTGATCACCGCGTTCCTGCTGATCGCGGTGATGCCGGTGCTGGCCGGTGCGGTGACGATGCTGCTGACCGACAAGTTCTTCGGCACCAGCTTCTTCAATGCGGCCGGTGGTGGTGACCCGGTGATGTTCCAGCACATCTTCTGGTTCTTCGGCCATCCCGAGGTCTACATCATGATCCTGCCCGCCTTCGGCGTGGTCAGCGAGATCATCCCGACCTTCAGCCGCAAGCCGCTGTTCGGCTACCAGGCGATGGTCTACGCCACTGCGGCGATCGCGTTCCTGTCGTTCATCGTCTGGGCCCACCACATGTTCACCGTGGGCATGCCGCTGGGCGGTGAGATCTACTTCATGTTCGCCACCATGCTGATCTCGATCCCGACCGGGGTGAAGGTGTTCAACTGGGTCAGCACGATGTGGCGCGGTTCGCTGACGTTCGAAGCCCCCATGCTGTGGTCGGTGGCGTTCGTCATCCTGTTCACCATCGGCGGGTTCTCCGGCCTGATGCTGGCGATCGTGGCCGCCGACTTCCAGTATCACGACACCTACTTCGTGGTCGCCCACTTCCACTACGTGTTGGTGACCGGCGCGGTGTTCGCGCTGATCGCGGCGGTGTACTACTGGTGGCCGAAGTGGACCGGGCGCATGTACAGCGAGAAGTGGGCCAAGGTGCACTTCTGGTGGTCGATCGTGTTCGTCAACCTGCTGTTCTTCCCGCAGCATTTCCTGGGCCTGGCCGGCATGCCGCGCCGCATCCCCGATTACTCGGTGGCGTTCGCCGACTGGAACCTGATCAGCTCGATCGGTGCGTTCGGCATGTTCGCCACGCCGTTCATGATGGCTGCGATCCTGCTGTCCTCGCTGCGCAATGGCGAGAAGGCCGAGGCCCGCTCCTGGGAAGGCGCGCGCGGTCTGGAGTGGACGCTGCCGTCGCCGGCACCGGCGCACACCTTCACCACGCCGCCGACCATCCGCCCGGGCGACCTGGCCCACGACGATATCGGTCATTGAGGTGATGCATGCATAACGAGAGCCCGATCACCCCGGCCAGAGGCGAGCCACGCGTGGCCGCAAGCGCATCGGCAGGCCAGCGGCCGGGCACCGCGCCGCTTTATGCGGAGCAGCGCCAGCGCGCCAAGCGCACCGCGTTGTGGGTGGGCGCGATCGCCGTGCTGGTGTACGTCGGCTTCATCCTCAGCGGCGTGATCGGTCGATGAGCGAAACACCGGCCACCGCTCCGTCACGCAGCGCCGGCCTGCCGCGCCTAATCGGCGTTGCAGTGGTGGTGTTCCTGTTGACGTTCTCGCTGGTACCGCTGTATCGCATCGCCTGCGAGAAGGTATTCGGCGTGCGCCTGGAACGTGGCCCGGGCAGCGAAGCCAGTACCGGTGCTGCCACCGGCAAGCGCACCGTGCGGGTGGAATTCGATGGTGGCGTCAATTCGCGGCTGCCGTGGTCGTTCCATCCCGAGCAGCTGACCATGGATGTGGTGCCTGGCGAGCTCAACGAGGCGCTGTACTTCGCCCGCAACGACAGCCAGCAGGCCGTGGTCGGCAGCGCGGTGCCGTCGGTGGCGCCGGCACGCGCGTCCGGGTTCTTCAGCAAGACCGAGTGCTTCTGCTTCACCGCGCAGACCCTGCAGGCCGGCGAGAAGCGCGACATGCCGGTGCGCTTCATCGTCGATCCGGACCTGCCGCTGGAAATCCGCACGATCACCTTGTCCTACACCTTCTACCGCAACGATGCGTTGTCCGATCGGCTGGCGCCCGCCGCCACGTCGGAAGGCGCCCACGCTGCTCCCTGACCCGGATACCGACCATGGCCCAGACACCTACCGACGCCAACGTGTACTTCGTCCCGGCCCAGAGCAAGTGGCCGTTCGTCGGTTCCATCGCGATGATGGTGACCATGGTCGGCGTGGCCAGTTGGCTCAATGACGCCAGCTGGGGCCGCTGGACGTTCTACATCGGCGTGGCGATGCTGGTGCTGACCCTGTTCTGGTGGTTCAGCGATGTGGTGCGCGAGTCGCAGGCCGGCAACTACAACCGGCAGGTGGATGGTTCGTTCCGGATGGGGATGGTCTGGTTCATCTTCTCCGAAGTGATGTTCTTCGGTGCCTTCTTCGGTGCGCTGTTCTACACCCGCCACCTCGGCCTGTCGTGGTTGAGCGGCGAAGGGCGCGGGGTGATGACCAACGAGCTGCTGTGGCAGGGCTACTCGGCCGGCTGGCCGACCAATGGCCCGGCAGCGATCGGTGGCGCGTTCCAGACGATCCCGGCCTGGGGCCTGCCGCTGATCAATACGCTGATCCTGCTGACCTCGGGCGTGACCCTGACCATCGCCCATCATGCGCTGAAGGCGGGCAACCGCCGCCAGCTGTTGATCTGGCTGGGCCTGACCGTGCTGCTCGGCCTTGGCTTCCTGACCCTGCAGGCCGAGGAGTACATCCACGCCTACAAGGAATTGAACCTGACGCTCGGCTCGGGCATCTACGGTTCGACCTTCTTCATGCTGACCGGCTTCCACGGCGCACACGTATTGCTGGGAACGATCATGCTGATCGTGATGTGGCTGCGGTCGGCGAAGGGACACTTCACCCGCGACAACCATTTCGGCTTTGAAGCGGCCGCGTGGTACTGGCACTTCGTCGACGTGGTGTGGCTGATGCTGTTCCTGTTCGTCTACGTGCTTTGACCGCGCAGGCGTCGGCAGCGTCAGCCGCCGGCGCTGCCTGGTCTGATGGGGCGTCAGCCGCCGATGCCGTGCGGTTTGATCCAGCCCATGTAGATGCTGACGATCACCAGTACGATCAACGCCACCGACACTCCGATGCGGCGGGTCAGTGCATTGACCGTGCGCTTGGTCTGGCCGCGGTCCACCAGCAGGTAATACAGGCCGGCGCCCAGATTCCAGACGATGACGATCAGAAACGCGATTACCAGCAGGGTCTTCAGCGAATCACTCATGCGCGGCTCGAGGGCAGGGTGGATGTGCCTATCTGACCGCGTTTGCGCGGACTTGTCATGATGCGCCAGCACACGCGCCTGATCGGCTGGCTGATGGCGTTGCTGGCGATGGCCGGATTCACCGCGCTGGGGCTGTGGCAGCTGCAGCGGATGCAGGCCAAGCAGGCGTTGCTGGATGCACAGGGGCCAGCCGTGGCGCAGGCGCTGCCGTTGGCGCAGGCGCTGGCGGCGCAGGGCGCGCTGCATGGCGTGGCCGATCACGGTCGCTTCCTGCCGGGCGTGGTGCTGCTGGACAACCAGACCCGCCACGGCCGCGCCGGAGTGAAGATCTATCGTCCGTTCCGCAGCGATGCGGGCAGCGTGTTGCTGGTGGACCTTGGCTGGCGCGCGCTGCCGCCGGACCGCAGGTTGCCGGTGGTGCCGGCACCGCCGTCGCCGGTGGCCGTGCGAGGCCTGTTGGCGCCGCCCCCTTCGTCCGGGCTGGCGCTGGGGCCGGCGTTCACTACCACCGATGTTGCAGGGCGCTGGCTGGCCAGTCGCCTTCCCGCCGATGGCCTGGCTGCGGCACTGGGCCTGCCATCGTTGCCCGAGCGCGTGCTGCGGCTGGACCCGGCGCTGCCGTTCGGCGATGAGCGCGATCTCGACCTGCTGCCGAACACGCTGCCGCCGCAGCGCCACCTGGGTTACGCCGTGCAGTGGTTCGGGCTGGCGCTGACCGTGCTGGTGGTGGCGCTGGTACTGGAATGGCGCAGAAGACGGCCCGTTGCCCGGTAGTGCCGGCCGCTGGCCGGCATCCCTTTCCCAACCATGAGAAAATGCCCTGCATGAACACTGCTACCTCCCCGCAGGCGCGCGGCAACGGCCGCCGGACCCTGGTGCTGCTGTTCGCCGTTTTCTTCGGGGCGATGGCGCTGGCCGCCCTCCTGCGTTTCTCCGGCTGGCAGCCAACCGCGCACCGCAATGCAGGGCAATTGCTGAAGCCGCCGGTGGATCTGCGCCAGCAACCGCCGACGCTGGCCAATGGCGCGGCCTACCCCTGGAACCCCGAGGCGCGCACATGGCGCCTGTTGGTGGCCCCGGCCGGAGCCTGCGACGCGCAGTGCGTCACTTTGTCGCAGGGACTGGGCAAGGTGTGGCAGCTGTTCGGCCATAACGCCGATAATGTCGAGATCCTGTGGCTGGGAACGCCACCGGCGTCGATCGCCTCGCTGCCCGCGCTGCGGCCGCTGGCCCCGTCGCCAGCCCTGCGCGCGGCGCTGCCTGGCGTCGATGATCCGGCGGGTCTGCCGGTCTACGTGATCGATCCGAACGGCTTCGTGATCATGCGTCATGCCCCCGGGAGCGATCTCGGCGGTCTGCGCAAGGACATGGCCACGTTGCTGAAACTGAAGTGAGTCCCGTTTGATGAGCCTTTCCGCGCGTCCGGCGCTGCACCGCAATTTCCACCGCCTAGCGTGGTTCGCCATGATCATGACCGCGAGCACGATCATGTTCGGTGCCTTCGTGCGCCTGTCCGATGCCGGCCTGAGCTGCCCGGACTGGCCGACCTGCTATGGGCAGGCGACCTGGCCGCAGCACGTGGAAGAGACCATCGGCCACCCGGCAGCGGAGATCCGTCCGCTGGAAACACACAAGGCCTGGCGTGAGCAGGTGCACCGCTTCCTGGCCGGCGCGCTCGGCATCGAGATCCTGACCCTGGCCCTGCTGGCCACGCGCAAGCGGCGTTTCGGAAGCACGGCGGTGGTCACCGCCTGCGTGCTGGTGGCCGCGGGCATACCGCTGTACATGATGGGCTGGCATGGAACCGCCAGCGCACTGGCGCTGGTCGGCGAGGCCATCCTGCTGATCGCGGCGCTGCGCTGGAGCAACATCGACCTGGCGCGCGCTGCGCTGCTGACGTTGGCGGTGGTGATCTTCCAGGCGCTGCTGGGCATGTGGACGGTGACCCTGCTGCTCAAGCCGATCGTGGTGATGGGTCATCTGCTGGGCGGCATGCTGATGTTCGGCCTGCTGGTGTGGATGGCCTGGCGTGCCACGCACATGCCGATCACCCTGGCTGAGGCGCCGAAGCTGAAGTGGCTGCTGCGCATTGGCGTGGCGGTGCTGGTCACCCAGATCGCGCTGGGTGGCTGGGTCAGCGCCAACTACGCGGCGCTGGCGTGCGGCGGCGGCAGCGCCTCGCTGGACAACTTCCCGCGCTGTGCCAACCAGTGGTGGCCGCAGCACAACTTCGCCGAGGGCTTCACCCTGTGGCGCGGTATCGGCGTGGACTACGAAGGCGGCGTGCTCGACGGTGCCTCGCGCATCGCCATCCAGATGGCCCATCGCCTGTTTGCCATCGTCGTTGCCGTTTACCTGCTGTGGCTGGGCCTGCGCCTGTTCCGGCTGCCGAGCATGCGCGGCTGGGCTTCGGCCCTGGTCGCGCTGCTGGTGCTGCAGGTCACCCTCGGCATCCTCAACGTGAAGCTGGCGCTGCCGCTGGAAGTGGCCGTGGCGCACAACGGCGTTGCCGTTGCCCTGTTGTTTGTATTGGTCAGCCTGCTGGCCCGCCTGCGTGCCCCGGACTGATCCCATGTTTTCCAACTATCGCCAGTACTGGGACCTGACCAAGCCCAAGGTCGTTGCCCTTATCGTCTTCACCGCCCTGGTCGGCATGGTCCTGGCCATTCCCGGCGTGCCCAGCTGGGAGCAGGTGCGTGCCGGCCTGCTCGGCTTCCTCGGCATCTGGCTTGCCGCGTCCGCCGCTGCAGCCATCAACCAGCTGCTGGATGCGCACATCGACGCGCAGATGGCGCGCACCTCGTGGCGTCCGCTGGTGGTGGGCAAGGTCAAGCCGTGGCAGGTGCTGGTATTCGCCGGCGTGCTGATCGTGCTGTCGATGGCGATCCTGGTGCTGTGGGTGAACTGGATCACCGCGGTGCTGACCTTCGCCTCGCTGATCGGTTATGCGGTGATCTACACCGTCTACCTGAAACGTGCGACCTCGCAGAACATCGTCATCGGTGGTTTGGCCGGTGCGATGCCGCCGATGCTGGGGTGGGCGGCGGTAACCGGCATGCAGGGGCAGTCGGACTGGGCGTACTCGTCGCTGCTGGTGCTGATCATCTTCATCTGGACGCCGCCGCACTTCTGGGCGCTGGCGATCTTCCGTCGCGAGGATTACGCCAAGGCGGAAATCCCGATGCTGCCGGTCACCCATGGCGTGGTGCACACGCGCAAGCAGATCATGGCGTACTCGGTGGTGCTGGCGCTGGTCTGCCTGCTGCCTTACCTGGTTGGCATGAGCGGAGCGTTCTACCTGGGCGGGGCGATCGTGCTCAACGCGGTGTTCCTCTGGTACGCCTGGCGCATGCTCAACCCGCCGGACGAGCTGTTCTCGATGAAGATGTTCAGTTACTCCATCGTCTACCTGATGGCGCTGTTCGCCTTCCTGCTGGTGGACCACTGGATCCTGCCCTGGTTGTGACGGGGTGACGCCGCCGGGCATGGCCCGGCGCTACCTGTGAAACATCCACGCATGGCGTGGATCTACTTTTGTGGGCCCGGCCGACAGTAGATCCACGCCATGCGTGGATGGCTGTTCCACAGGTCAGGGCGCGCGCTTGGCATACCGTTGCGCGATCACGCCGCAGACGATCAGCTGGATCTGGTGATAGATCATCACCGGCAGCACGATCGCGCCGAGGCTGCCACCGGCGAACAGCACCTTGGCGATCGGAACGCCGGTGGCCAGGCTCTTCTTCGAGCCGCAGAACACGATGGCGATCTCGTCTTCGCGGTTGAAGCGCAGGCGGCGGGCGATGAAGGTGATCAGCGGCATGGCGATGCCCAGCAGTACCGCCGCCACCACCGCCACCGCCAACAGTGACAGCAGGGGCGTCTTGCTCCACAACCCCTCGGTAACCGCTTCGCCGAATGCCGAGTACACCACCAGCAGGATCGTGGCCTGGTCGGTGTAGCGCAGCAGCGCGCGCTGTTTCTCAACCCAGCCGGCGATCCACGGGCGCAGCAGGTGGCCGGCCACGAACGGCACCAGCAGCTGCAGCATGATGCCGCCGATGGCATGCAGCGGGTCGTGCACGCCGCCGGAGGTGCCGGCCAGTGCGGTCAGCAGCAGGGGCGTGAGGAACACGCCGAGGATGCTCGACAGCGAGGCACTGCACACGGCTGCCGGCACGTTGCCGCGCGCCATCGAGGTGAACGCGATGGACGACTGCACGGTGGAGGGCAGGGTGCACAGGAACAGCACGCCCAGGTACAGCTCAGGTGTCAGCAGCCAGCCGGACAACGGCTTGAACAACAGCCCCAGCAGCGGGAACAGGATGAAGGTGCAGGCGAGGATCGTCAGGTGCAGGCGCCAGTGCAGCATGCCGCCGATGATCGATTCGCGCGGCAGGCGCGCGCCATGCAGGAAGAACAGCGCGGCGATGGCGACGGTGGTGACATCGTCGAGCACCAGGGCGGCGGCGCCTTTCATCGGCAGCAGCGAGGCCAGGCCGACGGTGCACAGCAGGGCGAGGGTGAAGTTGTCCGGTCGCAGGCGCGACCACCAGCGGGTCATGGTGGATGGGCTCCTTGGTGCGGGGGGATTACCCCGGGAATCAGGGGGTGGAAGAAGGAATCGCCAGACGCTCGCGGGTGGCCGCTTCCAACGACTTCAGGCCGGCTCGCTGGCCCAGCTGCAGCGCCTGTTCCGGGCTGGCGTGTTCGTAGCGTGCGTTGACCAGGCCGAGCACGGCACCGGCGCGGTTGCCGGAAGCGCAGTGCAGCAGCACCGGCCCCTGGCTCTGCTGCAGCGCCTGGTGCACGGCGCGCAGGTTGGTGGCATCCAGGCCCTCGGCGCCGGCTACCGGGATGCGCACATAGCGCAGGCCGAGCACTTCGGCCTCGCGTGTTTCATCGAAGCCGCGATCTTCATCGGGTTGGCGCAGGTCGATCACCGTGCGCACGCCTTGTGCAGCCAGTTCGCGCAGTTGCGCGGCCGTGGGCTGGCCACCGGCGTAGAGGCCGGGGCGGACTTCAGCAAGGACAGGGTCCGCAGCCCAGGCCGGCAGGACCGGGAAGAGCGACAACAACAGCAGGCAGGTCAGACGCAGCAGCATGCTCTCTCCGGGGATGTGTTCTGCCGCTACAGGCGCAGATTGGCGCGTGCCTTAAGCAGTTCGCGCATCTCGTACTTGTCAGTATCGTCCAGACCCTGTTGTCGCTGCTTGGCGTTGAGGTCGTCGATCCGCTGGAACAGCAGCTGCTTCTCCAGCTGGCCGACCGCGTCATGCAGTTCCACCGTCCACATCGCTTCATCGCCCGCCAGCGTCTGCGCGGCCAAGGTGTGCAGCGAGGCCTGTTCTTCGCGGCCGTCGAAATGCTCCAGCAGGGCGCCGGTACTGATGTCCGGGCGCTGTTCGACCAGCCCCAGCAATTCCAGCAGCAGCTCAACGCCCGGCAGGCGCAGGCCCTGGAAGTGGTGCTTGCCGCCCAGGGTCAGGGCCAGCGACGGCTGCTGCAGCAGGACGGCGATCGCGCCGCGCACCAGGCTGCGCTTGGCCGCCGGTTGGATCGTGCGCGGAGCGGCGCGTTGTGGCATCTGCGGCCGGCCCGCCTGCGCGTTGCCACCCAGGCCGGTCAGCTGCGCCAACTGCTGCTTCATCAGGTCGCCGAAGGCACCATCGGGAATCTGCGCCAGCATCGGCTTGGCGCGCTCGGCCAGCCGTGCCTTGCCATCCAGCGTGCCCAGGTTGATCTCGCGGGTCAGCTCGTCGAAGAAGAACTGCGACAGCGGCGTGGCCTGCTTCAGGCGTTCGTCGAAGGCCTCGGCGCCTTCCTTGCGCACGATGCTGTCCGGGTCTTCGCCGTCGGGCAGGAACAGGAAGAAGGCCTGGCGGCCGTCCTTCATGCGTGGCAGCACCGATTCCAGCGCCTTCCAGCCGGCGCGGCGGCCGGCGGCGTCGCCATCGAAGCAGAAGAACACGTCCGGCGCGTTGCGGAACAACAGTTCGGCGTGGTCCGGCGTGGTCGCCGTGCCCAGCGTCGCCACCGCCTGGGTGACGCCGAACTGGAACAGCGAGACCACGTCCATGTAGCCCTCGACCACGATCAAGCGCTCGATCTTCTGGTTGGCCTGGCGCACCTGCCACAGGCCGTACAGTTCGCGGCCCTTGTGGAACAGCGCGGTTTCGGGCGAGTTGAGGTACTTGGGGCCGTCATCCTTCTCGAACACGCGCCCGCCGAAGGCGATCACCCGGCCACGGCGGTCGAAGATCGGGAACATCACCCGGTCGCGGAACTTGTCGTAGACGTGGCCGCGGTCGTTCTTGGAGAACAGGCCGGCGCGGTCGAGCAGTTTCATCCGCCGCTCGTCCTTGCCCAGTGCGTCGCGCAGGCCGCTGTAGCCATCAGGCGCATAGCCGATCTGGAAGCGCGCGCGGTTCTCTTCATCCACGCCACGACCGTCGAGGTAGCTGCGGGCTTTCTCGCTGCCCTCAAGGTTCTTCTGGAAGAACTTGGCTGCCGCGTCCAGCGCGGAATACAGCTCGCGGCTGTCATCCTGCTGCTGGGCACTGCGTGGGTTCTCGCTGCGCGGCACTTCCATGCCGGCACGCTTGGCCAGTTCATCCACCGCGTCGAGGAATTCGAGGCGGTCGTAGTTCATCAGGAAGCTGATGGCCGTGCCGTGCGCGCCGCAGCCGAAGCAGTGATAGAACTGCTTGGTCGGCGAGACGGTGAAGGAGGCCGAGCGTTCGTCATGGAACGGGCAGCGCGCGGCGTACTCCTTGCCTTGGCGCTTCAACGGCACGCGGCTGCCCACCACCTCGACGATGTCGGAGCGGGCCAGCAGGTCGTCGATGAAAGCGTCGGGGATACGGGCCATGGGCAACGAGGCAGGGCGTGGCGGCAGCCACGCGGAAGGGGGAAGTCAGTCCCCCTAGTTTACCCCTTGCCGGCCACGTTCCCGGGCGCGTTCGCCGCAGTGCCAGGGTCGATGCCGGCAGCGAGCAGATGATGGCGTGCGCGCAGGCGTTCATCGATCACCGCGGTCATCAGCGCGCCGACGAAGAAGACCACGGTGGCGTAGTAGATCCAGACCAGCGAGATCACCAGCGCACCCATCGAGCCGTAAGCGCTGCCCGGTGCGACGGTGGCGATGTACACGCCGATGCCATAGCGGCCGAGCGCGAACAGCGCCGAGGTGATGAGGCCGCCGATGAAGGCCTGGCGCCACGCCACGCGCCGGTCCGGCAGGTAGTGATACATGAAGGCGAAGCCGACCGCGTACAGCAGCAGGCTGGTCAGGTAGCCGATGGCCGGCAGGATCGAGGGCAGCTGCGCAAAGGCCACCTGCAGCACGGTGGTGGCGGTCATCGACAGGATCAGCAGGAAGCCCAGCGCCAGCACCACGCCGAAGGAGAACACGCGTTTGCGCAGCCACGCCTTGATGCCCTCCAGGCGTTCGCCGCTGGTGCGGAAGATCAGGTTCAGTGCGTTCTGCAACTGGGCAAACACCGCAGTGGCGCCAACGAACAGCAGCAGCGTGCTCCACAGCCCGGCCAGCGATCCGACGTCGGGCTGGTTGTCGGCATTCTTCAGCACGGTTTCGGCCACAGTCGCGGCACTGCTGCCGGCCACCGAGCTGATCTGGTCGACCAGGGCCTGCTGTGCCGGCGGATACAGCGAGGCGGTCAGCCACAGCAGCAGCACCAGCAGCGGCGCCATCGACAGCAGGGCATAGAAGGAAACCGAGGCGGCCTGGGTCAGCACGTCGATTTCGACGAAGCGCTTGACGACGGCCATCGGGAAACTGTCCTGCAGGCGCTTGATGTACTTGTGCAGGGACGCGGGGCCGCCGTGCGGCGCGCGGTCTTCGGGGGCGTGGGACGTTGGATCAACCATGCCGGAGTTGTAGCAGCACCACGTCGAAGACGCGGTGAAGCAGGTGCGCAGGAGCGCGTCCCGCAGTCCCTTCGCAGTGCGGAAGGGACCCGGGTCTGGCGTTGCTTACGACAGCGCCTGCTTGACCAGCTTGGACACCAGGCCCATGTCGGCCTGGCCGGCGAGCTTGGGCTTCAGCGCGCCCATCAGCTTGCCCATGTCGGCCGCGCTGCTGGCGCCGGTTTCGGCGATGGCCGCCTGGATGGCCGCGACGATCTCGGCTTCGCCCATCTTGGCCGGCAGGTAGGCTTCGATCACCACGATTTCGGCGCGCTCGATTGCCGCCAGGTCTTCGCGGTTGGCCGCTTCAAACTGGCTGACCGAGTCCTTGCGCTGCTTGACCATCTTGTCGAGCACGGCGATCACGGCGGTGTCGTCGAGTTCGATGCGCTCGTCGACTTCCTTCTGCTTGATGGCGGCGTTGATCAGGCGGATGACGCCCAGCTTGTGCTTCTCGCCGCCCTTCATGGCGGCCTTCATGTCTTCGGTGAGCTGCTGCTTCATGCTCATGACGAACCTCGTGGTGGTAGTGGGGCAGGGCGGATGCCCGGGCCCGGAAACGCAAAAAGCCGGCGACGCTCGCGCGTGCCGGCTTCGACTCCATCGCGGCAGGGAATGCCCACCGCAATGAAGATGCGTCCGATCAGTACAGGCGCTGACGCTTGGTAACGTCGCGCGAAGAGCGGCGCAGCTGACGCTTCACAGCAGCGGCGGCCTTGCGCTTGCGCTCCTGGGTCGGCTTTTCGTAGAACTCGCGCTTGCGGGTTTCGGCCAGCACACCGGCCTTTTCGCAAGTGCGCTTGAAGCGGCGAAGAGCAAACTCAAAGGGTTCGTTCTCGCGGACTTTGACGCTGGGCATGGAATCTCCGGGACACAGTAGAACCGGGTCACGCCCGGCGAGCCGCACATTATAGTGGCGAATAAACAAACTGCAAGCCACAAATCCTGAATAGGGGCAAGTTGTTGGATTGCAGTGAGGCCTGCCAGTTCCCCGAGGGGTTGGCAGGGGCGTCATAATAGCAGGCATGCGAGTCCTTGGCATCGAATCTTCCTGTGACGAGACCGGCGTGGCGGTGTATGACACCGACCTGGCCGGCAGCGCTGCCCTGCGCGCCCATGCGGTCTACAGCCAGATCGCCCTGCACGCCGAGTACGGCGGTGTGGTGCCTGAACTGGCCAGCCGTGACCACGTGCGCAAGCTGCTGCCGTTGATCCGGCAGACGCTGGCCGAGGCCGGGCTTGGCGTGAACGACATCGACGGGGTGGCCTACACCGCCGGCCCCGGCCTGGTCGGGGCGCTGCTGGTGGGCGCCGGCGTGGCCCGGTCGCTGGCCTGGGCGCTGGAGGTCCCCGCCGTGGGCGTGCACCACATGGAAGGTCACCTGTTGGCGCCGCTGATGGAAGACGATCCGCCGCAGGCCCCGTTCGTGGCCCTGCTGGTGTCCGGTGGCCATACCCAGCTGGTGGCCGTCGATGCCATCGGCCAGTACCGGCTGCTGGGCGAAACCCTGGACGACGCCGCAGGCGAAGCCTTCGACAAGACCGCCAAGATGATGGGCCTGCCGTACCCGGGCGGGCCGCAGCTGGCCGCGCTGGCCGAGCAGGGCACGCCGGGCGTCTACCGCTTCACGCGGCCGATGACCGACCGCCCGGGCCTGGATTTCAGCTTCTCCGGCCTGAAGACCCAGGTCCTGATGGCCTGGCGCGACAGCGACCAGAGCGAGCAGACCCGCGCCGACATCGCCCGTGGCTTTGAAGACGCCGTGGTCGAGACCCTGTGCATCAAGTGCGAACGCGCGCTGGAAGCGGCCGGCACCAATGTGATCGTGGTGGCCGGCGGCGTGGGTGCGAACAAGCGCCTGCGCGCCCGCCTGCAGCAGATGGCCGAGCGCCTCGGCGGCCGCGCCTGCTTCCCGCGGCCGGCGTTGTGCACCGACAACGGCGCGATGATCGCCTTCGCCGGCGCGCTGCGCCTGCTGGCGGGCCAGCACAGCCCCCCGAAGGTGGACGTCACCCCGCGCTGGGACATGGCGACGCTGCCGGCGGTGTGAGCCCCGCAACCGGTAGCGCCGGGCCATGCCCGGCGGACGCATTATGGACGCCCTGCCAACGGCGACGCCGCCAATACCGTCGTCGCCCGTTCATGGCGCTGCAGCCATGCCAGCGTGTGCGGGCACCGGGCGTGGATCAGCCGCCCGATCGCGGCCAGGTCGGCGCCGATGTCGCGCTCAAGGATCGGTTCGTGGTGGGCGATGCGGTTGCGCAGGTGGCGGATGCGGTCGAGGTCGGCATGGATGGTGGTGCGGATGGTGTCGACAGTCTTCTGTGGAGCGTTGGGCAGTGCGATCTTCAGGCTTCGCGTCCAGAGGGGCCCCTCAAAGCGCCGTGTAAAGAGTTGCTGCCAGAATGCGAATCGAAGGCTGGCGATGATCTCCGGCGTGTTCATCTGCTGATTCGATCGCTTGTGCAGGTCCTGCAGCGCCGACAGCGCGCCATCGGCGGGCATGCGCTGCAACAGTGCTGGATGCCATGGCCAGCGGGGACCATAGGCATGCGCCAGTGCTGCGGCGACTGCGTTGCGGATGACGATTTCACAGATGTGAAGCGGCGATAGCAAAGCGCCACACATCTGCATGTTCCAGACATACAGCGAGGTCGCATCCAGGGAATGACGGTCTGCGATGCGTTTGTAGGTTGACCAGCGTGGTCGGGATAGTGCTGCTTGCAGGATCCTCTGCTCTTTCATGGGCGGCGGAATCACGTTGTGGATCACCAGCGTGCGCCGGAAGCCATACGGGTGATATCGGGAAATGCCATCCGGTTGCCTGGCAGAACTCCCGACCGCATTCGGACTTCCCCGGAATGTCGTGAATGCCTCTGGACGACAGGGAAAATGACCTTCATCCTTTGCAGCGTGTGCTTCGGGACTCGCGGCTGGATTCCAGCTCCCCCCGAGGACGTTGAGAGGTACCAAAGGGCCCCGCTAGCAGGGCCCTTTGTCTTTTCCAGACCTTGCGAATGCCCGGCGACCCGCCTCCGTTCCGGGCAGGCTCACTGCCGTCCCGTTACCATGGCCGCCTGTTTTCCGGCTGGTAACCGCAATGGACAAGGTTTTCATCGAAGGGCTGACGATCGACGCCCTGATCGGCATCTACGATTGGGAGCGGCGGATCCGCCAGGACCTGGTGTTCGATCTGGAGATGGGGTTCGACAACCGTCGCCCGGCCGCCAGCGATGACATTGCCCATACCCTGAACTACAAGGCAGTCAGCAAGCGCCTGGAGCAGTTCGTGCGCGAATCGGAATTCGGCCTGGTGGAGACCCTGGCCGAGCGCTGCGCGCAGATCGTGCTGGACGAGTTCGACGTGAAGTGGCTGCGGCTGAAGCTGAGCAAGCCCGGGGCGGTGCGCGGTGCACGTGCGGTCGGCGTGATCATCGAACGCTCGCGGGACTGACACGCCGGTAATGCCGGCCGTCGGCTGGCAACCCCCGGTAGTGCCGGCCGCTGGCCGGCAACCTCAACAGCAATGAAGAAGGAGACAACCGATGGTGGACGCAGTGGTGGCGGTACAGTGGCTGGAAAAGCTGCAGAACACACTGGAACCCTATCCTGGCGCCTACCTGGCGTTGATGATCTCGGCGCTGCTGGTTGCCGCCGGCCTGGCCAACTGGGTGACCAAGCGCATCCTGCTGCGCGGCCTGCGTCGCCTGCTCAACCGCCTGCCCGGCGCCGATACCGGCCGCGGCAGCCATCTGATGCGGGTCATTTCGCGGCTGTCCAACGTGGTGCCCAGCCAGGTGATCGCCTCGGGCATCCGTATCGTGCCGGACCTGCCGCCGGGCCTGGTCGGCTTCATCATCGGTGCCTGCCAGGCGTGGGCGATCCTGACCGTTGTGCTGGCGCTGTCGCATGCGCTGGATGCGGCCAACGACCTGTACGAACGTCGCCCCGAGGCGCGCAACAAGCCGATCAAGGGGTACCTGCAGGTCGCCAAGATCATCATCTTCGTGATCGCCGGGCTGTCGATCGTTGCCACCCTCGCCGGTGTCGACCTGCGCTACCTGGTCACCGGCCTGGGCGCGGCCACCGCAGTACTGATGCTGATCTTCCAGGACACCATCCTGTCGCTGGTGGCCAGCGTGCAGATCAGTGGTGATGGGCGTATCCGTATCGGCGACTGGATCGAGATGCCCAGCCAGAATGCCGACGGCGATGTCATCGATATCGCCCTGCATACGGTGACGGTGCAGAACTTCGACAAGACCATCACCACCATCCCGACCAAGAAGCTGGTGACCGAGTCGTTCAAGAACTGGCGCGGCATGCAGGAGGCCGGTGGCCGCCGGATCAAGCGCGCGCTGTTCCTGGACCAGCACAGTGTGCGTTTCATGGAGGAGGACGACCTGGCCTTCCTCGGCCAGTTCGCCCTGCTGGGCGACTACCTGCGCGGCAAGCAGCAGGAGCTGGGCCAGTGGAACGGGCGCCTGCGCGAGCAGGGCGTGGCCGAGGTCAACAGCCGCCGGGTGACCAACCTGGGCACCTTCCGCGCCTACGTGGAGCGCTATCTGGCCAGCCATCCGGGCATCCATACCGATATGACCCTGCTGGTGCGCCAGCTGCAGCCGACCACCGAAGGCCTGCCGCTGGAGCTGTACTGCTTCACCCGCAGCACCGCCTGGGGCGAATACGAGGCGGTGCAGTCGGACATCTTCGACCACCTGCTGGCGATCCTGCCGGCCTTTGGCCTGCGGGTGTTCCAGGCGTCCAGCGACGCGATGTTGATGGCCGGGCAGCGCCAGTTGGCCGGCTCGGAGTAAGCTGCGATGCCCCCGGCCGGACCGTACGGATCCGGCTGGTGGCTGAAACTGAATGACGAAACCTCTCGCCAAATCGTCCGGGATCGCTAGAATGCCGGGCTTGTAAACGTTTTCATCAAGGACTGCCGGTGGCCTCCGATCGCATCGAATCCCTCATTGCCCAGATGACCGTCGAGGAAAAAGTCGGCCAGCTGGGTGTCTTCGCGGACATGGTCCGCCCGTTCGCCCCGGACGTGAACCCGGAAGCCAACGTGCGCAATGCCGACCAGGTGCTGCAGCAGGTGCGCGAGGGCAAGGTCGGCTCGCTGTTCAACGGTGTCGGCGCCGAGCTCGGCCGCCGCATCCAGCAGGTCGCCACCGAGGAGAGCCGCCTGGGCATCCCGGTGATCCTGGCGGCCGACGTCATCCACGGCATGCGCACGGTGTTCCCGATTCCGCTGGGCGAGGCCGCCAGCTTCGAGCCGGACCTGGCCGAGCGCACCGCGCGCGCCACTGCGGTTGAAGCTACCGCTGCCGGCCTGCACTGGACCTACGCACCGGCAGTGGACATCGCCCGTGACCAGCGCTGGGGCCGCGGTGCCGAAGGTGCCGGTGAGGACGTGGTACTGGGCTGTGCCTTCGCCGCTGCCCGCGTGCGTGGCTTCCAGGGCAGCGACCTGCGCGCCGCCGACTCGCTGCTGGCAACGCCCAAGCACTTCGCCGCCTACGGCGCGGTGATGGCCGGCATGGAATACAACATGGTGGACATTTCGCCGCAGACCCTGCGCGATGTGCACCTGCCGCCGTTCAAGGCGGCCTTCGACGCTGGCGCGATCACCGTGATGTCCTCGTTCAACGACATCAACGGCGTGCCGGCCAGCGCCAACGCCGAGCTGCTGACCGACATCCTGCGCGGTGAATGGAAGTTCCCGGGCGTGGTGATCTCCGACTACACCGCCGACATGGAACTGGTCGCGCACGGTTATGCCGCCGACGACCGCGATGCCACCGCCAAGGCGTTCACCGCCGGCCTGGACCTGAGCATGCAGAGCGGCTTCTACGCCGAGCACCTGCCGGGCCTGGTGGAGAGCGGCGAGGTGCCGATGAGCGTGCTGAATGAAGGCGTGCGCCGCATCCTGTGGCTGAAGGAGGCCATCGGCTTGTTCGACGACCCGTACCGTTCGCTGGACCCGGCGCGCGAAGCCGATACCTCCCATATCGACGCCCATGACGAACTGTCGCGTGATGCCGCGCGCCGTTCGATCGTGCTGCTGAACAACCGCGACAACGTGCTGCCGCTGCAGAAGAACGGGCAGAAGATCGCGCTGATCGGCCCGTTCGTGCAGGACCGCGACAACATCGAAGGCTGCTGGACGCTGTTCGGCGACAAGCAGCGTTACGTGGATCTGGAAACCGGCGTGCGCGCGGCCATCGGCGATGACACGCTGCTGGAAGTGGTCCCGGGTTGCGAACTGGAAGCCGCCATCGCCGGCGGCACCGAGGCGGCCGTGGCCGCTGCGCTGCGCGCCGACGTGGTGGTGCTGGCGCTGGGCGAGCCGCAGCGTTACAGCGGCGAGGCGCAGTCGCGCGTGGAGATCACCCTGCCGCCGGCACAGCAGGCGCTGGCCGAAGCGGTGGCGATGACCGGCAAGCCGCTGGTGGTGCTGCTGCGCAATGGTCGCGCGCTGGCCCTGCAGGGCGCGGTGCGCAATGCGCATGCCGTTGCGATCACCTGGTACCTGGGCACGCAGACCGGCCATGCCGTGGCCGATGTGCTGTTCGGCGATTACAGCCCCTCCGGCCGCCTGCCGGTCAGCTTCCCGCAGGTGTCCGGCCAGCAGCCGTACTTCTACAACCACCCGCGCACCGGTCGCCCGGAACTGCCGACGATGTCGGAATTCAAGGCACGCTGGCGCGAGATTCCGAACGAGCCGTTGTACCCGTTCGGCCATGGCATCGGCTACACCACCTTCGCCTACGGCGTGCCGCAGCTGAGCACTGCGCGCGTCGGCTGGGACGACACCCTGACCGTGACCACCACGCTGACCAATACCGGCAGCGTGGCCGGCGAGGAAGTGGTGCAGCTGTACATCCACGACCGCGTGGCCAGCCGCGTGCGGCCGGTGCGCGAGCTGAAGGACTTCCGCAAGGTGGCCCTGCAGCCGGGCGAGTCGGCCGAGGTGGTGTTCACCCTGACCCGTGAACAGCTGGCATTCACCGGCCGCGACGGCGTGCTGCGTGCCGAGCCGGGCCTGTTCGACGTGTGGGTGTGCGCCTCGTCGATGGCTGGTGACGCGGTGCAGTTCGAACTGCTGAAGGCCTGATCGGTAGAGCATCCACGCATGGCGTGGATCTACTGGCAATGAGTAGCGCCGGGCCATCCCCGGCGTCCTCACCCATGGCGAACACGCCGGGCACGGCCCGGCGCTACCATCGGAGCCTGATCCGATGGAGACCGCGCATGCGCACGATGGCCTACCTTGTTCCTGTCCTGTTGCTGGCAGCGTGCTCGCAGCCGGCACCGCCGCCCGAACCTGCCGCCGATGCGCCTCCGCCGATGACGGGCGCGACGCCGGCCGAGGCGGCCGCCAGCACCACGCCCGATGCGGTCGCCGCGCCACAGGCTGCGGCGGAGCACGCCAAGGATGCGGCTGCGACGCCGGCCGATGCTGCCAACCCCGCAGCACCTGTGGCGGCAGATGACGCCCGCGCGCGCATCGAGACGCTGCTCGGCGATGCGGCGCAGTATGAAAAAGTATTCACTGCCTTCAAGACAGCAGTGGTCGGTGGCGATCGCGCGGCGGTGGTTGAAGAAGTGCGTTTCCCGCTGAACATCAGCGGTGGCAGGAAGATCACCGGGCCCGGTGAATTCCAGCGCAACTACGAAAAGATCATCACCCCGGCGGTGGTCAAGGCGGTGTCCGCGCAGGACTTCGGCACGGTGTTCGTCAACCAGCAGGGCGTGATGATCGGCGATGGCCAGGTCTGGCTGACCGGCGAGTGCCTGGACAAGGCCTGCACGCGCACCGAGGTGAAGGTCGGCACCATCCAGTAACGAAAACGGCCCCGTATGCAGGGCCGTTCCAGATCGGTAGTGCCGGCCGCTGGCCGGCAACCAGGGCTCCTGCAGGTGCCGGCCAGCAGCCGGCAC
>NZ_JBYTEK010000043.1:22668-36118 GCF_058783335.1 Stenotrophomonas sp. FW305-C-20-S1 | reverse complement strand
GGTGTCCGCGGCATGGATGCCGCGGCCAAGCCCCCAAGGATGGGTTTACGGCGTCCCCCGCAACCGGACCCACCCCGCCATCCCGCAGGAAACCCGCTTTTGCTTTCGGCTGTTGCCGTTGCCGTTGCCTCTGCGGGTGCCGGGCGGCAGCCCGGCCAGCCCTCCCTGCCGGATTTGCATATGTGGCTGCCGAATCCGGCCGTGGATTTGCCGGAATGCGCGATTGCCCTGCCGGAATGAAGTGCTCAGCCCTCGCTGAAAGGCGCGAAATGTCAGTCACCTGCCTAACGGCAAGTCCACTGACATTCAAGTTGTCCGCCTACGGGGGAAATGCTCATGAACCGCATCTACCGGCGTGTATGGAACCGCCAGCTCAATGCTCTGGTTGTGGCCTCGGAACTGGCCACCGGCGATAGCGGCGGTACCACACCGCGCGACCGTCGTGCCAGCCTTCTGGTGCCCAGCACTCTGGCCATGGCACTGCTGTGCGTGCTGGCCAGCGGACCTGCGGCGGCGACAGAGGCCAATCAATCGCTGCGCGACCTGCAGGCGCTGGCGGCCAAGTACACCCAGCCGATGCCGGTGAAGGTCGATGCCGAAGTGGCGCTGGCCGCGGCTGCACGACAGGCCCAGGCGAACCCGGCGATCAGTGCCAACGCACGCGTCGGCCTGCAGCTGAGCACAACGTCATTGCCGGTCGTGCGCGACGTGCTGCCGGCCACCGTGCAGGTCAAGCTGGCGGCCGGCGCCGCGCCGCGCCAGGTGCCTGCACCGGTGCTGGGCGCCGACGTGCGCGCCAACATCGGTGTTGGCACTGCAGCCGCTACCCGTGTCGATGCCGCACTTGCGGCGAACGTCGCACCGGCCGCACAGGCGCCGTTGGGTCTGGCCGCCAACGCGGCAGCAAAGGCCGATGTCGGCGTCGCTGGCAAGCCGGTTGCCAGCATTGACGCCGGCACCCAGGTTGCCGCGGAAGCGGGTGTAACGCCGTCCGGCTTGAAGGCGGCCGTGGATGGCAAGGTCGATTCGCAGCTGGTCGTGGCCGGCAATCACATCGAAGGCCAGGGCCAGATCGGTGCCACCGCAGCGGTCACGCTGCCGGCCAAGGAAGAGCTGCCGGGTGACACCGATGACCGCGCGATCACCGCAGCGTTCGATACCGGCGTGGCAGGCAAGGTACGGGTGCAGGGCAAGGACGGCGAGGAAATCGTCGCCGATCGCAATCTCAAGCTGGCCGGCACCGCAACCGTCGCCGCGCAGAACAGCGCGCTTGGCCTGGGCGGCCTGCTCAACGGCGTCGGCACTGCGCTCAACGGCGTTGGCAGCGCGGTCGGCAGCCTGCTCAATGGTGACCTCAACGGCACCGTCGGCAACCTGACCGGCGCGGTCGGTGGCCTGGTCGGCAATACCCTGGGCAGCCTCGGCCTGACCTCGCCGTCGGCCATTCCGCCGACCAGCCCGAAGGCGCCCGCCGCTGCCGACCCGAACGCCGGCCTGGTGATCGGTACCGGTGGCCTGGTGGGCGGTGTCACCGAACTGCTCGGACCGACCACGGCCAGCCTGTTCGGCGGCACCGGTTACCTGTCCAACGGCAACCTGAAGCTCAGCACCGCCAACGTCATGCAGACCTATTCCACGGTCAACGTGCTCGGCCTGCCGGTGGTCAATGCAACGCCGGTCGGCACCACGCTCAACGGACTGGGTGGCGCGGTCACCGGTGGCAGCTCGCACCTGACCCTGATCGGTGGCGTCACCTCCGACAGCTACATCTACAACATCAACAACGGCAATCCCGGTGGCCTGCTCGGCCTGCTGCTGCCGACGGACTCGCCGGCCTGGGCGGCCAAGTGCCTGGACATCGCGCTGGCGGACATCTCCTGCTGGGCGGTCAACGCAGCTCAGGACTACCAGGTGCTGATGGGCGATGGCGCCTATGCCAACGGCTCCAAGGAAGTGGTGATCGGTGCCAACGCCCGCCATGAGCTGCCCAAGGTCGACGCCAACGTCGCCTTCCCGGGCGCGGGCGCCAATGATCCGAGCGATCCGACCGGCGTTCCCACCGCCGACTATGCAGCACGCATGGGGCACTCGGTGGTGGTCGGCGACAGTGCCAGCGGCACTGCCAACGGGCAGACCCTGCTCGGCGCAGAGAGCACCTCCAACCAGGCCAACTCGGTGGCGCTGGGCTATCGCTCGGCCGCACTGCGCGGCGCGCAGGCCAGCTACAGCGCTTACGGCCTGACCACCGCACAGGTGTCGGCGGGCGAAGTGTCGGTGGGCACCGCAGGCGGTGGCGAGCGGCAGATCACCAACCTGGCGGCCGGCAGCGCCAACACCGATGCAGTCAACGTGGCCCAGCTGAAGGGTGCGATCAGCCAGATCGACGCGGTCGGCGCGGCGGCGGTCACCTATGACCTGGATGGTGCAGGCGACCCCGACTATCGCCGTGTCACCCTCGGCAATGGCACCGGCACCACCACCATCGGCAACCTGGCCGCCGGCGCGGTCAACGCCACCAGCAGCGAGGCGGTCAATGGTGCGCAGCTGTTCGCCAGCAACGACACGATGGCAAAGTTCTTTGGCGGACGCGCAGCGTTCGATCCGCTCACCAGCACTTTCACCGCACCGCTGTTCGAGATCAGCACCATCTCCACCGGTGGCGCCGTGGCCCCGGGGCTGTATGACAACGTCACCGACGCCTTCGATGCGGTGGATGGTTCGCTGGTCAACCTCAACACCCAGATCAACGACATCCGCAACACCGGCACCCGGTACCTGCGGGTGAATTCGACCGGTGCCGACGCCGTGGCCAGCGGCGCCGAAGCGATCGCCGTCGGTGCCGGTGCCAGCGCAACCGCCGCCAACAGCATCGCGGTCGGTGCCGGCAGCCTGGCCGACCGGGCCAACAGCGTGTCGATCGGTGCCGCGGGCGCCGAACGCCAGGTCACCAACGTCGCCGCCGGCACCGCCAGCACCGATGCGGTCAACCTGGGTCAGTTGCAGGCTTCCGAAGAGGGCGCGCTGCGCTACGACCTCAACGGCGACGGCAGCGTCAACTACGCAAGTGCGACGCTCGGCCAGTCCGGAACCGCCACCACGCTGCGCAACCTCGGCCCAGGCCAGATCAGCGCGGCCAGCAGCGAAGCGATCAACGGTGCGCAGTTGTTCGCGGCCAACCAGACGGTGGCCACCCACCTCGGCGGCGGCGCTGCAGTGGATGCCAATGGCGTGGTCACCGCGCCGACCTACACGCTCAACAACGTCGCCGCCAATGGCACGGTCAGCCAGGGCAGTTACAACGACGTCGGCACGGCCTTCGATGCGGTCAGCAATTCGCTGGCCAATGTGGCCGAGCAGACCGATGACCTGGACGCACGCGCCGTGAAGTACGACGTGGACGGGAGTGGTAACGTGGTCGATACCGTGACCCTCAGCGGCACCGGCGGTGCACCGGTGAAAGTCACCAACGTGGCCGCCGGCAGCATCCTGGCGGGCAGCAGCGATGCCATCACCGGCGACCAGCTGTTCAGCACGCACCAGACGGTGGCCAGCTACTTCGGTGGCAGCACCGTGTACAACGGCAGCACCGGGCTGTGGACCGCGCCGACCTTCAACATCTCCACCATCGCCACCGATGGCACCATCACCGGCAACGACTACAGCAACGTCACCGCTGCGTTCTCTGCAGTGGACGGCTCGCTGCGGGTGCTCAACCAGCGCATCAGCAGCGGCGGCGGCAGCCCGTACCTGGCGGTCAACTCCACGGCTGCCGCAGCCACGGCCACCGGTGCCGAAGCACTGGCGGTCGGCCCACAGGCCAGCGCAGCCGGTGCGGGCAGCGTAGCGGTCGGCAACGGTGCCAATGCCAGCGCAGGCAACAGTGTTGCGCTGGGTGCCGGTTCGGTGGCCAGCGTCGGTGCGCAGACCGGCTATACCGGTGCCTATGGCCAGGCCGGCGCCAGCAACTCGTCCGGTGAGGTGGCGGTGGGCAGCAGTGGCAGCGAGCGCAAGATCACCCACGTGGCCGATGGCTCCGACGACCACGATGCGACCAACGTCGGCCAGCTGAAGAACGGCGTGAACTACGCCATCGACCAGTCCAAGGCCTACACCGACCAGAAGATCCAGAACATCACCAACGTTGCCGGCAGCTTCCGCGCCAACAACAGCAACAACCTGGCCGATCCGGCCGCCACCGGCGCCAACTCCGCCGCGGGCGGTGCCGGCTCCACTGCGGCCGGGGCCAACTCGACCGCATTGGGCAACGGCTCGCAGGCGCAGGCAGACAACTCGGTGGCGCTGGGTGCGGGCTCGGTCGCCAACCGCGCCAATACGGTGTCGGTGGGTGCAGCCGGTGCCGAACGCCAGGTGGTCAACGTGGCCGATGGTTCGCAGGCGACCGATGCGGTCAACGTGCGCCAGCTGCAGGCTTCGCAGCAGGGCACGATCCGCTATGACACCACCACCAACGGCACCACCAACTACAACAGCGTGACTCTGGGCAGCACCAGCAGCGGCCCGACCACGGTGCGCAACGTCGCTGCCGGCACCGCCGGTACCGACGCGGTCAACGTCGACCAGCTGAAGTCGGGCATGGCGCAGACCCTGGACTGGTCCAAGGCCTACACCGATGAGCGCATGGGCGGCTTCGAGCGCGACCTGCGCAAGACCGACAACCGCGCCTCGGCCGGTATCGCCTCGGCGATGGCAACCGCATCGCTGCCGCAGCCCAGCGAGGCTGGCCGCAACATGGCCTCGATCGCCGCCGGCAGCTACAACGGCGAATCCGGCGTGGCCCTGGGCATCTCCGGTGTCTCCGAGGGCGGTCGCTGGATCTACAAGTTCAGTGGTTCCACCAACAGCCGCGGCGAGGCCGGTGTGGCCGTCGGTGCCGGCATCCAGTGGTGATCGCCTGCGCCGGGTCGCATTCGCGGCCCGGCGCAGCGGGCAACGTCTACAGGGGGAATGACATGAAACCGCATCGCATCGCTCGCAGTGGCCGCGTCGCCGCCACGCTGGGCCTGATCCTGGCCGCGGGGCTGCTGGTTGCCTGCCGCAGCCACGCACCGGCCGCCGACGGCCCCGCCGACAGCACCGCCGTCACCTTCCCGGAGGCCAGCAAGGCATCGCTGAAGGAAGGCATCTATCCGGATATCGCCGACCTGCGCCGGTTCGCACCGGGCATGAGCAAGCGCCAGCTGTACACGTTGCTCGGCACCCCGCACTTCAACGAAGGCATGTGGGGCGTGCGCGAGTGGAACTACCTGTTCAACTTCCGCACCGCACAGGGCGCGGAGTACTTCACCTGCCAGTTCCAGGTGCGCTTCGACAACAAGGGCATCGCCCAGGGCGGCTACTGGAAGCCTGAATCGTGCGCAGCGGTCCTCGACCCGCCGCGTCCGCCGCCACCGCCGGCGCCGGCGCCCTTGCCGGAGCAGCCGCTGCGGCTGGCTGCCGATGCACTGTTCGGCTTCGACAGTGCCGTACTCAGTGCCAGCGGCCAGCAGGCCGTGCAGGGTGTACTGGCGCAGGTGCGTGAGGCCAGCCAGGTGCAGTCTATCCAGGTGGTCGGCTACACCGACCGCATCGGCAGCGCTGCCTACAACCAGACGCTGTCGCAGCGACGTGCCGAGGCGGTGCGCATGGCGCTGGTACAGGGCGGCGTATCCGCGGCGAGCATCAGCGCTGAAGGGCGGGGTGCTGCCGAACCGCTGGTGCAGTGCGACCAGCGCAACCGGCGCGAACTGATCGCCTGCCTGGCGCCCAATCGCCGGGTGCAGATCGCGGGCGTGGCCCGGTCGCACTGAATCCCCGCGCCGGGGCGTGCCCCGGCATCCCGAGTCCCCCCTGTTCTGCCGGCAGGACGTGGAAACGTCTCCCCCGTTTTCCACGCCTGCCGGTGGGCAGGTTTCTTCCCTGGTGCACCTGATGAATGCCCAATTCCTGCCCTTGTCCATGAAGACGGAAGCCACTCTCAGCGTGTACGGCCAGCTCGGCAACCATGCGGTCGTGCGCATTCCCGGGCGCCGGCTGCCGGGCCTCATCCTGCAGGCCGACACCGTTGCCGGCTTCCTCACCCAGCTGCAGGAAGCACAGGCGTGCCTGCGCAGCGGCCGCGCGCAGCGTGCCGACGCCGAGCTGGACATGCTGGTCGACATGCTCGAGCAGTGGTATGCGCTCATCGAATCGCGCCTGGCCGATGCCGGCGAGGCCTTGTAGAGAAGCAGGGGACGGAGGGGATCAAGTCGTTTCCCGCACAACCGGGGCATGAACGACTTGATCCCCTCCGTCCCCTTTTCTGTTGCTATGCGCGGGCGCGGATCATCCAGCAGGCGGTTTCCACCCGCACACGGTCACCTTCGATGAACGGTGCGAACGCGGTCAGCGCCTGCTGCAGCAGCGCTTCGGCGCGTGCGGCCGGCAACGCACGCAGAGCCAGACCCACAGGTCCGAGCTGGCCGACGTAGCTGGCCAGCGCATCACGGCTGAGGAAACAGGTCAGGTCCAGCGGCGCGATGTCCACGTCCTGCCATCCGGCACGCTGCAGCAGCCGGCGCACCCGTTCGCCATCGGCGAAAGCGAACTGCCCCGGTGCACCCGGTACCCGCGCCGGCAGCACCAGCTGGTCTGCAAGGGCGCGCTCGGCGGTGGTCATGAACGGATTTTCCTGGGCGCTGCGCCAGGCGATGCAGCGCAGGCCCGCGCCCGTTCGGGCGGCACGGTGCAGGTTGGCGAAGGCGGCCTGCGTGTCCTCGAAGAACATCACCCCGAAGCGCGACTGGATCCAATCGTAGCGCGCCGTTGCGAAGGGATGGCGCTGGGCATCGGCAACGATGAAGTCGACCCCGCGCCCGATCGCGGCGGCGCGCTGACGGGCCAGGTCAAGCATCGGTGCGGAGATGTCCACGCCCGTGCAATGGGCGTCAGGGCGTGCTGCGGCGGCGCTCAGCGTACTGGCGCCGGTGCCGCAGCCCACGTCCAGCAGTTCCGTGACGGTAACCGGCAGCTCGTCGCGCAGGGCATCGGCCATCGGTTGGAACAGGTCGTCCAGCAGGGTCTGCTGCGCGACCCAGTTCTCGCCGGCGGCGCCGTTCCAGAGCGTGTTCTGATCGAGCGGGAGTGAATCGTCCATGGGCTTGCCTTGCGCGGGGAGTGCGACCATGGTGGCGCTTGAAGCCCACTTGAGGTCAAGCACGATGCAGGAACTGGATATCGGTGAGGTGGTTCGCCGCAGTGGCGTACCGGCCTCGACGCTGCGCTACTACGAGCAGCTCGGCCTGTTGCAGGTGCTGGGGCGTCGCGGCCTGCGCCGGCAGTACCACGAGCAGGTGCTGGAACGGCTGGCACTGATCGGCCTGGGGCAATCGGCAGGCCTGTCGCTGCAGCAGATCGGCGCAGCGATGCCGCAGGGGGCAGGGCTTGCACTGGATCGCACGGCATTGCTGGCCCGGGCCGATGCGCTGCAGCAGCAGATCCGCAGATTGCAGCGGGCGCAGGATCGGCTGCGGCGGGCTGCCGCCTGTCCACACGCCGAGGATGCTCGGCGCTGCGTGTCGTTCCGCAGGTTGCTGCGAGCGCAGCAGCGCGTAGCGCGCGGATGAACTGCCGACACCCGCTCAATCGCGGGTGCTGACTTCCCAGGTGGCATGCAGCACGCCCGGCACCTGTTCCATCCGCGCCAGCACCACGTCCAGTTCGTCGGCGCTGACCGCGGTGCTGACCAGCACTGCGATCACATCAGTGGGCGCATCGGCGTGCTCCACCAGTTGCACGTCGCCAACGGGGTACTGCGCGGCTTCCAGCGCATCGACCAGGCGCTCGCGCACGCGCGGCACCGCGTCGGCATCCACGCTCAGGCGCACTTCGTAGGTCGCTTCGCTGGCGGCTTCGTTGATCGGGATGCGGTTGATCGCGTTCACCAGTGGCCGCAGCAGGGTATTGCCGGCGATGATCAGTACGGTCAGCAGCACGCCTTCGGCCAGCATGTCCGCGCCGGTGCAGCTGCCCACGGCAGCCGAGCACCACAGCGTCGCGGCGGTGTTCAGGCCGCGCACGTTCATGCCTTCCTTCATGATCACGCCGGCGCCGAGGAAGCCGACGCCCGAGACGACGTAGGAGATGACCCGCACGGCCTCGGCGCTGCCGGCGATGCGCATGCCCAGGTCAACGAAGGCGGCAGCGCCGACAGCCACCAGCACGTTGGTGCGCAGGCCAGCGGTGCGTTGCCGGTACTGGCGTTCGGCGCCGATCAGGGTGCCGAGCACGAACGCCGCCAGCAGGCTGACCACGGTGTCGGCAAAGGGGCCGGGCTGGAAGGTTTCAATGAAGCGCATGGCCGCAGTCTACCTCCCGCAGGTGACAGTAGAGCCACGCCACGCGTGGAGGGGCAGGGGGCATCATCCACGCATGGCGTGGATCTACTCGTCGACGCGCTCGCCCATCATTTCGCGCTGGCGCTTGTCCAGTTCCTCCGCATAGCGCTTGCGCACGAATGCTTCAGACACCACGCCCAGCACCTGGCCATCGTCGGCCACCACCGCCAGCTCGTCGGCCTGGGTCTGGTCGAACCGCTGCATCACGGTCACCACGTCGGCGCTGGCGGCGAGTGCCACGTCGCGGTTCTCGGCGAACGTACCTACGACGTCCTCGGGCTTCACGCCGTCGCCGAACAGGCGCGGAATCTGCACGATGCCAGCGTAGTGGCCTTCACTGTCGATCAGGATCACCCGGCTGCCCGAGCCCAGCGGGAAGCGCTGGCGGAAGGCGGCGGCATCGAGGTCGGCCGGGGCGGTGGCCACACCCTTGCGCATCATCCGCCCGGCATTGAGGTTGTGCACCCAGCCGATGTCACGCGCGCTCTTGATGGTTTCCCCGCGCAGGTGCATGCGCCAGGTCGAGAAGGAATAGCCGAACCACTGCCGCACCAGGGTGCTGGACACCAGCACGGCGCTCATCACCACGCTGGTCAGCAGGAAGTCGTGGGTGCCTTCCAGCACCAGCATGGCCATGGTCATCGGTGCGCCAACCACCGCCGCGGCCAGTGCAGCCATGCCTGCCAGCGCTGCCGACGTGGCGTCGACCACCGGGACGCCGGTGGCCATCGCCAGCAGCCCGGCAAACAGCGTGCCGACCAGGGTGCCCATGAACAGCGAGGCGAAGAACAGGCCGCCGCGGAAACCGAAGCCCAGCGAAATGCCGGAGGCCAGGCATTTCAGCGTCAGCAGCCCGCCGATCCAGATCAGCGGCAGATGGGTGGTCAGGTCCAGGTGCAGCGCTCCGTGGCCGGACGACAGTACCTGCGGGCTGGCCAGGGCCAGCGGAATCAGCAGCAGGCCGCCCACCACCGGGCGCCCCCACAACGGCAGCGGGCTGCGCTTGACCGTGCCTTCGATGGACGCGATCAGGCGCATCACCACGATGCCGACCATCGCACAGCAGCAGCCGAGCAGGCCGTAGATCGCATAGTCGGCTGCGCGCACGTCGATGGTCGATGCCGCCGGCAGCAGATAGGCGTCCACGCCGGCCTGGTCGGCAACGAAGGCGCCGGCCAGTGCGGCCACCGCAACCGGCGCCAGTGCCGCCGGCGTATAGGCACCGATGACGATCTCGAAGGCGTAGAACGCCCCGGCCAGCGGTGCACCGAAGGCCGCGGCGATCGCACCGGCCGCGCCAGCACCGACCAGGATGCGCACGTCGTTGCGGCGCAGGCGCATCACCCGCCCCAGCTGCGAACCGCTGCCGGCGCCCATCTGCGTATACGACGCCTCCAGTCCGACCGAAGCACCGCAGCCGTTGGAGACCAGGGTCTGGGTCAACACGATCAGGTTGTCGCGCATCGACATGCGGCCGCCATGCAGTGCATTGGCTTCCACGGCATCCAGCAGGGGGCGTTTCAGGCGCGTGGCAGCCAGGCTGACCAGGCCCACCACCAGGCCACCCAGCGGTAGCACCAGCAGGGCAGTCCAGGTCAAAGCGGGCAGCGAGCTCAGGCGCATGCCCTCGTCCAGCCCATACAACGCCGTCTGCAGGGTGCGTGCCAGCCCAGCCTGCAACAGGGTCAGGCCACCGGCGATCAGCCCGACCACCAGCGCCAGGGCGATGAACCACAGGTCGCTGCCGCGCAGGCGCAGGCGCAGGCCCTGGAAGGCCAGATGCAGGCGCGATGGCGAAGCGGTGGAGGACATGGTGGCGGCATGATACGCCGCCACCGTGAGCGCTACCGTCACCGCATCAGGCGGTTGCCATGCTCAGAAGCGGTAGCGGCCCTGCACGTAGAACGTGCGCGGCGCGGCCACCATGCGCCCGGCGTTGCCATCCACGTTGCGGGTGTACCAGCGCTTGTCGGCCAGGTTGTTCACGCCCACCGCGACCTCGCTGTCGGCCAGCCAGGGCAGCTGCCAGGCGGCCTGCGCGTTCCACAGGCGTACGCCGGGTACACGGCCTACGCGCGCGTCGGCGGCTTCTTCCCAGGTGTTGGCGGCATCGGAGAACTGGCCGCTCTGGTGGGTGCTGGACACGTTGAAGGTCCAGCCGGCCAGCGCATAACGGGCGCCGACGCTGTCGGTATCGCGCGCGTAGAACGGCACATCCAGGCCGCGGTTGTCGCCGGACTGCTGGATGGCCTTGGTCCAGGTGTAGTTCGCGTACAGTTCCAGCCCGGCCAGCGCGCTGCTTTCGGCAAAGCGGTACTCGATCGCGCTTTCCACGCCCTTGTGGTCGGTGGCGCCGATGTTCTGGAAGGTGGGCGGGGTGATGCCCGGCACCTGCAGGATCTGGTTGTCGAAGCGCATCTTGAACACGGTCACTTCCGCACGCAGCCCGCCATCCTGCCAACGCGCGCCCAGCTCGGTGGTCCTGGCGATTTCCGGGTTCAGCGGATTGGTCGCGCTCTGCGAGTTCAACTGGATGTTCTGCACCGGCCCGAACGAAGTGGTGTAGTTGCCGAACACGGTCAGCTGCGGGGTCAACAGATAGGCGACGTTGAGCGAGGGCAGGGCCTTGTCGTTGCGGCTGCTGAAGGTCGCGCCGCCGCCGGCCTGGCGGCGGTCCATGTCGATCCACTCCATGCGCACGCCGGGCGTGACCCGCCACCGACCGATGGCGATGCGGTCATCAACGTAGAACGAGTGCGCATCGGTGGCGTTGTCGAAGCGGGTGGTCGCGCCGGTCGCACCGGTACGGCGGGTAACGGTGTAGCTGCGGTCGTTGCCGCGCTCGCGCAGGAAGCGGTAGCCGGCGGTGATGTCGTGCACGCTGCTGCCCCAGTGCAGGCGCTGGGTGTAGCGTGGCTCGATGCCGAGCACACGGTAGTCGCGCGGCTGCACCGTGATCTGTGTGTTGGCCGCGTTGATCAGCGAACTGGCCCGGTTGCTTTCGTTGTAATACGCCAGCACCTCGAACTCGCTGTTCTCCGACAGCGTGTTGGTGTAGCCCAGGTCGATGCCGGTGCGATGGCCCTTCCAGAAGTCGGACGGGCGGGTGTTCTGGAACGGATCGGCCTGGTACTGGGCGCGGGTCAGGCCGCCCGGAGTCAGGGAGCGCACGTCGTAGTACGACAGCTTGGCGCGCAGTTCCTGCTGTGCGTCGATGGCATAGGCGAACTTCAGCGCCAGATCATCGAAGCGGTCATCGCTGCCCTGGCGCCAGCCGCGGCCGTCCTGCCCCGAATACAGCAGGGCCATGCCCAGGCCGTTGTCGGCGGTGCCGCCGAGGAACGCGTTGTACTGGGTGCTGTCGCCGCCGCCGTGGTCGTAAGCGCTGTAGCGCACGCCGGCCTCGCCGTGCAGGCCAGCCGCAGTCGGAATCGCGCGGGTGCTGAAGTTGATGATGCCGCCGACATTCTGCGGCCCGTAGCGCACCGCACCGCCGCCGCGTACCACGTCGATCGATTCGATGTTGGCCAGGCTGGCCGGGGCGAAGGAGAGCTGTGGCTGGCCGTACGGCGCAACCGCCAGTGGCACGCCGTCCAGCAGGACGGTCGAGCGCGGCGAGTAACGGCCGGTCAGGCCGCGCACGCCGATGTTGAGCGAGACCGAGCTGCCAGCGGTGCCGGAGTTGTCGGTGACCTGCACGCCGGGAATGCGGCGCATGGCATCGCCCAGGCTGGCGGCGCCGCTGGCCTCGATGCGCTGGCGATCGACCACGGTACGCGCGCCAGCGAAGCTCTTGACGCTGTCGTGCAGGCCGGTGCCCAACCAACTGCCCGACACCTGGATGCTGTCGAGCGTGGTGGCGCTGTCCTGCGCGAGCGCGCTGGCGACCGGAAACACGCACAGGGCGAGGGCGGCAGCCAGGGGCAGGCGGGCCGGTTGCGGGGCAGGAATGGGCATCGGTGCAGAGTGTGGAAGGTCGTAAATGAGAATTATTGCTGATTCCATTCGCCATTGGAATCGGTCCGCCGTTCAGCGCTTTTGCCCGGTGGTAAAGTGGCCGATTGCCTCCTGACCCGCTGAGAACTGCCATGTCCACTGCTGCTTTCTACCCCGTCGGTACCCCTGGCCAGCCGTGGGGCGTTGCGGAAAGGGAGCAGTGGCGTGCGCGCCAGCAGCGCCTGCGCCGTTACGACGAGGAGGTGCTGCCGCGCATCGATGCACTGGCCGGGCATTTCGACAGGGTGGCCTACGGCCAGCTCGACTATGCAGGCGAGACCTACACCCTGTTCGCCCTGCGCAGCCGCGACTGGAACCCGGCGTTGCCGGCCGCGCTGGTGACCGGTGGCGTGCATGGCTACGAGACCAGTGGCGTAATGGGAGCGCTGGAGTTCCTCGAAAAACATGCCGCCCACTACGCCGGCAAGGCCAACCTGCTGGTCGCGCCGTGCGTGAATCCGTGGGGCTTCGAGCGCATCAACCGTTGGAACTTCGATGCGATCGACCCGAACCGCAATTTCCGCGCGGACGGCCCGGCCCGTGAATCGACGGCGCTGATCGAACTGATCGCACCGTTGAAGGGCCAGTTCGTGCTGCACATCGACCTGCACGAAACCACCGACAGCGACGAAAGCGAGTTCCGTCCCGCACTCGCCGCGCGCGATGGCAAGCCGTTCGAACCGGGCCTGATTCCCGATGGCTTCTACCTGGTGGACGACAGCGGGAATCCGCAGCCGGCCTTCCAGCAGGCCGTGGTCGCCGAAGTGGAGAAGGTGACCCATATCGCACCGGCCGACGATAAGGGCGAGATCATCGGTTCGCCGGTGGTCGCGCATGGTGTGATCGAGTACGCGCTGGTGCCGCTGGGCCTGTGCGCCGGTATCACCGGGGCGAAGTACACCACCACCACCGAGGTCTACCCGGACAGCCCCCGCGCGACGCCGCAGCAGTGCAACGACGCGCAGGTGGCGGCGGTGTGCTCGGCGCTCGATTACGCGCTCGCCCATCGTTGATCGGTAGTGGGGGGGGGGGGGGGGGGGGGGGGGGGGGGGGGGGGGGGGGGGGGGGGGGGGGGGGGGGTA
>NZ_JBYTEK010000043.1:0-22661 GCF_058783335.1 Stenotrophomonas sp. FW305-C-20-S1 | reverse complement strand
GGCAACCACGGGGCAAGGGGATGCCGGCCAGCGGCCGGCACTACCTCACCCCAACGCCTGGGCCCACCACAACGCTGCCGGCCCCGGTGGCGTATCGCGGCGCCACACCAGGTCGCTGTGGATGCGCCTCGGCCAGCCCGGCACGCGCAGTTCCAGCAGGCGGCCCCGGTCGTAGCGTTGCACCAGCGCACGCGGTAGTTCGGCCCAGCCGATGCCGTCCTCGGCCATCTCCATCACCATCAGGTAGTCCGACGCGGTCCATGCCGGCCCGCTGATCGGCGGTGCGTGGTCGACCTGCGCACTCAGCCGCACCTGCCGATGCCGGGCCAGTTGCGCCGCCGCACGCACGCCGGCCTGCGCCAGCGGATGGTCGCTGGCCACGTACACCGCCAATTCGCTGTGGTGGGCCAGGGGCTGGGCCACCAGCGCATCGGGGTACTGCGCCTGGCGCGGCAGCAGGCCGAGCCCGGCGCGGCCAGCATCCACCAGTTCCAGCACGTCGCGCCCCTCGGCATCCAGCCATTCCAGCTCGATCTCGGGAAATGCCTCGGCAAACCGCTGCAGCACACGTTGCGCCGGATCGAGCTGGTAGACATCGGAGAACACCACGGTCAGGCGTGGCTCCACGGGTGCGGCCAGGCGCACGCTCAGTTGCTGCAGGCGCGCGTCGGCGGCAAGGATTTCCTGCGCGTGGCCCAGCACCTGCCGGCCGGCGTCGGTCAGCTGCGGATAGCGGCCGCTGCGGTCGAACAGAACCATGCCCAGGTCCGCTTCCAGATGGGCAATGGCAGTGCTGACCGTGGACTGGGTCTTGCGCAGCCGGCGGGCGGCCGCCGAGAACGAGCCCAGCGCGGCAGCCTCGACGAAGGCCTGCAGGGATTCGGGAGAATAGGGCATTGATCCATCGCTCCTGTCGATGGAATCCATTTTGATACCACCGTAAAAGACGATGATACTGGCCGCCGTCGCCCCTGTCTGCGGGGGCGTTCCGGATCATCCACGCACGGCGTGGATCTACTGATGACGGGGCGCGGTCCCCGTCGCGCAAGGAGCTTCACATGTCCCGTACTGTTCCCGCCCGTGGCGCCTTCGTCGCCTGGGCCTGCCTGACCGTGGCGATCGTCGCCGAAGTGGTCGGCACGTCCTTCATGGCCCATGCCGCCCGCGATGGCGGCTGGACCGGCTATGTGGTGATGGCCGCCGCGCTGGCGCTGTCCTATTACTTCCTGGCGCTGTCGGTGCGCCGCATCGCCGTCGGCGTGGCCTATGCGGTGTGGGAAGGCCTCGGCCTGACCCTGCTGACCGTGGTCGGCATCAGCGTGTTCGGTGAGAGCCTGTCGCTGCAGCAGCTGGCCGGTCTGGTGCTGGCGGTGGTCGGCATCGTCTGTGTCACCCTCGGGGAGGCGCACTGATGAACTTGATGGCCTTGTTTTTCGTGATCTGCTCGGCGCTGATCGATGTGGCCGCCAACATGATGGTGGCCAAGTCCGATGGCTTCCGTCGCTGGCGTTGGGGTGTCGGCGCCATCGTGCTGGTCTGGATCGCCTTCGCCCTGCTGGGCCAGGCCGTGCGCTACATGGACCTGGCGACCGCCTATGCGATGTGGGGCGCGATCGGCGTGATCGGTACGGCCACCTGCGGTCGCCTGCTGTTCGGCAACCGCCTGCGCCCGATCGGTTGGATCGGCATCGGCCTGGTCACGGCGGCCGTGCTGCTGCTCAGTACGGCGTGATCCCGGCTTGATTGCGGCGATCAGTGAGGTGGCCGACACTTGGGCTTTCCCGCAACGGAGTGCCCGCATGTTCAGTCACGTCACCGTCGGAACCAACGACATGGCGGCTTCCCGCCGCTTCTACGATGCCTTGTTCACTGCCATCGGCGGTCGCGCAGGCGTGTTCGATGACGAGGGCAAGCTGGTCTATATCAAGGATGGACGGATGTTCATGGTCATCCCGCCCATCGATGGCGAGGCGGCGTGCCATGCCAACGGCGGCACCATCGGCTTTGCGCTGGCAGACCCGCAGGCGGTGCATGCCTGGCAGGAAGCGGGGGTCGCCCACGGCGGTACCGCGGTGGAAGACCCGGCCGGCGTGCGGCACAAGGCCGGGCGCCAGTTGTACCTGGCCTACCTGCGTGATCCCGACGGCAACAAGCTGTGCGCCGTGCATGTGATGGGGTGAATCGTCGGTGCCGGACGCGGCGTGTCGTAATCGGACCAAAGTGACAACGCCGCCCGGCACGCCCGCCGGTCTGCAGGCGCGCGCGTAGCACGGAACACCGGCCGTTCAAGCCTGCGCGGTGCCACGACTTCATCCTGTGTCCACTGCGATTCAGCCAGAATCCGGCGGCTTACTCTTTGATCGATCCGGAGATGGCTGCCCATGGAAGCACTGGAGCCTCAACATCAGCCGGTGCGAACCCTGCGGCCCGTCTTCGCCTTCGCGGCGATCGTTGTCGTTGCCTTCGCACTGTTCGTCAGCCTGTATCCGATCGGCGCCGGTCGCCTGCTGGTCAAGGCGCAGGACTGGGCCGCGCTCAACGTCGGCTGGTACTACCTGCTGGCGATGACCCTGTACCTGGTGTTCGTGGTCGGCGTGGCGCTGTCCAAGTACGGAGGCATCAAGCTCGGTGCCGACCATGACGAACCGGAGTTCAGCTACCTCTCCTGGGCCGGCATGCTGTTCGCAGCAGGCATCAGCATCACCCTGTTCTTCTTCTGCGTTTCCGAGCCGCTGACCCACTACCTGCAGCCGCCGCAGGGTGATCCGGCCGCCGGCGAGGCCGGTGCGCGCCAGGCCATGCAGCTGCTGTTCCTGCACTGGGGCCTGCATGGCTGGGGTGTGTTCGCGCTGGCGGCGATGGCGATGGCCTATTTCGCCTACCGGCACAACCTGCCTTTGGCATTGCGCTCTGCGCTGTATCCGCTGATCGGCAAGCGCATCAATGGCCCCATCGGCTATACCGTCGACGCCCTGGGCATCGTCGCCACCGTGTTCGGCATCGGCGCGGACATGGGCTTTGGCGTGCTGCATCTCAACGCTGGGCTGTCGCACCTGTTCCACGTGCCGCACTCGAACATGGTGCAGATCCTGCTGGTGGTGGCGATGATGGGCGCGGCGGTCGCGGTTGCCGTGTCCGGCGTGGAGAAGGGCGTGCGCTGGATGGCCAACATCAACATGCTGCTGGCGATCGCGTTGGTGCTGTTCATGCTGTGCGCCGGCCCCACGCAGTACCTGCTCAGCACGCTGATGCAGAACCTGGGTGACTACCTGGGCAGCGTGGTGGGCAAGAGTTTCGACGTGTACGCCTATGGCGGCCGGCCGGAATGGCTGGGCGGCTGGACGGTGTTCTACTGGGCCTGGTGGATCGGCTGGGCGCCGTTCGTCGGCCTGTTCATCGCGCGCATCTCGCGCGGCCGCACCATCCGCGAGTTCGTGTTCGGCGTATTGCTGATCCCGCTCGGCTTCACCCTGGCGTGGCTGTCGATCTTCGGCAACAGCGCGCTGGACCAGGTGCTGCACCATGGCCAGCAGCAGTTGGCGCAGCTGGCGGTGGATGACCCACCGACGGTGCTGTATGCGTTGCTGGATGGCTACCCGTGGAGCAAGGCGGTGATCGGGGTGACCGTGCTGGTCAGCTTCATCTTCTTCGTGACGTCGGCCGATTCCGGGGCGGTGGTGCTGTCTACGCTGTCCTCGCATGGCGGTGCGCCGGAGGACGATGGCCCGCGCTGGCTGCGCGTGTTCTGGGGCACGGTGATCGCGGTGCTGACCGCCGGCCTGCTGCTGGCGGGCAGCATCGATGCGCTGAAATCCGCAGTGGTGCTGGCCTCGTTGCCGTTCTCGGCGGTGCTGCTGTTGATGATGTGGGGCCTGACCCGCGCCTTCAGTGACGAGTCGCATCGCAAGCGCGCGCAGCAGTTCAGGCCATCGCCGCTGATCGGCGATGACCGCCACCACCAGGGCTGGCGCCAGCGCCTGACCCAGGCCATGCACTTCCCGGTACGCGACCAGGTGTACCGCTTCATGGATGACACGGTGAAGCCGGCGATGGAGGCGGTGGCCGAGCAGCTGCGCGAGCAGGGCTGGGACGTGCAGACGCGGTTCGAAGCGGGCGACATGGAGCTGTCGGTCAACCACGGCGAGCAGCAGGACTTCCAGTACCGGGTGATCCTCAGTGGCTACCTGACCCCGTCCTTCGCCGCGCAGCAGCTGCGCAACCAGCGCTACTACCGCGCCGAAGTGCATCTGTACGAGGGTAGCCAGGACTACGATCTGGTCGGCTACAGCCGCAAGCAGATCATCAACGACATCATCAGCCAGTACGAACGGCACCTGCAGTTCCTGCACCTGAGCCGTTGATGCAGCCACGCCGGGCATGGCCCTTGCCTTTGGGGGGTGCGGACCGTTGGTCCGCACCCTCCTGTTCAATCAGAACCGGTAGCGCGCGCCCAGCGAAACGAACTGCCCGCGCAGGTTGTACTGGCTGATGTCGAAGCCGTTGGAACCGCCGGCCGGATCGAACGGCGGGTCCTTGTCGGTCAGGTTCAGCACCGACAGCGACAGCGTGGTCTTCGGAATGCCTTCATAGGCCACGTACAGGTCCAGCTGGTGGTACGGCTTGACCCGATCGCGCAGGCCCGGATTGCTGGTGGCCGTGGCTACGCGCTGGTCATAGCCGCTCACGTACTGCAGGCTCAGCGTGCTGCTCCAGTCGCCCACCGCCCAGTTCAACGAAGTGGTGCCGCGGGTGCGTGGCAGCGCGCCATGGCGGTTGTTGCCGGCGCCGTCATAGGGCGCCTGGCCGGCTACCAGCGGCTGTTTGAAGCTGAGCAGGTGGGTCCAGCTGCCGGCCACGGTGAAGTTGCCCCAGCCCTCGGTGCGGAAGGTACGGTTGGCTTCCAGGTCGATGCCCGAGGTGGTCAGCTCGCCCTGGTTGGCGTACTGGTTGGTGATGATCTGGATGCGGCCCTGCGCATCGCGCTGCACGCGACCGGGGAACAGTCCTGGGTTGTCGACGATGAACTGCGCGCTGTCCGGCTTGACCAGGTTGTCCTGTTCGATGCGGTACCAGTCCAGGCCGATGCTGGAATCGGCATCGGGTGACCACACGGCGCCGACATTGAGGTTGCGCGAGCGTTCGGCCTTCAGGTCCGGATTGCCGGTGCGCAGGTTGGTCACGCCGCGGCTGCCGCCGGGCTGCAGCGGATCGAACGGGTCGACCACCGAGCCGTAGCTGATGGTCTGCCCCGGTGCGATCTCCGGCAGCGACGGTGCACGGAAACCACGCGAGAACGAGCCACGCAGCAGCAGGCTGTCCAGCGGTTGCCAGCGCAGCGCGAACTTCGGCGAGAATGCCTTGCCGAAGTCATCGTAGTGGTCACCGCGGCCGGCCACCTGCAGCTCCAGGGTGCGATGCAGCGGCACGCTGAACTCGGCATAGGCGGCACTGACCTGGCGCTCGCCGTCGACGATGTTGATCGCCGGGCGCAGTTCGGTACCGGACAGCACCTGCGCACTGGTGCGCGCGTCCAGCGATTCCTTGCGGAATTCCGCGCCCCAGGCGAAGCCGATCGCACCCGCCGGCAGTTCCCACAACGAGGTCGATGCCTTGACGTTGAGCGAGTGCAGCTTGTACCAGCCCGGGCGCTTGGTCTGCAGGCGCAGATCGTCCAGTGCGCCCGGCGTGCTGGACGGATCGAGGAAGTTGTAGCTGCCGTCGCGCAGGATCTGCTGGAAGGCGTAGCGGTCAACGAAGTTGTCCACGTACTCGCGCTGCGCACTCTGCGAGGTCAGTGCGGCCACTTCCCAGTCCCAGCGTTCGCCGTTGCCACGTACGCCGGCCAGGGCGCGGTAGAACACCTGGGTATTGTCCTTCAGACGCGGGCCGAGATCGAAGAAGGTGTACTCGAACGGCAGTGGCGTGCTGCCCGGATTGTTCGGATGGCCGACCGGCAGGACAGCGGCGATATCGGTCAGCGTACCGGTGGCGGGATTGTAGGCACGCAGGCCCGGGCCCACCGTCAGCGGGGCGCTGAAGATCTGGTCGGCCTTGTTGTGGCTGTACAGCACGTCGGCGAAGGCTTCGACGCTGTCACTGAAGCGATAGGTCGCGCTCAACGATGCCTGCAGGCGCTCGGCGCCGGGCTGCAGGGTCTTGAACGGCTGCGCGTTGAAGGCGCAGGCCTGGCCGGGCAGGGTGCTGCCGAAGTCGCTGTAGGGACGCAGCTCGCTGCCCTCGGGGCAGGGCGAGAACGGCTGCGGTGCGCGCGGATTGGACAGCCAGTTGCCACCGGCGGTGGACCAGCCGGCGAGGCGGCCACCGGGCTTGTCGCGGAAATCGCCGTCGCGGGTGTACGCGCGCTGGTCGGCGTCGAGGCGGTCGCGCTTGAGCAGGTCCAGCCCGAACAGCACGTTCCAGCCTTGCTGCTCGAGGTCACCGAAGCCGGCCAGCAGGTTGGCCTTGCGCTCGTTCAGGCCGCCCTGGGTGGCGGTGCCGAAACCAGCGCCGACTTCCACGCCCTGGAAGTCGCGACGCAGGATGATGTTGATGACGCCGGCGATGGCGTCCGAGCCGTACACCGCCGAGGCGCCATCCTTCAGCACTTCGATGCGCTCGACCGCGCTGATCGGCAGCGCATTGAGGTCGACGAAGGTGTCCTGGGTGTTGAGCGCGAAACCGAAGTTGGCCACGCGGTAGCCGTTGACCAGTACCAGCGTGTTCTTCGGTGACAGCCCGCGCAGGCCGATCGAGGCCGATCCCGCAGCGAAGCTGCCGGTGTACTGCTCGTCGAAACTGTTGCCGGCGTTGGCCGACAGGTTGCGCAGCACGTCGGTAAGGGTGGAGCGGCCGGTCTGCAGGATCTGCTCGCGGGTGACGACCTGCACCGGATTGGGACCGGCGGTGTCGCTGCGCTTGATGTTCGAGCCGGTCACCAGCACGGTGCCGAGGGTGGTGCTGTCCTTGCCGGTGTCGGCGGTTTCAGCGGCGCCGGCGTTGCCAGCGACGAGGGCCAGCGCGACCGCGCTGGAAAGCAGGGTGGTGCGATACATGGAAGCGACTACGCCAAACGGTGGAGGAGCCGTCAGTACCGCACGCGGGTGAGTGCACCTTCCAATGACGAAAGCGCATTCAGTTATACATCACAGGTTCTTAACGAAAGTCGGCGGCCTGGGTGCGGCAGACCATCCCGGTGGGTGCGGACCGTTGGTCCGCACGCTCCTGCAGGGTCAGAGCCCTTCCCTTTCGGAAAGGGATCCGACCCCGTGGGCATCACGCGCGCAGCAGCACCTTGCCATTGCGGCCCGAACCGGCGCCGGCTTCTGCCGCCTGGGCGATGTCGTCCAATGCGAAGGTCTGCTCCACCGGCAGGGTCAGTTCACCCCCGGCCGCACGCTTCAGCAGTTCACCCACCAACCGCCGCTTGTCTTCCACCGCCATTGCCTGGCTGACCTTGCTGCCCCAGAAGCCCTTCACCGTGGCTTCCTTGTAGATCAGGCCGCCGGCGGGAATGCGCATCGGTTCGCCGCTCATCACACCGAAAGAGACCAGGGTGCCGTGGTGGCCGAGCAGGTCGACCAGGTCGCCGCTGGCATCGCCACCGATGGAGTCGACTGCAGCAGCGGCCTGCGCTTGCCCGGTGGCTTCGCGCACGCGGTCCTTCCAGCCGTCCACCGAGGTATCGAACACGTGATCGATGCCCAGTGCCTGCAGTTGCGCCACGGCCTCGGCATTGCGCACCAGGTTGGCCACGTGCACGCCGCGCGCCTTTGCGAGCATCGCCAGCGATTTGCCGACGGCACCGTTGGCGGTGTTCTGCACGATCCACTGGCCCTGCTCGACGTGCAGGAATTCCAGCAGCATCAGCGCGCTCAGCGGCATGGCGATCAGCTGTGCGGCCATTTCATCGGCGATCGCGTCCGGCATCGGGATCACCATCCGCGCCGGTGCGATGAACGCCTCGGCCCAGGTGCCGTGCACCGAGGCGGCGGCAACCCGCTGGCCGATCTGCAGGCCGTCGACGCCTTCGCCGAGCGCATCGACCACGCCCAGTGCTTCGCTGCCGCCGATCGCCGGCAGCGTCGGCTTGTAGCCATACAGGCCACGCACGGTCAGCAGATCGTGGTTGTGGATCGAGGCCAGCACGGTGCGGATGCGTACTTCGCCGGGACCGGGTTCGGGCAGTGGGGCATCGGCAACGGCGAGGACCTGGGCTGGATCGCCGAAGGAGGAGTACAGGGCAGCGCGCATGGGCGGTGTTCCAATGAAAGTTGAAGTTGTACCGAACTGGGGATGCGCCCGGCGTCGACAAGGCCGCGCACGTGCAACACGGCATCCTGCGACCGATGGTCGCGACGGTGCGCAATTACCGCATCTTGTGTTGACGGCTCGGAATATCCCCACTATGTTGTGGCTGTCACTCCCGGTCAGCCGCCGCCGCCGGACATGCAGCAAACGTCCCGCGGCCCGCCCCTGAAGGCTTGCCGTGTCGACGCGGCCGCCACCGTGCGGACGCAGGTCGCCCCCCACGGCCCGGATACCGGCCGCAGGCGCAGGCAGATGCCGACGACCTGTGTTCCCGCCCCTTGGCACTTCACCCGTTCGCCCCGTGCGCCGGTATCGCGTGCAGGGCCGCCATGGCATCGGGCGCCGACGCGCGCACGAGCCTGGAGTTCCACCACCATGACCGACAGTACCTTCCGCGTGGCCGACCTGGCCGGCGCCGGCGACGCCATGCGCGCCAGCGGCGAGCGCGTGCCGACCTGGATCACCAAGGAAGCCGGCAATCGTCGCTTGCCGTTCGATGCGGCGCGCCTGCTGCGCAGCATCGATACCATCCACGCCGAGCTGCCGCAGCTGGATGTGGCCGACTATCGCCGCGTGGTGCTGGCGATGGTCGAACGCAAGCCCAGCATCAGTGCCGATGATCTGGTGGATCTGCTGATCCGCGAAGCGGAATCGCGCGTCGACCTTGTCGCGCCGCAGTGGGAACAGTTCGCTGCACGCCTGTACCTGCGCCGGCTGTACAAGCGCGCCAGCCGCAACCGCTTCTACGATGTCAGCCTGAAGTACGGTTCCTACGTGGGCCTGCAGGAAAGCCTGGCCGACCGCGGCATCTACAGCAATGACATCCTGCGCTGCTATTCGAAGGAAGAGCTGCAGCAGGCCGGCGAGATGATCGACCCCGAGCGCGATCGTCTGTTCGCCTACAACGGGCTGTACCTGCTGGCCACGCGCTACCTGGCTACCGATCGCAGCCGCGAGGTGTATGAGCTGCCGCAGGAGCGTTGGCTGACCATTGCCCTGTACCTGATGCAGAACGAGGGCGGGGCTGGTGAGAGCGGTCGTGTGCGCCGCATGCAGCTGGTGGGCGAGGCGTACTGGGCGTTGTCCAACCTGTACATGACCGTGGCCACGCCGACCCTGGCCAATGCCGGCAAGGTCGGCGGCCAGCTGTCGAGCTGCTTCATCGACACGGTGGACGACAGCCTGCAGGGCATCTATGACTCCAACACCGATATCGCCCGTGTGTCCAAGCACGGTGGTGGTGTGGGTGCGTACCTGGGGTACGTGCGCAGCAGTGGCGCGCCGATCCGCGGCGTGCCCAACTCGTCCGGCGGCGTGGTGCCGTGGATCAAGCAGCTCAACAACACTGCGGTGTCGGTCGACCAGCTCGGCCAGCGCAAGGGTGCAGTGGCGGTGTACCTGGACATCTGGCACCGCGACATCGAGGCGTTCATGGACCTGCGCCTGAACAACGGCGACCAGCGCCTGCGTGCGCATGATGTGTTCACCGCCATCTGCGTGCCGGACCTGTTCATGGAGGCCGTCGAGCGCCGTGCCGACTGGTACCTGTTCGATCCGCACGAGGTGAAGCAGGCCAAAGGCTGGTACCTGCAGGATTTCTACGACGAGAAGCGAGGGCAGGGCAGCTTCCGTGACCGCTACGCCGAGCTGGTGGCCGACGAACGCATCAGCCGTCGCACGGTGAAGGCGATCGACCTGTTCAAGCGGATCATGCTCAGCCAGCTGGAAACCGGCAACCCGTTCCTGTTCTACCGCGACGAAGTGAACCGGAAGAACCCGAACAAGCATGCGGGCATGGTCTATTCCAGCAACCTGTGCACCGAGATCCTGCAGAACATGAGCCCGACGCGGATGATCCAGGAGATCGTCAGCGGCGACCAGATCGTCACCACCCGCCGCGCGGGCGACTTCGTGGTCTGCAACCTGTCGTCGATCAACCTCGGCCGTGCCATCACCGCCCCCGAGGATCTGCTGGCCAAGGATGTGCTGGAACGGTTGATTCCGATCCAGGTACGCATGCTCGACAACGTGATCGATCTCAATGCGCTGCCGGTGCCGCAGGCCACCATCACCAACCGCAAGTACCGCGCCATCGGCCTGGGCACGTTCGGCTGGCACCACCTGCTGGCACAGCAGGCGATCCATTGGGAATCGCCCGAGGCCGAGGAACTGTCCGATCGCCTGTTCGAGCGCATCAACTTCCTGACCATCCAGGCCAGCGCGCAGCTGGCCAAGGAGAAGGGCAGCTATCCGATGTTCGCTGGCAGCGACTGGCACAACGGCAACTATTTCCGTGACCGCGATTACAGTGGCGCGGCTTGGGACAGTCTTGCGCGCGAGGTAGCGACCAACGGCCTGCGCAATGGCTGGCTGCTGGCGGTGGCGCCGAACATGAGCACCGCGCAGATCGCCGGGTCCACCGCGTCGATCGATCCGATCTACAGCGCGTTCTACTACGAGGAAAAGAAGGACTTCCGGCGGCCGGTGGCCGCGCCTGGCCTGTCGCTGGAAACCTGGCCGTACTACGAGAAGGGTGCCTACAAGGTCGACCAGTTCGCCAGCGTGCGGCAGAACGCACGCCGCCAGCGCCATGTGGACCAGTCGATCAGCTTCAACCTGTACGTGCCCAGCACGATCCGCGCCAGCACCCTGCTGGAGCTGCACCTGAGTGCCTGGCGGGAAGGGTTGAAGACCACCTACTACGTGCGCTCCAACGACATCGACATCAGCGAGTGCGAGTGGTGCTCGAGCTGACCAGCCCGACCCCTCGGTGGTAGTGCCGGCCGCTGGCCGGCAACCCGTCAGCAGCAGAACGAAGGCAGAAGACCATGGCAACACCCCTGGACCGCATCAAGATCCTCGAACCGCGCCACCCCAACCGCAGCACCGGCATCATCAACGGCCGCACCAGCGGCATCCTGAACTGGAACGACATTCCGTACCCGTCGTTCTATCGCGCCTACAAGGAGCTGTCGACCAACTTCTGGATCCCCGACGAAGTGGACATGAAGGTGGATGCACGCCAGTACGGCGAGCTCAACGCGCGCGAGAAGAACGCCTACGATTCCATCATCGGCCTGCTGGCCACGCTGGATTCGCCGCAGACGCGCTTCATCTACAACGTCGCCGAGTACATCACCGATCCGGCCGCGCACGCCAACGCGGCGATCATCGGCCAGCAGGAGGTGATCCACAACGAGAGCTACAGCTACGTGCTGGCCTCGATCACCGACCTGCCCAACCAGAACCGCATCTTCGAGATCGCCCGCACCCATCCCACCATCATCAAGCGCAACGCGCCGATCATGGGGGCCTATGACGATTTCATGCGCGAGAAGACTGCCGAAACCCTGCTGAAGTCGTTGATCCAGTCCTCGATCCTGGAAGGCATCAACTTCTATTCCGGCTTCGCGTACTTCTACAACATGGTGCGGCAGAACCGCATGAACGGCACCGGCAAGATCATCAGCTTCATCAACCGTGATGAGCTGGCCCACACCAAGTTCATCAGCGAGCTGATCCGCGCCATCATCGGCGAGAACCCGGAACTGCAGACCAACGAGCTGACCGCCTACGTGCACCAGTCGTTCGAACACGCCATTGAACTGGAAACCCAGTGGTCGGCGGAGGTGCTCGATGGCATCGATGGCATCGACGTGGACGAGATGGTGCGCTACGTGAAGTACCGCGGCAACAAGATGGCCGGCATGCTCGGCATCGAGCGCCTGTACAGCGACACCACCGACAACGTGATGCCGTGGATCAAGGCCTACGCCGACAACTTCACCGAGACCAAGACCGACTTCTTCGAGATGCGCAATGCAAGCTACAAGAAGACCAACGTCGACAACGGCTTCGACGACCTCTGAGCGCGGCCCGGCGCTGCGCATCCTGATCGTGGTGGCGTCGCTCAGCGGCAACACCCGTGAGCTCGGCCGGCACATCGCCGCGCGTTGCCGGGCCGCAGGCCACGCCGTGCACTGGCAGGACGCCGACGACCTGCGCCAGGCCCCGCCGTTGCCGGTGGACGAGGCCGACCTGGTGCTGCTGGGCTGCTGGACCGACAACGCCGGGCGCACACCGTCGGAGATGAAGGCCTGGGTGGCAGGCATCGCCGAGCGCGGCCAGCGGCCGCGGCAGGTGGCGGTGTTCGGCACCGGTGAAACGCAGTGGGGGCAGGAGTACTACTGCGGTGCGGTGCACCGGCTGATCCGCTATTTCCACAGTGGCTACCCGCCGCTGGAGATCGAACAGATGCCACATGGCCGGCGGCATGCTGCGGCCATCGATACCTGGACCGATGCGGTCCTGGATCACTACTGGAGTACCACCGATGCAGATCATCGACGCCACCACGCCTGAGCAGTTCCAGCAGTTGCTGGCCGACCATCCACGCGTGCTGGTGGACTTCCACAAGGACCAGTGCCCGGGCTGCCGGATGCTGGACATGTCGCTGCAGCGGGTGGCCAGCGGCACTGCAGGGCAGGGCACGACCCTGCTGCGGGTGCAGCTGGAGGTGGTGGGCGAGGCGTTCTTCCGCGAGCTGGGCCTGCGGCAGACCCCTACGTTGTCGCTGTTCCTGGACGGTGACGAGCGCATGCGCATGCCGGGTTTCCAGTCGCCGCAGCAGATCGAAGCGGCCATCGCGGAGTTCCTGTAGCGCCGGTCATGCCACATCCACGCGTGGCGTGGATCTACTGCAGGTCGCCAGCGGTAGCGCCGGGCCATGCCCGGCGGATTCCCATCGCGCGGATCAACCGGCTGCGAACGTATCCACCAGCAGCTTCACGTTCAGCACCACGATCACCAGCGCGATCACCCAGGCAATGCCGCCCAGCCAGCGCGGTGCCACCAGCGCGCCCATCGTCACCTTGTCGGTCACGATGCGTACCAGCGGGATGATCGCGAACGGCAGCTGCATGGACAGCACCACCTGGCTCAGCACCAGCAGCTTCACCGCGCCCTGGTCGCCGAACAGCATGATGACCACCACCACCGGAATGATCGCCAGCGCGCGGGTGATCAGCCGCCGCAGCCACGGCGGCAGGCGCAGGCGCAGGAACCCTTCCATCACGATCTGCCCGGCCAGTGTCGCGGTCACGGTGGAGTTCAGGCCGGAGGCGAGCAGTGCCACCGCGAACAATGTCGAGGCCAGGCCGACGCCCAGCATCGGTGCCAGCAACTGGTGCGCCTGCTCGATGTCTTCCACGTCGAAGCGGCCGTTGGCATGGAACACCGCCGCCGCCAGGATCAGGATGCTGGCGTTGATGAACAGCGCCAGGGTCAAGGCAAAGGTGCTGTCGGTCACCGCCCAGCGCAGCGCGCTGCGACGGCCTTCATCGGTGCGTGGATAGGCACGGGTCTGCACGATGGAAGAATGCAGGTACAGGTTGTGCGGCATCACCGTGGCACCGATGATGCCGATGGCGATGTACAGCGCACGCGGATCGGTGACCACCTGCGCGCGCGGAATGAAACCGCCCAGCACCTGCATCACCGGCGGCGCGGCCAGCGCGATCTGCACCATGAAGCAGCCGAAGATCACCAGCAGCAGTGCGATCACGAAGGCTTCCAGCGCGCGGAAACCGCGGTTCATCAACAGCAGCACCAGCAGCGTGTCCAGCGCGGTGATCACCGCGCCCCACAGCAGCGGCAGATCGAACAACAGTTTCAGCGCGATGGCCGTGCCGATCACTTCGGCCAGGTCGCAGGCGATGATCGCCGCTTCGCACAACGCCCACAGCGCCAGGTTCACCGGCTTGGGGTAGCGCGCACGGCAGGCCTGCGCCAGGTCCATGCCGGTGGCGATGCCCAGCCGTGCCGACAGCGCCTGCAGGATCACCGCCATCAGGTTGGAGATCAGGATGACCGACAGCAGCAGATAGCCGAACTGTGAGCCACCTGCGAGATCGGTCGCCCAGTTGCCCGGATCCATGTAACCCACCGACACCATGTAGCCGGGGCCCAGGAACGCCAGCAGCCGGAACCACCAATGGCCCTTTTCGGGCACGGCGATCGACGCGTTGAGCGCACCCAGGCTGGCCGCGGTGGAGGCCGGAGAGTCGGTGGGCGCGACAGTGTTCATGGCTGCCAATATAGCCACTGCTATATCGCATAGCAATGTGAAACAATCGTCTTTACTGCGTCACTGGTCCAGAATTCAGGTTCGCACCCGGATGACAACTGCAGGACAGGCACACGCGTGGGCAAGACGGACGATTCGACATCGCTGAAAAGCACCCCCTTGATCGAGGCCGAGCGCCAGGTCGAGAGCTTCCGGCAAGTGCGCGAAGCACACCGGATGGAGCTGGTGGAGGATTATGTCGAGCTGATCTCCGACCTGCTGGCCGACGGCGGCGAGGCCCGCCAGGTCGACATCGCCACCCGCCTCGGTGTGGCCCAGCCGACCGTGGCGAAGATGCTGCGCCGGCTGGCCCGCGATGGCTGGGTGGTGCAGCGCCCGTACCGCGGCGTGTTCCTGACCCCGGAGGGCGAGGCGCTGGCCCATGCCAGCCGCCAGCGCCACCAGACCGTGGAGCGCTTCCTGCTGGCGCTGGGCGTGGACCCGGATACCGCGCGACGTGATGCCGAGGGCATCGAGCACCACGTCAGCCCGGCGGGCGCGTTGCAGCCTCACGCATTTCGCCGGGCATGGCCCGGCGCTACCGGGGTTGAACGCCGTCATCGGGGCAGTGCGCCTGCTGTTGCGCACATGCCCGCTTCCACCATTCCTGCAATACCGGTTGCAGCCCGCGGTAATGGCGCCCCTGCCAACCATTGGCCAGCACCGTGCCCTGCGCATCGATCAGCACCAGGTTGGGCGGGGCCGGGCCCGCCAATGCCTGCAGCGCTGGCATGCGCTGCGCACGACGCGGGTCCAGCACCGGCCACGGCATCTGCTGCAGGTGCATGTAGCGCCGCAACGCCGCCTCGCTTTCATCCAGGCTGACATACACCACTTCGGTATCGGCGCCGGCCTCGCGCAGCGCGTCGCGCACGCCGCGCAGGGTCGGCACGAAAGCGTGGCAGGGCGCGCACCAGTCGGCGCCGAAGTACAGCGCGATCAGCGTTGGCGGTGGCGACCACTGCATCGGGCGCAGGGCACGTGGCTCAGGCCGCATCAGCGAGGCGGAGACCTGCGCATGCAGGTCGGCAGCCACTGCCGGCCATGCCAGTGCCAGCAACAGCGCGGGCAGCCAGCTAGAACGCATAGCGCAGGTTGACGTACCACGAGCGGGCGAAGCGAGGACCGTACACGTAATCGCTGTCGCGCAGCGCACCGCTTTCCAGATCCTTCTGCCGCTGGTCGAACACGTTCTTGACCCCCGCCGCCACCGACACTTCCTGCTGTGCCTGCGCACCCAGATGGCGATGCCAGCGCGCGCCGAGGTCGGTGACCAGGAAGGCGCGGGTGCGATGCAGCTCGCCCAGCCGGTTGTTGAGCACCGGCATCGATCCGGTGTGGCGCAGCGCCAGGAACGTCTCCCAGGGCTCGGCCGGCATCCAGCTGAGTTGGGCCAGGCCGGTCCAGCGCGGGGTTTTCAGATAGTCGCGGCTGTCGATGACGGTGTCGCCGCCGTCGGCGGTGTCGTCGAAGATGCGCTGCGGCTCGCGGAACTGCGAGCGGTACCACGATGCGCCGGCAGTCAGCCGCCACTGCGGGGAGGGCTGCCAGCCGAGGTTGGTTTCCACGCCCAGCACGTTCGAGCCGGAGGCGTTGTAGCGCAGCTGCGTCAGCTGGCCATCATCGCCGCGCTGGATCTCACCCAGCGCGAAGGTATCGCGGATGCGTGCGTAGGACGCGGTGGCATCCCAGCTCCATACCGGGTCGGCCGGGTCGGAGCGCCAGTCGAACCCGAACAGGGTGGTCAGCGCGCGCTCCTCCTTCAGGCCACGGGTGTTGCGCACGCGCACCTGCTCGCCGCCGAGGGTATCGACGTGGACATCCTCGACGAAGATTTCCGGCGCACGGAAGCCGGTGGCGATGCCGGCTCGCCATTTCAGCCGTGGCGTGGCCTGCCAGGCCAGGGCGATACGCGGTGAGAACACGGCGCTGTCCAGTTCCGAACTCTTGTCCACGCGCGCGCCCAGCACCAGGTCGACGTCCTCGCGTACGCTCCATTCGTCCTGCACGAACGCGCCGAGGTTGTGGAAGGTTGCATCCTCGAGCACGGCCAGGCGCTGGCCGGCACCATCGCGATTGTCGTCACGCAGGCCCTCATGCTTGTACTGAACGCCGAACGCCAGCGTGTGTGCACCCAGCCGCCAGTTCAACTGGCTGTCGATGTAGTGCAGCGGGTTGTGGGTGCGCCCGTACTGGCGCCATGAGCGTGATGCGGCGCTGCCCGGTACGTTCGGGTCCAGTTGCGAAGGATCGTAGCCGGGTGCGGACGGATCGGTGACCACGTCGCCGAGTCCGCCATAGAAGCTGTCGCGGTCGATGTCGGCGAAGGCATAGGCCAAGCGGAAGTCGACGTCGCCGCTCACCTCCTGGTCCCATGACAGGCTGCCGCGGCGGTAGTTCGTGTCCAGCGATTCGGCGATGTTGGCCAGGTGTTCGGGCTGGTCCAGGCGGTTGCCACCGCGACGGCTCTCATCGGTCACCTGCAGGTCCAACCGCAGGCGCGTGCCCGGAGTGGGCGCATACCAGGCCTGCAGGCCACCGACCTTGAGGTTCTTGCGGGTGATCTCGGTATAGCCGTCGCCGTTGTAGTCGATGCCGCTGTTCCAGTTGCGCTGGGCGATCACCGACAGTCCCGCGTCGGCTTCGCTGGCGACCAGATCCAGGCGCACGTCGGCGTTCTTCTGCGGCGTGCCCTTCAGAACATCCACGCCCGCCTGCACATGGCCGCCGCTGCGTGCCGGCAGCGGCGGAACCAGATTGATGACACCGGCTACGGCGCCCGGCCCGTACAGCGACGAACCACCGCCCTTGACCACTTCGATGCGGTCGACGAAGCCGGCGGGAATCTGTTCCAGCCCATACACACTGCCCAGCGTGGACAACAGTGGAATGCCATCGAACAGCAGCTGGTTGTAGGCACCGGGAAGGCCCAGCAGCTGCACTTCGCTGGTGTTGCAGTTCTGGCAGTTGCTCTCCACCCGCAGGCCGTTGATCAGCTCGACCGCGCGGGAGAAGTCGGTGGCGGCGCGCAGGGCGATGTCCTCCTTGCGCAGTACCTCGGTGCGGATCGGCACGTCCGACAGCAGGCGTTCGCTGCGGGTGGCCGTGCTGACTTTCACCTGCACGCGGTCCAGCTCGGTAGGCGAAGGCGGTGCGGCGAATGCGGTCACCGGCAGGGCGGCGGCGATACCGGCAGCCAGCGGCAGCCGGCGGAGAAGGGAGGCAGCAATGCGCATGAGGGCGTCGTCCTTGGGGAGGGAGGGCGGCGAGGGCGACCTGGCTGGCGCACATGAAAGCAGATGGTCATCAACATAGCAATTGCTATATCAGGGTCTCGACGCGTGCGTGAACCGTGGCCTTTACTCGAACGCAAGTGTTATAACATTACACAATGCGCGCGCAAGCGTGCCGGTGGTCATGCACCGGAAGGGGTCAGCCGCGGCGGAAGGCGGCGGGAGTGCGCGCGCCGACGATGATCATGCGGATCATCGTGGAGATCTGTTCGACCAGTTCCGGATCGTTCTCAGGGGGCTGGTCCATGGCCGAAGCGCCCATCGCAAACACCAGCCGGGTGATCGCCATCGACACCAGTTCCGGCTTGTACAGCACCGCGCCATCCAGTGCGGCCAGGCGCACCAGGTCATGCTGCAGTTCTTCTTCGAAGTAGTGCAGTTCGCGTTCGACCGCGTGCTTGAAATCGTCCGAGCCGACCGCGCCTTCGCGTAACAGTACGTGCAGCAGCTTGTCGTCGGCACGCAGCTGTTCCATGAAGGTTTCCACCGACACGCGTACCACGCTGGTGGCGCTGGACGTAGCGCGCTGGCGGGCTTCACCGATGATGGTGCGCAGCGAGCGCCCAGCCACGTCGATCAAGGCGACGGCCAGTTCGTCCATGTCGCGGAACTGGCGGTAGAAGCTGTTGGGTGCGATGCCCGCCTCGCGCGCGACTTCGCGCAGGCTGAGGGTGGAGAGGCTGCGATGCGGGCCGATCAGTTTCAACGCGGCGGCCAGCAGATCCTCGCGGCTCACCGTACGGCGGGCCGGGCTGCTGACATCTTCAGGCGGAGACAGAACGGTGGCGGCGGCCATGGTACTTCCGGAGGGGCAAGGCTGAATCATACCCAATCCGGTGCAATATACACATGTATACACAGCTGTGTGTGCGGCCGTATAGTGCATCCATGAGCGCTGTCGTCCGTCCTTCCCTGTTTTCCCCGTACCGCTGGCTGTCGCCGTCGCTGTTCGACTTCTGGGCGGGCCAGCTGAATCCGTTGTGGACCCTGCGTGAGCCGATGGCCCGCCTGGTACGGCGCGAGCCGGCCGGCGAGGGCGCCGCCACCCTGGTCCTGCGCTGCAACCGGCACTGGGCCGGGATGCGCGCCGGCCAGCACGTCACCCTGGGCGTCGAGCTTGAGGGGCGTGTATTGCGCCGCAGCTACAGCCCGACCCGCCTGGGCCGTCGTGAGCTGGCCATTACCGTCAAGGCGGTGGAAGGCGGCAAGGTCAGCCAGCATCTGGTAGCGCATGCCAAGCCAGGCGACCTGTTCCGGCTGGATGCGGCCTTCGGTGATTTCCACATGCCCGCCGCAGCGCCGGTACTGCTGCTGGCGGCAGGCAGCGGCATCACGCCCATGCGCAGCCTGCTGCGCGACGCCTGCCAGCGCCCGCTGGCGGCGCCGGTCGACCTGTTCTACTGGGAGCGCAGCGCCGCGGCGTTCCAGTTCCGTGATGAACTGCAGGCGCTGGCCGCAGCGAACCCGAACCTGCGCGTGCATCTGCTGACCACCCGCGAAGGCGAGGTGCCGGCCGCGCGCATCGATAGCCACACGTTGGCCGTTGCCGGTGACGACACCCCGCTGGCGCAGCGCCATGTGCTGGCCTGTGGCCCGGATGGCTTCGTTGCCGCTGCGCGCACGCGGCTGGCGCAGCAGGTGGCCGGTTTCCAGGCTGAAGCCTTTACGCCGCCTGCGGCACTCAGTGATGCCGACAGCCTGGGTGAGGTCGCATTGACCCTGGCCCGCAGCGGCCGGCGGCTGATCGTGCCGCGTGGCCGCTCGTTGCTGGAGAGCCTGGAGGCGCAGGGCATCGCGCCCAAGCACGGCTGCCGCATGGGCATCTGCAACAGCTGTACCTGTGAACGCGTCAGTGGCACCACCCGCCACCTGCGCACCGGCGATACCCAGTCCGAAACGGCCGTGCCGGTGCGGATCTGCGTGAGCGCGCCGACCACCGACCTGACCCTGGATCTCTGAGGACTCCGCTGCCATGACCCGCGCTACCGACCGTGCCCTGAGCCCTGCCGAGATGCAGACGTTTGGTGAGGAACTCGATGCGATCCGCGACCGTGTGATCGGCAGCCTCGGCGCCTCCGACACCCGTTACATCCGCCGCGTCGCAGCGGCTGTGCGCTGGTCCGGCGTGCTCGGCCGCAGCCTGCTGTTCCTGGGCGCGTTCTCTCCGTTGTTCTGGGCGCCGCTGCTGTGGCCGGCCTGCATCGCCGGCACGCTGCTGCTGGCGCTGGCCAAGATCCTGGAAAACATGGAACTGGGCCACAACGTGATGCACGGCCAGTACGACTGGACCGGCGATCCCAAGCTCAACGGCAACACCTACGAATGGGACATCGTTGCCACCGCCGACAACTGGCGCAAGACCCATAATTTCCGCCACCACACCTACACCAACGTGCGTGGCATGGACGATGACATCGGCTATGGGCTGCTGCGCATCTTCCCGGAACAGCGCTGGAAGCCGTTCTACCTGCTGCAGCCGATCATCGCACCGATCTTCGCGCTGCTGTTCCAGTGGGGCGTGGCGGCGCAGGACCTGCGCCTGGGGCGCTGGTTCAAGGGCCGCATCAGCAGCCGTGCGATGTGGCTGCAGACCCGTCCGGTGGCCCGCAAGATGATCCGCCAGGTGCTGAAGGACTACGTGTTCTTCCCGCTGCTGGCCGGTCCGTTCTTCCTGCCGGTGATGCTGGGCAACATGGTGGCCAACGGCCTGCGCAACATCTGGACCTACGTGATCATCTTCTGCGGCCACTTCACCGCCGAATCGGAAACCTTCCCGAAGGAATGCCTGCGCAATGAATCGCGTGGCCACTGGTACCTGCGCCAGCTGCGCGGTTCGTCCAACATCAGCGGCGGTTTCGTGATCAACGTGCTGTCGGGCAACCTCAGCCACCAGATCGAGCACCACTTCTACCCGGACCTGCCGGCCAACCGCTATGCGGCCATCGCCAAGGAAGTGAAGGAAATCTGCCGGCGCTACGGCCAGCACTACAACAACGGCTCGCTGCCGCGGCAGTTCACCCAGGTGGTCTGGCGGATCCTGCGCCACGCGTTCCCGAGCAAGCCGCGCCGCCTGCCGATGCCGGACATCATGCCGGCACCGGCGTCGGCCAACGCCGGCTGAGTCTTCAGCCGGCCTTCGCCAACAGCGCAGGTGAATCGCGATCGAGCCTGCGCAGGAACACCTGCATTTCCTTGCGGGCCTGCTGGTCGCCCTTGCTGCCGGCCACGCTGAGCCCGCGCTGCCACGCTTCGCGCGCCGCCTGCGGCTGGCCACCGGCCAGCCAGGCCTTGCCCAGCAGCTTCCACGCCGCCGAATAGTCCGGGTCCAGCACCACGCAGCGGCCCAGATGGGTGGCTGCGCGCACCGGGTCGCCGGCATCCAGCCAGCTCTTGCCCAGGCCAAAGCGCAGCAGTGCGCTGTCCTTGCCGGCGGCAAGCATCCTCTCCAGCGTTTCGATGTCCATCAGCGCACCTCCAGCAGGGTTTCCACCGGTCCCGCCTGGAAGCGGCCGCGATGGAACAGCAGTGGTGCACCGCCTGCTTCCTGCACATCGACAATGCGCCCGGCCAGCAACAGGTGATCGCCGACCGGCCACTGCGCGTGGCGGGTGCAGGTGAGATGGATCACGGCACCGGCGATACGCGGTGGCGCGTCTTCGCCGTCGTCCAGCAAGGGCACATCGGTGAATCGATGGCGCACCTGCGGATCGGCGAACCGGCGCGCCAGGGCTTCCTGGCCAGCGCCGAGCACGCTGATCGCAAAGCGGGTGGCGCGCTGGAACGTGGACAGGCTCTGCGCATGCAGGGCGAGGTTCCACAGCACCAGTGGCGGCTGCAGCGAGATCGGCACGAACGAGTTGATGGTCAGCCCCTGCGGTTTTCCCTGTGCGTCGCGGGCGCAGACGATCGCCACGCCGGTAGGGAAATGGCCGAGCAACCGCCGCAGCGCACGCGGTGGCAGGCTGACCGATGGCACCGGTGCCGGAGCGGGGAACACCCCCGCCCACGGCCCGGCGTATGCACCGGAGTCCGCGTTCATGCTGCCCTGGCCTGGTGGTAGCGCCGGCCGACCTCGGCCCAGTTGATGAGGTTGAAGAACGCGCAGATGTAGTCCGGGCGACGGTTCTGGTAATGCAGGTAGTAGGCGTGCTCCCAGACATCCAGGCCAAGGATCGGGGTGTTGCCGGAGGCGCCCACCGCCGCGCCCATCAGCGGGCTGTCCTGGTTGGCGCTGCTCTCGACCTGCAGGCGGCCATCGCGATCGACGGTCAGCCACGCCCAGCCACTGCCGAACCGGGTCTGCGCGGCCTTGCTGAAGGTTTCCTTGAAGGCGTCGTAGCCACCGAGGTCGCGATCGATGGCCGCGGCAAGCTCGTCATCGGCGGTGCCGCCATTGGCGCTGAGCACGGTCCAGAACAGGCTGTGGTTGGCGTGGCCGCCGCCGTTGTTGCGCACTGCACCGCGGATCGATTCGGGCAGGGCGTCGAGGTCGGCGATCAGGGTTTCCACGGGCTGTGCCGGCAGGCCCGCCTGTTCCAGCGCGGCATTGAGGTTGTTGACGTAGGCCTGGTGATGCTTGCTGTGATGGATCTCCATCGTGCGCGCATCGAAGTGCGGCTCGAGGGCGTCGTAGGCATAGGGGAGGGCGGGAAGCGAGTACGGCATCGAGACAGTCTCCGTGGGGAAGGCCAGGGGTATGGCCGTGGGGAGACTGTTATCGCACCTCAACATTGGTTGAGGTCAAGCGGGGTGGTTGAAAAGAGGGCGCTGTCGGCGCGTTGACTGCCCCGGGGTCGCGTGGGCGGATGGGCCCATGCAGGTCCGCCCACGCAGGACAGGTCCACGCGCCGGCGCGGAGGCGACATCAAAGGCGAGAGCAGAAGCAGCAGGGTAGTGCCTGTCTCTTCTCCACATCTGACGCTGCCGACGAAACAGAC